>JBAXCI010000048.1:0-12522 GCA_037141555.1 Verrucomicrobiota bacterium | reverse complement strand
AAGAGCATGCTGTTCATGAGGCCAAAGCGCGTCTCCTTGCCCTCCATCGAGGCGCTCAGCCCCGTGGCTGGATTGTGCGCCAGTTCCGCAGGCCACGCGACGGCGAACCCGGCGATGAACAGGGCGAGCATCGCGCCGAAAATCGCCCACCCCTGGCGTCGATTCCCGGCCATGCAGCCGAACGCGTGGGTCAACCCGGCGGGGATCGCGAAGATGAGCAGCGTTTCCAGGAAATTCGAGAGCGGCGTGGGATTCTCAAACGGGTGGGCGCTGTTTTGTCCGAAAAAACCGCCCCCGTTGGTGCCGATCTGCTTGATGGCGACCTGCGAAGCGGCGGGCCCGAGCGGGATCACCTGCCTGGCTCCTTCGAGCGTCGTCACTTCGGTGTAAGGCGCGAAGCTCTGCACCACGCCCTGGCCCACCAACACCAGCGCGAAGAGCAGCGAGAGCGGCAGCAACACATAGAGCGTGGCGCGCGTCACGTCG
Organism: Verrucomicrobiota bacterium; assembly: GCA_037141555.1. Classification (GTDB taxonomy): domain Bacteria; phylum Verrucomicrobiota; class Verrucomicrobiia; order Chthoniobacterales; family Chthoniobacteraceae; genus UBA695. The sequence continues at coordinate 12,036 of JBAXCI010000048.1, read as the reverse complement.
GCCCAGAAATTGCCGAGCGTCTCGCTGCAACGGCGCGTGAGGCCCCGGATCAGCGCGATCGCCACGGCCATCCCCGTCGCCGCGCTCAGAAAATTCTGCACACAGAGCGCCAGCATCTGCGTGCCGTAGCTCATCGTCGATTCCCCCGAATACGCCTGCCAGTTGGTGTTGGTCACGAAACTGATCGCCGTGTTGAAGGCCAAAGCGAAGGGAATATTGGGAAGTTTTTGCGGGTTGAACGGCAGCCATGCCTGGGTCATTTCGATTAAGAGCACCGCGAAGACGCCCAGCGCGTTGAACGCGAGCAGCGCGCCCAGATAGCGCTTCCAGTTCATCTCGCGCCGCACGTCGATGCCGGAGAACCGGTAGAGCGCCGACTCCAGCCCGCCCAAGACGGGGGTGAGAAAAGTTTTCTCCCCGGCAAAAACCGCCGCCATCCACCTCCCAAGCAGCGGAGTCAGGGCGATCAACCCGCCCAGGAAAAGTGCCAACTGCAAAAAATCGCGCTCATTCATATATTTAGAATACGAAACGAGCATCGAAGCCGTGAGTTAAACGGCGGGGCAAAAGCGTTAAAAAAACATTAAAAACGCTTTGAGCAACGCGGGGTCGCCCGGCGGGCAGGAGCGCACCCGAGCGCCGTTCGGATTTGAGGCTTTCTTTCACGTTTGTTTCAGGTTTTTATAGTGCTCCCCGCCAATGAACGCCCGTTGGATCCTCCCACCCCCTCTCGAGCCGCAAGAAGAACTGCTCGTGGCCACACTGGCCGGTGAACTCGGGTGCCCGCCAGCCGTAGCCGGGATTCTCGCCCGGCGCGGAATCGACCACCCCCATGGCGCCGCCGACTTCCTTGCGCCAAAGCTCAAACGCCTCAGCGATCCGTTCCTGCTCCCGGAAATGCGCGCCGCCGTGGACCGCACGCTGGCAGCCGTCGACGGGAAGGAGCGGATCGTATTGTATGGGGATTACGACGTGGACGGGGTCACTTCGCTGGCGCTCCTGGCGCGCATGCTCCGGGCTTACGGCGCAACACCCGCGACGTTCCTCCCCTCGCGCATGGACGAGGGGTATGGCCTGAGCCCCGAGGGCGTGTCGCGCTGCGTCGCGACCTCTTCGCCGCAACTGCTCATCGCGGTGGATTGCGGAACCTCGTCGGCAGCGGAAATCGCCGCGCTCACCGCGCAAGGCGTGGATGTTGTCGTGATTGACCACCACGAATGCCCCGCCACGTTGCCGCTCTGCACGGCGCTCATCAATCCCAAGCGGGCGGATGCCGGGGCGGATTTTCAATACCTGTGCAGCGCGGGGCTCCTCTTCAAGTTCTGCCACGCCCTGCTCAAGACCCGCGCCGTGCCGGAGTTCGATCTCCGCGAGCATCTCGACCTCGTTGCGCTGGGAACCGTGGCGGACATTGTGCCGCTCACCGGCGAGAATCGCGTGCTGGTTCAAAAAGGGCTGGAAGTCATGGCCAATACGCGCTGGGCCGGGCTGCGGGCGCTGATGGAAGTGGCGGCTGTCGGCTCGCCGCTCACCCCGGGCGACGTCGGGTTCAAGCTCGGCCCACGGCTCAATGCCTCGGGGCGGCTCGGCACCGCGCAGGAATCCCTCGAACTGCTCCTCACCGATGATCCCGAGCGGGCGCGCGCGTTGGCGCAGGATTTGGACACCCACAACCGCGAACGCCAGCGCGTGGAAAAAGCGACGCTGACGCAGGCGGAAGCGCAAATCGATTTTGATCCCGCGCGCGATGCCGCCATCGTCGTGGGCGCGGCAGGCTGGCATCCCGGCGTGCTCGGCATTGTCGCCGCGCGCGTTTGCCGTCAACACCACCGCCCGACGCTGGTGATCGGCTTCGACGAGAACGGTCTTGGCAAAGGCAGCGGGCGCGGCATCGCCGGGTTTTCAATGGTGGAAGCCCTCGGCCAATGCTCCCATTTGCTTGAGAAATTTGGCGGTCACGAAATGGCGGCGGGCCTTGCATTGCGTCAGGAAAACTTTGAAGCATTCCGGGAAGCGTTCAAAAAATCCGCCCGAGCCATGCTCACCGACGACGATCTGGTGCCGCGCGTAAAGCTCGATTGCGAAGTTGCGCTGGGCGAGATCAACCTCGGTTTCCTGGCGGTCCACGAGCATTTGCAGCCCTTTGGAATGGGCAACGCGCAACCGCTTTTCCTGGCGCGCGGCGTCCACCCGTCCTCCGAGCCGCTGGTGCTCAAAGAGAAACATCTGCGCCTCACGCTCGGGCAAAACGGATCGCGCCAGGAAGCCATCTTCTTCAACGGAGCCGCCGAACCGCTGCCGCGTCCGCCCTGGGACATCGCCTTCCGCATCGAGCGCAACGAATGGCGGGGCCGCGTGAGTGTGCAAATCCAGATTCAGCGCATCCGCACTGCGGAGGATTAACTTTGGAGCACCGTTTGGATGGCTGCGAGTTCCTCCGGCGCAAACTCCAGCCGTTCGAGGGCTTTGAGATTTTGCTCAAGCTGCGCCACCGAACTGGCGCCGATCAACGCGCTTGTGACCGTCGGCAACCGCAGCACCCAGGCCAGCGCCATCTCCGCGAGCGATTGGCCGCGCCGTTGCGCGATGGCGTTGAGCGCGCGGATTTTCGGCAGATGCTCCTCGACCTGGCTTGGCTTCAGGAAGGCGGCCTTGCTGGCGCGCGAATCGGCCGGGATATCCTGCAAATAACGGCCCGTGAGCTGGCCTTGGGCGAGCGGCGAAAAGACGATGCTCCCGATCCCCTCCTCTGCGAGAACCTCGGTGAGCCCGTTTTCGATCCAGCGGTCGAACATATTGTAGCGAGGCTGATGAATGAGGCACGGCGTGCCGAGTTGTTTGAGGATCGCCGCCGCCCGACGCGTTTCGGCTGCCGGATAGTTGGAAATTCCCGCATAGATAGCCTTGCCGGAACGCACCGCGCGGTCGAGCGCGCCCATCGTCTCTTCCAGCGGAGTGTCGGGATCGAAGCGGTGTGAGTAGAAAATATCGACGTAGGGCAGCCCCATCCGCTTCAAGCTCTGGTCGAGGCTGGCCAGCACATATTTGCGCGACCCCCATTCCCCATACGGCCCCGGCCACATATTGTAGCCCGCTTTGCTGGAGATCACCAACTCGTCGCGGTAAGCGTGCAAATCCTCGCGCAACATCCGCCCGAAATTAATCTCCGCCGAGCCTGGCTGCGGCCCGTAGTTGTTCGCCAGATCGAAGTGGGTGATCCCGAGATCAAACGCACGCAGCACCACCGCGCGGCCCGTCGCGTAGCAATCGACGTCGCCGAAGTTTTGCCACAGCCCGAGCGAAATGCGCGGCAGCTTCAATCCGCTGCGGCCGCAGCGGGCGTAAGGCATGGAATCGTACCGGGAGGGGGAAGCGCAATAGTTCATGGGAAAGGAAGGGGTGAATCCGGCCCCCTGTGCTATCGGAAGCGCCCGCCGAGGACAAGGCAGATGTGCGGCGAAACATTTGGATTCTTGAACGCGGGTCATCCCGAGCGCAGCGAGGGACCTCACACGCCACCCCAGTGCGCGGCCTTCTCTTTGTGCGGAGCTTCTAATAACTTGCGGGGTCCCTCGCTGCGCTCGGGATGACAAGCAGGTTGGAGGCATTATCCTCTTCAATAATCGCCTTTTTCGGATTCCCTTGAGCTATGCGCGCGGATTCGATACGCTCTTTGCTTCAACCTCTTTCAAAAGAACCGCCCATGTTCGCCTCCATTGAGTTTTTGCTCATTCCCCTCTTCTTTCTCGCGATGATCTCCCTCGGTGTTGCCGGGACGGTGCTCTGGATTTGGATGCTCATCGATTGCGCCACGAACGAACCTTCCGAGGGCAGCGACAAGATTGTCTGGATCCTCGTGATCCTCTTTACCCACGGGCTCGGGGCGCTCATTTATCTGCTCGCGCGCCGGCCTGAACGAAAGCGGCTCTACGGCCGATAAGAGCCGCGGTTGAGCAGCCAGAAGTTCGCAGCGAGCACAAGGCAGCCCAGCACCACAAACGCACATCCGCGCGCGACGAGGCTAAAGCCGCTATCCACAAAGCGCGAAATGATGAGCGCGGCAAAAATAATGAGCCCGCCGTTGAGGGTGGCGAAGGCCCGTTGTTGCAGGCCTCGAAAAGCGGTGCCCATCGCCAGCACAAACGCGTAAATATTAAAGAGGATCGCGACCACCGGCTTTGCCTCCGGCCCCTGGAGCAAAACGGTGTCCAAGCCGTAGGCGAGGAGCGCCACCACCGGCAAGGCGGCGACGAAGACGTTGAAATTCTCTTTGCGCCGCAGCGCCCATGCCAGCAGCGCGAAGCTGGCGCAAGGCAGTCCCACCGCCAAAACGTAAACCGGCCAGTGAATGCCCGACCAGTCAACCGCCCCGTGGGCCCAAACGTCCTTGAAGGAGAGCAGGATCGCGAGAAAGCCCGCGCCGAGCGCACCCAAAACGCGCAGCGGATTGTAGCGGCGCTCCGGGAACCAAATCGCGCCCGCGAGATAATACAGGCCCGCAAGCCCGCTAAACGCCGGAATCCAAAGATCAGGCGATCCTTTTTCGATGGTGAAGCCGAGACCCAAAGTCATGCTGACGCCGAGAACCGCCGAGAGCCACGCAGCGGCATTCCCATTGCGTTCATGCCTCACGACCACGTTATAGAAAGGGAGCATCCCCGCCAGCAGCAGCCAATAGACATCGGCTGAACCGTTGTGATCGACAGCCCCCGCCCACACCGCGATGCCCGCAAGATAAATGAGCGCAGGCATGAACGCGTGGAGCAGGTAGGGGATCGGCAGGGTCAGGATCAACCACGTGAACAGGAAATCGCTCAATGCGCCTGAAATGTGGTAGGTCTGCGAAACGAGCGCGAGGGAGGCGGCCACCCCCGCGGTTTGCGCCACGCCCGAACCTTCGCGCCAGGCGGTGGAACCGGCCCGTTTGAGCAGCGTCCACAGGGAAAGCGCGATCCCGATCAGAAGCGGCAGCAGCGAAAGCACGGTGCGGAGCGGCCGGCCCAGGTCGTCCCAGTTGTGGGCGAGGATGAGAATGATGCCCGCGCCGATCAACGTGGCTCCCAACACCGCGAGGAGCACCGTTTTCCCGCCCGACTCCTCTTGCGAGAGCTTTGTTTGGTAATGGCGGCGCAACGCGGCGCCGGTTTCAGAAGTGAGCACTCCGGCGGCGATCAAATCATCCACCTCGTCCACGATCCAGCGCATGGCGGCACGTTTCTTCACGGGAACCGTATCGTAAGCGGGCCACTCCTCCGGATGGAAGCTATTTTTGGGACGCGGCGTTTCCGGTCCCGCGCGAGTTGCGCAACCCGAGGCTGGCGAAGATTTTGCGCGTGGCGTCGGAGCGGTTCAAGGTGTAAAAATGAATGCCGCGCACGTCGTTTTCCAGCAGGTCGAGGCATTGCTCGGAGGCGTAATGGATGCCGACTTGCGCCACCATCTCCGGGTCGTCCTGGCAGCGCGCCAACGCCCGCAGGAGCTTCGCCGGGAACCGCGCCCCTCCGGCCAGTTCCGCCATCCGCTTCAGGCTGCTCAACGAGGTGGCGGGCATGATCCCGGCGATGATCGGCACGCGAATCCCCGCCAGTTCGCACCGGTCGCGGAAGTCGTAGAAGTCGCGGTTCTCAAAGAAAAGCTGCGTGACGATATAGTCGGCCCCTGCGTCCACCTTCGCCTTGAGATACTCGATCTCCAGCAGGCGGTTGGGCGTGGCGGGGTGGCCTTCGGGGAAACCGGCCACGCCGATTCCGAAGCCGCGCCGGTCGGGATGCGCGCCGGAATCGTTGAACTTGCGGATGGAACGGACCAGGTCGGCCGCGTGCTGGAAATCGTCGTCCTCGCGGCGGTAGCCGGGCGTGCGCGGGGCGTCGCCGCAGAGGGCGAGAATGTTGCCGATCCCCTCGGCGGCGTAGCGTTCCAGAATGGCCGCGATTTCCGCCTCTTTGTGGCAGACGCAGGTGAGATGGGGAATCGGGTCGAGCGAGGTCTGCTTCTTCATGCGCATGACCAGTTCATGGGTCAATTCCCGCGTGGAGCCGCCCGCGCCGTAGGTGACGCTCACGAAATGCGGCAGGTAGGGCTCCAGCTCCAGGATGGTCTGAAAAAGACTTTCCGCCGCTTCCGGCGTCTTCGGCGGGAAGAACTCGAAGGAAAACGTGGTCGGGTTGGTGGAAAGAATGTCCTGGATGTGCATGCGCGAAAAGCTGAGGCCATGCAAGCGCCGCAGCACGGGCTTTATAGCATCCTCCAAAGGAGTTTCAACCGATTTGGTTTCGAGCGCGCGCGAACTGTTGCTCACAAAGTATTTACGATGTCTGACGATTTGGAAAAAAAATGCACTTTCAGCCCGGCAAAAGGAAAATCAGGCAGAGTTCCCATTGGACAAATCGACTTTGCCTCTCCATCTTCTGTGCTTAGTTAGATAGAAGCAAAAACCTCCCCCTCCTTATGCCCAAATTCAACTACGTCGCCCTCGATTCCCGCGGAACAGAGTCCACGGGCGTCGTCGAAGCCGCCAGTTCCAACGAAGCGATCGGCCAATTACGGCAATCCGGCTTTTTCCCGACCAGCGTCGTGGAAGAAGGCAAAGGCGGCGCACGCAAAGCCGGAGCCACCAAGAAAGCAACCAAAGCGGTCCTCTCTTCCTCTGGTGTCGAAACGACGAAAAAATCGCGCAGCATCGAGCTTTTCAAGAAAGAGACCGTCAAGAGCAAGACGCTCATGATCTTCACCCGGCAGCTGGCCACGCTCATCGACGCGGGCCTGCCGCTGCTGCGCGGCCTGACGGTGCTGGCCAAACAGGAACGGGATGTCGTCCTCAAGCGCACCATCAACATGCTTGCGGACTCCGTGCAGGGCGGCAACACCTTCTCCGAATCGCTGGCCCAACACCCCAAGATTTTTAACAAGCTCTACATCAACATGGTCAAAGCCGGTGAGCTGGGCGGTGTGCTCGAACTCGTCCTCAACCGTCTGGCAGAGTTTCAGGAGAAAGCGCAAAAGATCGCCAACAAGGTCAAGTCGGCCATGGCCTACCCGATGATCGTGCTCGTGATCGCCATTCTCATCATGTGGTTCCTGCTCGTCTTCATCGTGCCGAAGTTCGAGGCGATCTTCAAAGACATGTTGGGCAACAAGCCGCTCCCGGAAATCACACAGATTGTCATCGGGGTCAGTAAAGCGATTCAAGATCACTTCATGTCGATCATCGGCGCTGTTGTAGCTCTCGTTGTTGTTTACAACCTCTTCGCCCGAAGCGCTGTGGGCCGCGTTATCCTCGACCGCGTGAAATTGAGAGTCCCCCTGATGGGCGACCTGCTCCGCAAATCGGCCATCTCGCGCTTCACGCGCACGCTTGGAACGCTGGTGGAAAGCGGCGTGCCGATCCTGCAAGCCCTCAACATCACCAAGGACACCGCCGGAAACGCCGTCATTTCTGACGCCATCCTCAAGGTCCACGACGCCGTAAAGGAAGGCGAATCCATCGTCGCCCCGCTGGAAGCCAGCAACGTCTTCCCGCCGCTGGTCATCAGCATGATCGACGTCGGCGAGGAAACCGGCCAGTTGCCCAACATGCTGCTCAAAGTGGCGGATGTTTTCGACGACGAAGTGGACAACTCCGTCGCGGGGCTCACCTCCATGCTGGAACCGATGATGATTGTGTTCCTGGCGCTCGTCGTCGGCAGCATCGTCATCGCCCTCTTCATGCCGCTGATTTCCATCATTCAGCAGATGCAGAACCAATAAGCCGCTGTTTCGAAATCCATGAAACACGTCTTCCCAAAATTGCGTGGGTTCACTTTGATTGAACTCCTGGTGGTGATCACGATCATCACCATCCTGGCCGGGCTCACGATCTCCACGATGAGCTACGCCCAAAACAGTGCGGGCAGAAATCGCGCCAAGGCGGAAGTCAACGCGCTCTCGCTCGCCATCGAATCTTACAAAATTGACAACGGCGATTACCCGAGGGATGCAAATACCGACGCGCTGAATGCTGTGGCGGAGGTTGCAAAATGCAGCCCGGGCCCTAACACCGATGCGCTCACTTCCGCTGGCGTCTACAACCTTGCTTCATTGGCGCTGTATAAGGCGTTGAGCGGCGACACAGACTGTAATCGGGTTCTCGACGCCACGGAAAAGACGGCAGGCGGCAGGGTCTATTTCCCCTTCAAGCCCGGTATGTTATATCCGAGACAGCCCGTGGGATCGACCGCGACGGTTCAAGCCATCATCGATCCCTTCAAAAACGTGTACGGCTACTCGACCAAGAACCTTGCGGATGTTCAGGCGAACGCCCCAACTCCTGGCGGCTACAACCCGACCTTCGACCTCTGGAGCACGGCGGATCACGACCAAAAAGGGCTGACTCCTGCCGCCGCCTGGATCACCAACTGGTAAAACGCCAAGTTTTCCTTGGCACCTCCCCCCTCCCGCGTCCAAACTCACGGCATGGATTTTGTTGAGCAAGCCCGCCGTGTATTTGAAATCGAACTCGCAGAGGTCCGCCGCGTAGCCGACCGCCTGGACGACTCGTTTGGCCTCGCCGTGGAAACCGTTCTGCGGAGTGTCGAAGCGCGGGGGAAAATCGTGGTCATCGGCGTCGGCAAATCCGGCCATATCGGCGAGAAAATCGCCGCCACCCTGACGAGCACCGGCTCGCCCGCCGTGGTGCTCAACTCGCTCAACGCCATGCACGGCGATCTCGGCGTGATTGCGGACGGCGACGTGATCCTGGCCCTGAGCTTTTCCGGCGAAACCGAGGAGCTCCTCAACATCCTCCCCGCCCTGAGCCGGTTCGACGTGAAGATCGTCTCGATCACCGGCAACCCGGCTTCCACGCTCGCCAAAAACTCCCACGTCCACCTCGACGCCTCCATCCAGGAGGAAGCCTGCCCGCTCGGCCTCGCCCCCACCTCCAGCACCACCGCCGCGCTCGTTTTGGGCGACGCTTTGGCCATGGTGCTGCTCCAGGCGCGCGGCTTCAAAAAAGAAGATTTCGCGCGCTACCATCCCGGCGGCAGCCTCGGCCGTTCGCTGCTGCTCAAAGTCACCCAGATCATGCGCACCGGCGACCAACTCGCCCTCCTGCCTCCCACCGCCACCGTGCGCGAAGTCTTGAAGCGCATGGCATCGAGCCGCGCCGGATGCGCCATCCTTACGTGCGCCGACGGCTCGCTGGCGGGCATCTTCACCCACGGCGATTTTGGCCGGCACTTCGAAAAAGTGCCCGATCTTTTGGAGCGCCCCGTGAGCGAATTCATGACGCCCAAACCGATCACCGTCGCCGCCGACCGGCTGGCGGTGGAGGTCCTGCGCATCCTGGAAAAGCACGCCATCGACGACCTCGTCGTGGTGGACGCCTCGAGCGGCGCGCCCGTGCCGGTCGGACTGGTGGACTCCCAGGACCTCGCCAAGTTCAGACTTGTCTAACGCGGGGAGTGCTGCTCTATTTGACTATTCCATAGCAACCACCCGTTACCCTTTTTTACCCAATGGCATCAGCAAACGATCTCCGCAAAGGCATGGCCATCCGTTACAACGGCAACATCGCCATTGTCCTTGAAGTCATGCACCGCACCCCCGGCAACCTCCGGGCCTTTGTCCAGTTGATCATCCGCTACATCGGCACCGGCAAAAGCGCCGACGTCCGTTTCGGATCGACCGACAAAGTCGAACTCGTCGACGTCAACCGCCAGAAGGTCGAGTTCAGCTACAAGGACCAAACCGGCTACCATTTCATGGACCCGGAAACCTACGACACCATTTCGCTGAACGACAACCTGCTCACCGAAGCGAAAGATTACCTCGTGGAGAACCTCTCCGTGGAAGTCCTCTACGCCGAAGGTAAAGCGGTGCAGGTCGAACTCCCTTCCACCGTGAACCTCAAAGTCGTTGAGTCCGCCGAAGGCGTGCGCGGCGACTCCGCCAACAACGTCCAGAAACCGGCCAAGCTCGAAACTGGCAAAACGATCAACGTCCCGCTCTTCATCAAGGAAGGCGAGATCGTCAAGATCGACACCCGCACGGGCGACTACCTCGGCCGGGCCTAAGGCTCCCCCTTGGGTCACACAACCGCAAGCGATCATGCCGCGCCTCCCCAAGCGCCCCACGAAAGCAAGGCGGAAGGTGCATCGACTTCAAGCTGGCTCGGCAACGCTCTTCCGCGAAGCCGAGCCGTTTGACGTACCGGCCCCGCGCGCGCCCGCGCCGCCCGAACGCGCCCCGCTCGTCGTCCCCACGCGGGCCTTGAACACCGTCATCGCGGTTTTTCTCCTCCCGCTGGCCGCCATCTGGAGCCTCACGTTTTTCCACCTCTTCGCGCGGGAAACCTTCCGCTACCATTATTGGGCCAGCGAAGAATTCTGGTTCTTCTCGCTGGGAGCCGTCCTCTGGCTGATCGCCTTTTTTGGGCTGCCGCGCCAGGCGGTCGTCTATGCTTACGTCTATGGCCACGAACTGACCCACGCCGTGTGGGTCTGGCTGATGGGCGGGCATGTGAGCGAATTCCAAGTGCGGCGCGACGGCGGCCACATCATGACCAACAAGAGCAACGTCTGGATCGCGCTCTCCCCGTATTTTTACCCGATCTACAGCGTCCTCGTCGTGGTCCTGTACGCCATCGGCTGGATGTTCTGCGACATGGCTCCCTACACGCGCTGGCTCTTCCTGGCGCTCGGGATCACCTGGACCTTCCACATGAGTTTCACCTTGTGGATGATCCCCAAAGGCCAAACCGATCTCTCAGCCCACGGCACCTTCTTCTCGCTGGTCATCATCTACCTCATGAATCTGGCCCTGCTCACCGCGCTGGTCCTGCTCACCGCGCCTCACCTGACCGTGCGTGGATTTGGCCGCGAATTTCTGCATAACGCGGTGGAATTCTCCAGTTGGGTCGCCGCGCATCTGCGGCGGTAAAAAAAGAAGAGGTTCCTTACTCCCTCCCTTTGCGTCCTTTGCGGCTTTGCGCGAGACATTCCCCTGAATTTTCGCGCAAATCCCGGCTCCCGGATCATTCCTATTTGCATCCGGGCGGATTCTGGCTACCTCAAGAGAGATGCAAGAGCCGTTTCTGTTTCAAGCGCCAGCGCGATTGGTCGATTTCATGCGCCAGGCGGATCAACCGGGGCTGATCAATCTCGCCGCCGGGGTGCCGGGGCTGGATGCGCTCCCCTTTGGCGCTCTGCGTGAAGCGACCGAGGAGGCGTTTGCCGCAGAGGGGGCGTCGCTCTTCGCCTATCACCATCCCGAAGGCGACCATGCGTTGCGCGCGCTGCTGGCCGAACGGCTCGCGGCTCGCGGCGTGGCGGATCTCACGGCGGGCCAGTTCGTAACGACCACCGGTTGCACCCAGGCTTTGCAGGCGTTGCTCTCGGTGCTGGTGCGGCCGGGGGAGATCGTGGCTTGCGAAGCGCCCGGCTATTACGGGCTGCTGGAGATGATCGCCGAGCTTGGCGCGCGCGTGTTGCCCCTCCCCGTCAACGAGGCCGGGCTCGATCTCGACGCCGCCGAAACGGCGCTCGAACATTGGAAACCGAAATGCCTCGTGGTCTGCACCTCCCTCTCAAACCCCTCGGGCACCACGCTCACCGAAGCCCATCGCGAGCGTTTGGTAAACATTTGCCGCGCGTCGGGCGTGCGCTTGGTCGAGGACGATATCTACGCGGAATTGCTGGATAGCGGCGCTCCCAAGCCGTGCCGGGCTTTCGACGACGGCTCGAGCGTCTCCTTCGTCACCAGTTTTTCCAAGACCGTCTCGCCGGGCCTGCGCGTCGGCTATTGCGTGGCCGGGACGCCGGAACTGCACGATGCCTTCGCCGCCCGCAAGTGCCAGCTCGACCTGCACAGCACGGTCCTTTCCGAGGTGATATTGCGAACGTTTCTCTCGCGCGGCGGCTTCGACCCCCATCTCGCCTGGTTGCGCGAACGCAATCAACGCCGTCGCGATTTGGCGCTCGACGCCATCGGGCGCAGTTTCCCGCCGGGGACGGAAGTGAACGCCCCTTGGGGCGGCTATATGCTCTGGGTCCAACTTCC
>JBAXCI010000047.1:0-12780 GCA_037141555.1 Verrucomicrobiota bacterium | reverse complement strand
CGCCGAGCGCCTGCGAAGCGCAGATATTTTTGTGCTTCCTTCGCTAGAGGATGGGTTCGGTTTGGTGGTATCGGAGGCCATGTCCTGCGGCTTGCCAGCGGTTGTGACCCCGAACACTGGGAGCAGCGACATCGTCACCGAAGGCGTGAACGGGAGCGTCGTTCCCATCCGCGACCCACAAGCGATTGCCGATGCCATTCTCGCGTGGTGGCAAAAAATCCAGGACGGCACCTATGCATTTGATGCCTTCGACCCGAATCTCCTCTCGCGTGAGACATTCGAAGCCACCCTTGAGCGGCAACTTGCCTCGCTCGATCTGCTGCCGACGAATCTATGAGCGCCCCTTCGCCACGCATCGCCTTTGTTGCAGGAAACTTGAGTCTCGGAGGAGCGACGACCTTTCTCTGCAATGTCGCGGGAGAGCTCGTACGGCTCGGGGTGCCTGTACGCGTGTTCTGCACCGAAAGCGATCATCCTTTGGCCGCTGATTTCGAACGACAGGGCATTCCTGTCTTTCGTACGGATGAACGGCGCCCGGTTTACGAAGATCGGCTGGCTGACTGCGTTCATGCCCTTCGCGCGTTTGAACCCACCCTTGTGGCCGGGTGTCTCTCACCACCCTCTTTTGAAATACTGCGCTACGTACCCCCCGGCATTCTACGTGTGGGCATGGTGCAGTCCGACGACCCCGGGGTTTACAGAGCCCTTGGTGCGTATCGCGAGAGTTTGGACGCCGTGGTGGGGGTCTCAAAAACAATCGTTGCGCGCCTGCAAACCATGGAAGCATTCAATGGCAAGCAGGTCGTTCACATTCCGTACGGAGTTCCCATGCCGTCGAGCATCCCGCCCGGTTCGCCCTCCACCGGACCATTGCGGATCTGTTACTTGGGAAGACTGAATGAAGATCAAAAACGAGTTCGCCTCTTTCCGGAGATCTACCGGAATCTCTGCGAAAGCGGTATTCCCTTTCGTTGGACTTTGGCTGGCGAAGGGCCGGAGCGCGCGTATCTGGAAGCCAACATGGCGGACGGTCGGCCAGACCAGGTCGCCCTTTTCGTTGGTCAAGTCGATTATACAAATGTGCCGTCCCTTCTTCAGGACCAGGATGCTTTGTTGCTGGCTTCGACCTTTGAAGGGCTCCCGTTGAGCCTCCTGGAAGCCATGGGTCATGGAGTGGTTCCAGTCGTATCGGACCTCGAAAGCGGTATCAGCGAAGTTGTGAACGAAACAAATGGGTTATTGGTGCCTGTAAACGAAATCGCAGGGTACGCAGCGGCATTGGTCCGACTCCAAAAGAATCGAGCCGAACTTGCCGAAAAGCGCTTTCAGGCACGTTCAAGCGTTTTCCCCGCCTATTCGATTGCTGCAATGGCAGATCGCTGGCTACAACTCGCCGCTCAAACGGCTCAGAACACATCTCAATGGCCCTCACCGTTCAAAATTATGACGCCACTCGGGTGTGAAACTAATTGGCGTTTTTCCTTACTGGGACGGTCCATGCGGCGAATAGGAGCCTCACTTGTGCGCTGCTTAAGGCCCCGAGCGTCCGGTCATCAATGAATTCAAGTGTCAACTCGACCCAAATTCGAGTTTGGAAAAAAAGCAGGATTCACACAGGCAAGATCACAGTTTATAAGTCTGCTGTGGAAACGCGTGCCAGCGCACAATTCACCGATCCCATATGAAAAACAGTTCTTCGCGAACCACCAAATTCGTGCGCTCGCTCCTTTCCGGCTACGGTTTGATCGGGGTCACCTTCTCTTGTTCGCTGATTTCCGTTCCGATTGTCCTTCATTATCTGCCCCGCGCCGAGTTCGGCCTGTGGGCTCTGATTTCGCAAATGTTGGGATACATCTGCCTTGTCGACCTAGGCATGAGCGGGGCCGTGATGCGGACATTGGTTGACCATAAGGACGACCGCAACGGAGGGGTGTACGGGGGCGTCATCCAAGTGAGTTTTTACGTCACCCTGATCCAGGCGCTCCTGATCTCGATTGCGGGCATCGGCTGCAGCTTCTTTGCCGGGAGCCTCATCCACGTGGACGCCGCTCTGCGTTCAACCTTTACCACGGTCATGCTGATCCAAAGCCTCCAGATAGGCCTCGGTTTTATCGCTCGCCCAATGAGCGGGATGCTGGAGTCGCACCAGCGCTATGATTTGATAAATGTAGGGTTTGGCAGCCAGCAGATCATCAATCTCACCGTGCTTTGGGGATGTCTGCACGCCGGAATGGGCATCTTCAGCCTTGTTTGGGCATGTGCAGCGGGCCAACTTCTCTATTTCTCCTCAGCCCTTTTTAACTGCACGCGTTTGCACTTGTTCCCCAAGAAAGGATGCTGGGGCCGGCCCACTTGGCCGCTTTTCCGGGAGCTTTTCTCGTTTGGAACGGACGTGTTCATGGTTGCCATAGGCGGCCAGCTTATGGGTGCAAGCCAGGTGATTCTCCTCACCCATCTCTTCGGCCTGGACACGGCGGCAATTTGGTCGGTCTGCATGCGCCCCTTCAACATGCTCTTGCAGTTCGTCTACAAGATTTCCGACTACTCATCGGGAGCCCTTGCGGAAATGATGGTGCGCAAAGAGCGGGTTCGCCTGCTGAGCCGGTTCCGCTCCATCGCCATTTTCTCGGGCTCCGTTGCAGCGTTTGCCGCAGTGGGATTCGCTTTGTGCAATCAACTCTTTGTCACCATTTGGACCAGCGGCCGCATTTCTTGGTCGGGCTGGAACAACCTTCTCCTCGCCGTCTGGTTTATCCTGCTGGTATTACTTCATGTGCATGCAGGGTTCGTCGGACAAACCAAAAAACTCGAAGCGCTCCGCTATCTCTACATCCTCGAAGGACTTTTTTTCGTGGCCGGAACGCTTCTCTTCGCATCGCACGGCGGGATCAGTTTGATGATCGCTATTTCGATGATTGGCAATTGCATGTTTAGTTTGCGCTATGCCTTTTTGCGCACCTGCCGGTATTTCGAGCTTCCCGTGAGCGAAGTGCTCCTCCATTGGTCGCTGCCGATGCTCCGGATGCTTGTCATCTTGATCCCGATCGCACTGGCCATCCACTGGATGGCAAGCGACCTCCCAGCTCCCTGGAGGCTCGCTGCATCAGCCGTAAGCATTGGCATCCCAGGCCTCATCCTGCTCTTCCGGTTGGGGCTTGACCCTGAACTCAAGAGCGAATTGCTCCGCCGCCTTCCCGGAAAGTTCGCGCCAGTGATGGCGTGTTTACTGGGTTAACGTTTTTCCTATAATAAGGCACGGGTGGGGTACTGTATTATCACCCTAACGGTCGACCGCCTGCCATTTGCTTATTTGGAGATAGAAGAAGCAACTCAGCCCAATGTTACAGCGCAGCTCTCGTCTACTTGGCAGCAGCAGTATTGGATGCGGACGCTTCGATTGGCTTTTGCGCGAGAATCGTCCAACCAAGTGTTATGGTGGGATTCATCCGCAAGGCATCCAGTTTGAGAAACAGGCGATTATGAATTTTCCGCTGCCATTTAAATTTCAGGTATTGTGGCATGACGTGCATGATAACTTGACCTAGAAAAGCCCATACTCCACCACGCGGAATAAGCTGTTTGACTTCGAAGCCGGCGTCGTTAGCAAGCCGTCGCAGACCATGCTCGGGATAGCGATAGAAATCGTATGGACGCTCGTGACTCGGCCAATACATAGGGGTGGTGAGCATTACTTTACCACCAGGACGCAGAACCCGATAAAACTCGCGCCAAACTGCGTCTGGATCTGGCACATGTTCGAGAACTTCGGTGCAAAAAACGATATCGAAGCTGTTTCCTTCCACCGGAATGGCATGTGCTGGGCAAGTAAAGTCGACTTGACCTCGCGCTCCGTCGAAATCACAAGCCGTGATCCGGGTGGCATGCGCATAATACTTGCGATATGGCTGTGCGCCACACCCAACATCGATCAACTCACCTTGAACAGTCTGGGCCAATTGAGCAATGCTGCGCTCGATCAGATAATTGCCGATAAAAGCATGATCTGATTCATCGCTCCATGCTGCCGGTCTCAGCAGTTGACTTTCATATAGCCCGCGCAGTACAGGACGAAAATCGGTAGTTGACTGTATTTCCATGATAATGTTTCCGGGTAAATTCTATTGATTACCTCGGCATTGCAATAAGGAAATCGTTCACCGCTTGGGTAACATTCAAAATTGATTTGGGAATTGAGGGCGGACGCCGCTCAAATTTCGTGAGGATTGAATATCTGCGCTATTTGAGCGTGGACGGACTTTGTCTCTGGAAAATGAGTTAAGCACAAATCCTGTGCAACGCTTACCCAGAACAAGCGCCCTATCGGCCGGAATATGAACACGCTCGCAGAGTTCCCATCCACAAAACGTCTGGTATGCTGTGGCCAATGAAACGCGTTGTCATCGTGGGCGGGGGGGCCGCAGGAATTTTTGCCGCCATCGCTTGCGCCGAGGCGGAGCCGTCGTGCGAGGTCGTGGTTTTGGAACGCGGGGGCGATTTTCTGACCAAAGTCCGCATCTCCGGCGGCGGGCGCTGCAACGTGACGCACGCCTGCTTCGATCCCCGCGAACTCGCCACCTATTACCCGCGTGGCGGGCGCGCCTTGATCGGACCGTTTCAACGGTTTGGCCCTGCGGATACGGACGACTGGTTCAAAGCGCGCGGAGTTGCCCTCAAAACCGAGAGCGACGGCCGGATGTTCCCCGTGACGAATTCCTCGGAAACCATCGTCGATTGCCTGCTTCGCAGCGCACGTGCGGCGGGCGTGGTCCTCACGGCCCGTTGCGGTGTGGAGCACATTGCCAAACAGCCGAACGGCGGATTTCTCCTGACGCTTTCCGACGGACGCCCGCTCGAATGCGACCGGTTGCTGCTGGCGAGCGGCGGCTCCCGCTCCGGCGGCGGGCTGGAAAGGGCGGTCCAATCTCTCGGACATACGCTGGAACCGCCCATCCCCTCGCTTTTCACTTTCCGCATTGAAACGCCTTGGCTGCGCGAACTCTCGGGGCTCTCG
Source organism: Verrucomicrobiota bacterium (assembly GCA_037141555.1). Lineage (GTDB taxonomy): Bacteria > Verrucomicrobiota > Verrucomicrobiia > Chthoniobacterales > Chthoniobacteraceae > UBA695. The sequence goes on along the minus strand of JBAXCI010000047.1, from coordinate 7,769 downwards.
GCGGAACCGGTGGAGGTCAGCGTGCCGGGAACAAAATTGCGCGAACGCGGCCCCGTGCTGGCGACGCATTGGGGCTTGAGCGGCCCCGCGATCCTACGGCTTTCCGCCTGGGGCGCGCGCAGCCTGCACGCATTGGGCTACCGTTTCCCGCTGAATATCAACTGGCTTCCGCAGTTTTCCCAAGAAGCGCTGCTTGCCGAATTGCAGGCGCGCGGGGAATCCCAACCGGCGGGCCTTGTCGTGAAAACCCCCGTTCGCCCGCTGCCAAACCGTCTTTGGGAGCAGTTGGCGCTCGCCGCGGGCATCGCGCCGCAGACCCGCTGGGGCGCCTTTGCTCGCCCGGCCCTGCAACGGTTGCTCGCCCAACTGACCCGCACGGAATTCCAGGTCGCGGGGAAAAGCGCCAACAAAGCGGAGTTTGTGACCTGCGGCGGCGTGCGGCTGGGCGAAGTCGATTTCAAGACAATGCAAAGCCGGCTCGTGCCGGGGCTCTATTTTGCCGGGGAATTTCTGGACATCGACGGCCTCACCGGCGGCTTCAATTTCCAGGCCGCCTGGACCACCGGCTGGACTGCTGGCCGCGCTCTGGCTGGCGCGTAATCGGCCAGCGGAGGCAAAATTCGACCATTTTTTGTAAAAAGCGGGCTAGCTAAAACTTTTTAACATCCTAGGGTCGATTCCTGTCCGCCGGGGCCCGAGAACAGAGGGCTCGAAAGGATTCCCATTTTTATGAAACCAAATTTATCGGATTTGCCCAGGGGCCTGAGTTTGATGCAAGACCCCACCCTTAACAAGGGGACCGCGTTCAGCCAGGCCGAGCGCTACGCCTTGGGATTGCGCGGGCTCGTGCCGCCGAACATCCAAACCATTGAGGACCAGGTAAAGCGCTTCCTGACCACCTACCAGAAAAGATCGACGGACTTGGAGCGCTATATCGATCTGGCTTCGTTGCAGGACCGCAACGAGACGCTCTATTACCACATCATCACGAAGAACATCGTGGAGATGATGCCGATGATCTACACGCCCACCGTCGGGCAGGCGTGCCAGCAGTTTGGGCAGATTTTCCGGCGCTCTCACGGCATGTATATCTCGCAGAATGACCGGGGGCACATCGCCGATCTGTTGCAAAACTGGCCGCGCAAGGACATCCGCGTCATTGTGGTGACCGATGGCGAGCGCATTTTGGGCCTCGGAGATCTCGGTGCCAACGGCATGGGCATTTCCATTGGGAAGCTCGCGCTGTACACAGCGTGCGCAGGCATCGACCCCACCCAATGTTTGCCGATCGCCATCGACGTTGGCACCAACAACCAAGCGCTCTTGGACGACCCGCTTTACTTGGGAATGCACCAGCGCCGCACAACGGGCGAGGCCTACGACTCGCTGGTGGAAGAGTTCATCACCGCCGCCTCGGAAGCCTTCCCCAAGGCGTTGATCCAATTCGAGGATTTCGCCAATCACAACGCCTTCCGCTTTCTGCACAAATACCGGAACCGCGTTTGCACCTTCAACGATGACATCCAGGGCACCGCTTCGGTCGCGCTGGCGGGCATCTACTCCGCCCTGCGCATTACGGGAGGGAAACTCCGCGACCAACGCTTGCTCTTCTTCGGCGCGGGCGAAGCCGGGACCGGGGTTGGCGAACTGATGGTCACGGCATTGATGGCCGACGGGTTGACCGAAGCCGAGGCCCGCAAGGCCTGCTGGTTTGTTGACTCCAAAGGGTTGGTCGTCCAAAGCCGCACCGATCTGAACGATCAGAAACTGCCTTTCGCGCAGGATCATCCGCCGCTAAAAGATCCGCTCGCCATCATTGAAGCCCTCCAGCCCACGGCGCTCATCGGCGCCTCCGGCCAGCCGGGAACTTTCACCCAGACGATCATCGAAGCCGCAACGAAGAGCGCCGGGCGGCCCATCATCTTCGCCCTTTCCAACCCGACCTCCAAAGCGGAATGCACCGCCGCGCAGGCTTACGAATGGAGCAACGGAACGGCGATTTTCGCGAGCGGCAGCCCGTTTGCCGCCGTGGAATTCAACGGGAAACGGTTTGTGCCGGGACAAGGCAACAACGCCTACATTTTCCCGGGCGTCGGACTTGGAATCCTCGCTTCCGGCAGCCGCCTGGTCACCGACGAGATGTTCCTGACGGCGGCGCGCACGCTGGCCGAACTGGTGACGGAAACCGACCTGGCAAAGGGGCGCATTTACCCGTCTTTGAAGCAGATTCGCGAGGTTTCAGTGGCTATTGCGGTCGCGGTGGCCCGTGTCGCAGAGGAGAGCGGGCTGGCCACGGAAACATTGCCCGCCGATTCGCAGAGCGCGATCCGGGAGCTGATGTATCAACCAAATTACGTCTCGCTGGTATAATAGCGCCTCCGTCAAAAAGCGCGGAAGGCTTGCACCAGCCTAGCTCCACAGATTCCGATCCAACGTCCTGTATTGAATGGCTTCGCTGAGGTGCGTGGCGTTGATGGTGGGGGCGGCTTCCAAGTCGGCAATGGTCCGGGCGACTTTGAGGATGCGGTCGTGGGCGCGGGCACTCAGGTTCAACTCGCTCATGGCGGTTCGCAGGAGTTCGCGCGATTCCTCGTCAAGCGCGCAGTGTGTCTTAAGCGCTTTGCTGCTCATCCGGGCGTTGCACCGGATTTTCGGCGTCGCCGCAAACCGCTCTTGCTGGATTGTGCGTGCGGCGAGGACGCGATCCCGGATGGCGGCGGATGATTCGGCGGGCTGGGTTGATGTCAGTTCCTTGAAGTGGACGGCGGGGACTTCGACGTGGATGTCAATGCGGTCGAGCAACGGGCCGGAGATGCGCTGGCGATAACGCTGCACCTGCACGGCGGAGCATCTGCATTCCCTGCGTAAATCTCCAAAAAATCCGCAAGGGCAGGGATTAAGAGCGCCTACCAGAACGAATTCTGCCGGGTAAGTCACGGATCCGGAAGCTCTTGAAATAGTCACCTTGGCGTCCTCCAAAGGCTGCCTCATCACCTCCAGAGTCGAGCGTTTGAATTCGGGGAGTTCGTCGAGGAACAGCACGCCATGGTGCGCCAGGGTGACTTCGCCAGGAGATAAAGCGCTGCCGCCGCCGAGAAGCCCGACGTCGGAAATCGTATGGTGCGGCGAACGGAACGGGCGCAGGGAGAGGAACGAGCGCTTGTTCGCAAGGAACCCGCAGATGCTGTGGATTTTTGTGGTCTCGATGGCCTCGTCAAAGCTCATCGGTGGCATGATGGTGGGGATACGCTTGGCGAGCATCGACTTCCCGGACCCCGGAGGACCGACCATAAGCAGGTTGTGCCCGCCGGCAACGGCCACTTCCACGGCGCGCTTGGCGGAGTGCTGGCCGCGCACGTCGGCGAAATCGACTTCGTACTCCTGATGCACTTCCACAAACGGCTGAGCAACGGCGGGCGTGAGCGTTTCGTTGCCGCGCAGAAATTCAAACGCTTGGCGCAGATTGCGCACGCCGTAGGTTACGATGCCTTCGACGATGGCGGCTTCCCGGGCGTTTTCCTCGGGAACGACGATGGCCCGTTTGCCGCACCGTTTGGCTTCGAGGGCAACGGGGAGCACGCCGTTGACCGCGCGAATGCCTCCGTCCAGGGCGAGTTCGCCCACGAAGCAATACTGATCAAAGTCGGTGAGTCGGATTTGCTCGGAGGCAGCGATCATTGCCAACGCGATGGGAAGATCAAAGCTCGGCCCCTCCTTTTTCACGTCGGCGGGGGCGAGGTTGATCGTTGTCCGGCCTTTAGGCCAGCGGTAGCCGCTGTTGGCGACCGCCGTGGTCACGCGATCCTTGCTTTCTTTGACGGCGGCGTCCGGGAGTCCAACCACCACAATGGCCGGGGCTCCTGAAGCCGCGTTAACCTCGATTTCGACCTCGTAGGCATCCACGCCGTAAACCGCCGCTGAATAGACCTTTGCCAACATGGCGTCATCTTGGCAAAGATGCAGGCCTATGGGAAGCGGGAAGAGAACTCTCAGAACGGCACGCGCTCGCCCTGCGGGAGGGCGTCAGCGTTGCAGGCCAGTCCGCGCCATGTTCTCCAGCGCGCAGAGCCATTGCGGATGCTCGTTCAAGCACGGTATCAGCGTGAACTCCTCGCCTCCGGCTTGGAGAAAAGTATCGCGGCCGCGCATCGCCACCTCTTCCAGGGTTTCCAGGCAATCGGAAACAAACGCAGGGCAGATAACCAGCAACCGCTTCACGCCGCTTTCCGCGAGGCGCACGCATTCGAAATCGGTATACGGTTTCAACCACGGATCGCGCCCGAGGCGGGATTGGAATGCAACTGAAACCTTGTCCGGCGGCACGCCCGCCGCTTGGGTAAAGGCGCGAACGGTCGAAAAGCATTGCGCGCGGTAACAGGTTTGATGCGCCACGCTCGACTGCTGGCAACAATCATTTGACCCGAGGCAATGAGTGCCCGTCGGATCAGCCTTGCGCAGATGCCGCTCGGGCAATCCGTGAAAACTAAACAACAAGTGGTCATAGCCGTTGTGCAGATAATCCGATGCACTGGCCGCGAGCGCCTGGATGTAAGACGGTTGCGCGTAATATGGCTCCAGAATTTTAAGCTGCATTCCCGGGGCCTGCTTCGCAGCGATCTCCTGCGCGCAGACCACCGCCGTCTCATAGCTCGACATCGCGTAATGCGGAAACAAAGGAATCACCAGCACCTCTGTGAGCCCTTGGGAATGCAGGGCTGCGATGGCCGATTCGATGCTGGGGCTCTGATAACGCATCGCAAGTTCCACGGCGAAATCGCACCCGAGGCGCCGCTGCAATTCATTCCGCACGTTACGGCTGGTTACAACCAACGGCGAGCCCTCTGGCGTCCAGATCTGCCGATACGCCTCGGCGGAATGCTTCGGTCGCCAGGGAAGAATGCAGCAATAGACCACAAAGGCGCGCACCAGCCACGGGGCGTCCAGCACGCGGGCATCCATGAGAAATTCACGCAGGTATTTGCGAACGTCCCCCACGGAGGTGGAATCCGGCGAGCCCAGATTGATCAGTAAAACGCCTTGTTTTTTCAACGAGATGCCTCCTTTGGATTTTGGATGCCCGAGGAGCAGTAGCTTGCCACACGGCCCGCAACCTCCTGCCCCGAGATGATGGAATTTCCAAGCGAAATCCCGTTGCGATAGTTGCCCGCAATAAACAGCCCAGGGTGATTGGCCTCCGCTTCAGCCATCACGGTCATATATTTACCGTAGCCGACATTATATTGCGGAATGGCCCAAGGGAATAAGACGTGGTGCTGGTAAACCGGCTTGCCGTGCACTCCCAATATCCGCCGCAGATCGTGCACCGTGCGCTCAAACAACTCCTCCGGGTCTCGCGTTGCAAGTTCAGGGTTGCGGCATCCGCCGATGAAACTGGTAAGCGTCACGTGACCGGCGGGAGCGCGGTTTGCAAAAATCGACGAGGAAAATGTTGTTCCGAGAATACTTAAGCGCTCCACCTCTGGAACAAGAAAACCAAAACCGTCGAGCGGGTCTGCGACATCGTCCCGGCGGAAGCCGAGAACGATGCGAGCCACCGTCGGGTGTTCGATTTCTCCGAGCGCCGCCAGCTTCACCGCTTCGCCGTCCTCAATGCGCAGGCCAGCCAGCTTGTGGGCTGGCGCGGTCAGCAATACCGCCGAGTGCTGGCGCTGCTGTTCGCCCTCTTTGCCGCGAAAGGTTACAATCCAGCCCTCGGAATTTCTCTGCACGGCTACGACAGATGCGTTGAGCTCCACGGCAGCGCCCAGTTGCGCATGCAGGGTGTCGGTGAGCACTTGGAGGCCGTCGTCGAAAGAGACTTTCTTGGCATGCTGCGCCATGGCCTCTTTGCGCTTTCTCCGCTCCCGGGCGCCAAGGAATTGCCCGACGATAAGAGAACCATACCGGGCTTCGACCGCATGGAGCTTCGGGAAAGCGTGACGCACGGAGAGCTTCGCCGGGTCGCCTGCATAGATGCCGGAAACAAACGGGTTGATCGCGTAATCAAGAAACTCCCGGCCAAGCCGCCGCACCACAAAAGCAGCGAGAGACTCGTCCCCGGAGGCCGGGGCCGTGCGGATAAACGGCTCTGCGGCGAGGCGCAATTTTGCCATTGTGGAGAAAAGTCGCGTGGCGGCAAAGGCTGCGGGCGAGACCGGCAGCGGGTGCATTTTGCCGTTGCGAACGACGTAATTTGTGTTGGCGGCAGGATCGGAATTGCGACGGCGCGCATCGAGTCCCAAATCGGTAATGAGCGCGGCGATTTTCGGCGATGTTTCCAGAATGGTATTGGGCCCATACTCCGCCATGAACCCATTCTCGCAAAGGGTCCGGACGGGGCCCCCCACCCGCTCCCCTGCTTCGTACAGGGTCACGGGGATCTTCTGCCGGCTCAGCCTGAAAGCGGCAGTGAGCCCCGTGATTCCACCGCCGATGATGGCTACCGAGTTCATATCGCCTTGGAAAAACGCCCGTCGGTTGCCTTTCCGAAATAAGCATCGAAGCGCACCGCGATATTGCGGATGAGCAACCGCCCGAGATCGGTGACGCGCAACCCGCAATCATCCCTTTCGATCAACCCGTCGGCCTTGAGATCATCCAGGGAGGCCAGCTCGTTGGCGAAGTGACTGGTAAAATCGATGCCGAGCTGTTCGGATATTTGCCTGAAATCGAGGCCGAGATCACACATGAGCCGCCCGATCACTTCCCTCCGGATCTTGTCGTCCGCAGTCAACACATAGCCTTTGGATAGGGGGGCCTCGCCGGCATCCAGCGCTGCATAGTAAGCAGGGAGGTCCTTATGGTTTTGCCAATAAGCGCCGTTCGCCTGCGAGATGGAGGACATTCCAAAAGCATAGATATCCGCCTGGCCGCGCGTGCTATAGCCTTGGAAATTTCGCTGCAAGGTCTTGTCGCGCTGCGCGATGACAAGCTCGTCGTCGACCCGCGCGAAATGGTCCATGCCAATGTAGCAATAGCCGTTGGAGGTGAGGCGCTCGACGGTGAGCTTCAGTAATTCCAGCTTCATCTCGGGCGTTGGCAGCACCTTCAGTATTTTCTGAGCAGGCTTGATCCACGGCACATGAGCGTAGTTGAACACGGCCAGCCGATCCGGCTTCATCTCGATGACCCCATCGAGCGTCTTTGCGAACGACCCGGTTGTTTGATGTGGCAGGCCGTAAATCAAATCGATGTTGAGCGACTCGAACCCGGCTTCCCGCAGCCAGCCGATGGTCTGTTCGGTTTCGGCCTTTGGCTGAATCCGGTGGACGGCCAATTGCACGGTTGCATCGAAGTCCTGCACGCCGAGGGAGGCCCGGTTGAACCCGGCCTCGCGCAAGGCCGCCACGTGATCGCGAGTCAATCTGCGCGGGTCGATTTCAACGCCCGCCTCGATCTTCTCGTCGAATGGAAAATGCGAGCGGATGATCCTGCCCAATTCGCGGATTTCCTCCGGCGGCAAAAACGTCGGCGTGCCGCCACCGAAATGAAGTTGCACCACTTTGCGTTCGCGCCCAATGAGCGGGGCCATGATGGCCAGCTCGCGCTCAAGATATTTGAGGTATTGCTCGCTTGCGCTCTGGTTGGAGGTGATGACCGTGGTGCAGCCGCAATACCAGCAAAGCGAGTGACAGAACGGGAGGTGAAAATAGAGCGAAAGGTCTTTCGTCGATTCAGCGTTTTGCCGAATCCGCTCCACGATTTCCTCACCCCGTATTTCGGCAAAATGCGTCGCCGGGGGATAGGAGGTATAGCGCGGCGCCGCCACG
>JBAXCI010000046.1:0-13209 GCA_037141555.1 Verrucomicrobiota bacterium | reverse complement strand
CTGAAACCGGTTCCCGCCACCGTCGCGCAATCCGCCGCGCCCTTCACCTCGGGGCTGCTGGCCTGGGAAGGGTTGAACGTCGGGGTGCTGGATGAATCCCTGGTCTTTTACGCTCTCACCCGCCACCTTGCCTACCCATGAGCCAGAACGATTTTAGCAAGTTTTCGCTCCTCGACCTGTTTCACCAGGAGGCCGAGAACCAAACCGCCATCCTCACACAAGAGCTTCTCGCCTTGGAACGCGATCCCTCTGACGCGGCCCGGCTGGAAGAGTTGATGCGAGCGGCCCATTCACTCAAAGGCGCCGCCCGCATTGTCGGGCTCGACACAGCGGTGCAGGTAGCTCACGCATTGGAAGACTGTTTTGTGGCAGCCCAAAAGGGAGCGGCCGTTTTGCACGCGGGCGCAATCGACGTGCTCCTGCGCAGTGTCGATCTCTTCAGCCGCGTTGCAAAAACCCCGGAGGAAAACATCGGTATCTGGGCAAACGAGAACGCCCCGGAAATCGAGCAAGCGGTTTGCGCCGTTAACGCCATCACCTCCGGGCAATTGCCCGTCGAAGAGCCCGTGAAGGCGAGCCCAAGCGCATCGAAACCCGAGGAACCCAAAGCCGTCGAAGCTGTTCCCGCGAAAAATGATGACCGGGTGCTGCGAGTCGCTGCCACGAATTTGAACCGCCTCTTGGGGCTTGCCGGAGAAGCGTTGGTGGAATCGCGCTGGCTTTCTCCCTACGCCGAATCGTTGCTGCGGCTCAAGCGCCAGCAAACCGTCTTGTCCCAGTCGATGGACACCTTGCGCGAGTCGCTCTCGGCGCGCAAGCTCGACGAAAAAACACTCGCGCTCTTGACAGAGGCCCAGCGGCAGGCCGCGGCCTGCGTACAGACCCTCGGTGAACGCCATGGGGAGCTGGAGCTTTATACACGGCGTTCCGCGAGTCTCTCGCATCGGCTCTACCGCGAAGTGCTCGCCAGCCGGATGCGCCCGTTCGCAGACGGAGTTCAAGGATTCCAGCGGATGGCCCGCGACCTGGCCCGGCAGCTTGGCAAGGAAGTGAAGCTCCAGATTTCCGGCGAATCGACCCCGGTGGATCGCGATGTGTTGGAACGTCTGGAAGCGCCCCTCGGCCACTTATTGCGCAATGCGGTCGACCACGGGATCGAGTCGCCCGAACAACGCGCGCTCTCCGGAAAACCCCGCGAAGGAACCGTCCGACTGGAAGCGCGCCACGTGGCGGGTTTGCTCATCATCTCCATCGACGACGACGGTCGAGGCGTTTCACTGGAAGATCTGCGCGCAGCGGTGGTCGCAAAAAAACATACCACCGCGGAGATCGCAAAGACCTTGAGCGAAGGGGAACTCTTGGATTTCCTGTTCCTTCCCGGCTTCTCCTTGCGCGACGTCGTCACGGAAATCTCCGGGCGCGGCGTCGGTCTGGACGTGGTGCAGAACATGGTGAAAACCTTGGGCGGCAGCGTCCGCCTGAACACGCAGCCCGCGAGTGGAACCCGCTTCCAACTTCAACTCCCGTTGACCCTGTCGGTGATGCGCTTCCTCTTGGTGGAGGTGGTTGGCGAGCCTTATGCCATCCCGCTCTCGCGCCTGACGCGCACTCTTCGCGTGCCGCGCGGCGAGATCGAAACGCTGGAGGGCCGCGAACACATCGCTTTTGAAGGCCAGCGCGTCGGCTTGGTGTCGGCGGCTCAGATTTTCGACAAAAGCCAAACCGCCACGGGGGATGAACTCTCGGTGGTGATCCTCGGCGAGCGCACCAAACGCTTCGGCGTGGTGGTGGATCGCTTCTTGGGCGAACGGCAACTGGTGGTGCAACCGCTGGACGCCCGCCTTGGGAAAATCAAAGACATCAATGCCGGGGCCCTCATGCCCGACGGCTCGCCTGTCCTGATTCTGGACGTGGACGACTTGATGCGTTCCGTGGAATTGCTGGTTTCCCACGGGCAGCTTGACCGCGTTCAGCAGAATGCCCAAGCAGTGGACGAAGGCCGCCGCCGCAAACGGGTGCTGGTGGTGGACGATTCCCTCACTGTGCGTGAACTCGAGCGCAAGCTCATCGGCAATGCCGGGTATGAGGTGGAAGTCTCCATCGACGGCATGGACGGCTGGAACGCCGTGCGCACGCAACCTTTCGACCTGGTCGTCACCGATATCGACATGCCTCGCCTCGACGGCATCGAACTCGTCCGGCTCATCAAGAACGATCCGCGCCTCAAAGTTCTGCCCGTGATGATCGTCTCCTATAAAGATCGCACCGAAGATCGGAATCGCGGATTGGAAGCCGGGGCCGACTATTATCTCACCAAAGGCAGCTTCCATGACGAGACGCTGCTCAACGCGGTGGCCGATTTGATTGGAGCCCCCCTGGGTTAAGGGTAAAATCTTTGAAAAACACGCAACTATACCTTGTGATAAATCCCCGAGAGAGGTGTAGAATCGCATCCATCTCTAAATGCGCATAGCAATCGTCAACGATGTGCCGGTGGCGGCGGAAGTTCTTCGGAGAGCAGTAATGCTCCCCAAACAACACGAAGTTGCTTGGGTTGCCGCAGAGGGCGCCGAGGCGTTGGCGATGTGTCTCAAGGATACGCCCGATTTGATTTTGATGGACCTGATCATGCCGAAAATGAACGGCGTGCAGGCCACTCGGGAGATCATGAAGAAATGCCCGTGCGCAATTCTTGTGGTGACCCTCAGCGTGCAGGAGAATGCCGAGATGGTCTTCGAAGCGATGGGAGCCGGGGCGCTGGACGCGGTGGATACCCCGGCGGTGGGCCTTGCCGATTTTGAAAAAGTGAGCGCTCCGCTCTTGGCCAAGATCAACTCAATGAGCGGGCTTCTCGGCTTCAAGGATTTTCCACCTCCCCGGCCTCGCCCGGAATCGCCCGCGCCAAAAGCTCCGCTCATTGTGATCGGCGCCTCCGCTGGCGGGCCGGCCGCGCTGGCTGAGATTCTGGGGAGCTTGCCCAAGGATTTTCCCTCGCCTATTGTCGTAGTCCAGCATGTGGACGAGCAGTTTGCCCCGTCCCTCGTGAATTGGCTAAAACAGCAATGCGCGTTGCCGATGCGCGGGGCTTGTTCCGGGGATGTTCCTGTTCCCGGCGAAGTGCTGATGGCCATCAAAGACGAGCATCTGGCGTTCGCGAGCGCCAAGCGGTTAATTTATACAAGCGAGCCGAAAGAGATTTTTTATCGGCCCTCGGTGGATGTTTTTTTTGAAAGCGTCGCGCGGAACTGGCGGGGCGAAGCCATCGGAGTGCTGCTCACCGGCATGGGGCGGGATGGCGCCAAGGGGCTCAAAGCCTTGCGCACCGCGGGTTTTCACACCATCGCCCAGAATAAGGAGAGTTGCGCCGTTTATGGCATGCCCAAGGCAGCGATCGAATCTGAAGCCGCCGTCGAAGTATTGCCGCTCAACGCCATTGCCGCCGCGCTTTGCCAACGGAGCATCAAACCAAAATGAATTCTAAAATGGACCATGAACTTCCAGATTCCTATCACGCATTGGTTTTATTGATCGACGACCAAGCCTTTGTAGGCGACGCCGTCACGCGCGCCCTGGCGGGCCAGATCGATATTGATCTTCATTTTTGCTCCAATCCGCAAGATGCCATCGAACTCGCCAACAAGCTCAAACCGACCGTTATTTTACTCGATCTGGTGATGCCTCAAATCAGCGGGTTGACCTTGCTCAAGCAGTTCAGGGCCAATGCGGCCACCGCCGAAGTCCCCATCGTGGTGCTCTCCGCCGAAGAGGAAGCCCAGACCAAGAGCGATGCGTTTGCGCTCGGGGCCAACGATTATCTGGTGAAACTCCCTGACGTGATCGAATTGCGCGCTCGGATTCGCTATCATAGCCGGGCGCATCTGAACCGCCTCCAGCGCGAGGAAGCCTTCTGCGCTTTGCGCGAAAGCCAGCAGGCGCTGGTTCACAAAAACACGGAGTTGTGTCTTCTCAACGAGGATCTCAAAAAGGCGCTCGCGGAAGTGAAGCACTTGCAAGGACTGCTTCCCATTTGCAGCTGTTGCAAAAAGGTTCGCGACGACCAAAATTACTGGCATCTCATTGACAGTTATCTCGCCAAACACACCGATGTAACCTTTACCCACGGCTTGTGTCCTGATTGTTACTCAAACACGCTAAAAGAATGGAGCGACCATGGAACAAATGACTGAGTTTTGGAAAACAGGAGAGGAAAACTGCCCTGCCCTGGTTTTGCTTGTGGACGACCAGGCACTGGTTGCCGCAGCGCTGCAACAGGCGCTGGATGGCGCTCCAGAGGTGGACTTCCATTATTGCGCAAATCCCCTGGAAGCGATCTCCGTGGCCAATCGCATGAAACCCACGGTGATTCTGCTCGATCTCGTCATGCCTCAGATCGATGGGTTGACACTCCTTAAACAGTTCCGCTCCAATCCGGAGACCAGGCATACACCCATTATCATCCTCTCCACCAAGGAAGAGGCCGAGACCAAGAGCGCTCTTTTCGCCGCAGGGGCTAACGACTACGTGGTGAAATTGCCCGACCGCCTCGAACTTCTGGCGCGCATCCGCTACCACTCGGCGGCGTGCTGGCATCGCATCCAACGTGACGAGGCTTTTGAGGCCTTGCGCAGCAGCCAACAGGCTTTGGTGGCAAGTAATACCGCCCTCGTGGGCGCCAATCACCAACTCGAAAAAGCCGCGCAGGCCAAAAGCGAGTTTCTGGCGAGCATGAGCCACGAATTGCGCACGCCGATGAGCGGCGTGATCGGCATGTCGAGCCTGCTCTTGGACACCGAGTTGACCAATCAACAGCGCGACTATGTGGGCACCGTTCGCGATTGCGCGGAGTCCCTGGTCTCACTGGTCAACGACATTCTGGATTTCTCCAAGATGGAGGCCCGCAAGCTGACTTTGGAGCAGATCGATTTCGATCTACAGGAGGTCATCGAAACTGTGTTAAAGCTCATGGGCGGCGCAGCCAATGCCAAGGGGCTTTATCTTGCAGGAGTCGTTTCGGCGCGAACGCCGAGCCTTTTGCGCGGCGATCCCCTGCGCCTACGGCAAATCCTGATCAATCTTTTAAGCAACGCGATCAAGTTCACCGCGCAAGGGGCGATCGCAGTGCGTGCCACTCTTTTAAGCGAAACGGCCACGCACGCCATGTTATGCCTGGAAGTTCAGGACACGGGCATCGGCATCCCGCCGGAGGCGCAAAACCATCTGTTCCAACCGTTCAGCCAGGCGGACGATTCGACCACGCGCAAATACGGCGGCACCGGACTTGGATTGGCGATCTGCCGCGAATTGGTGGAGTTGATGGGAGGACATATTGGATTGGAAAGTGTCGTCGGCAAAGGCTCTGCCTTCCGCTGCACCATCTCGCTGGAAAAACAGCTTCCCGCAGAGGAGTCAAAGCGTGCCCACGATCCTGCCGTCCTCAAAAATTACCGCGCGCTGGTCGTCACCAAAGATCCCGCCGTGCGCCCTTTGCTGGAACAGCAAATGAGGGCTCTAAAAATGCAAAGCGCCGGAGTGGCAGACCCGGCGTGCACGCTTGCCATGCTGCGCGATGCAGGCAATCCGAGTTTTCACTGCGCCGTTCTCCACCTCCCCCCAGAGGAAGCTGTGGCCTTGGCAAAAGCGATTAAGGGTGATCCCGCCATCGCCCAGACGCGCATCATCCTGCTTGCGCCCGAGGGGCAATGTCCAGAGTCGACAACCCCTGAAATTGACGCCTGCCTGAGCATGCCATTGCGGCAAAGCGAAGCGTTCGACTGCATGGTTGCCTTGCTTCAAAACACCACGGTCCCAAAGCCGCATTCGCCAAAAGCCAAAATTCCGGCTATTGACCCGCGCCGGGATTTGAAAATCCTGCTCGTGGAAGACACGCAGGTAAATATCATAATTGCCTCGGCGCTCATGCGAAAATTGGGGTATGAGATGGACGTGGCTGCCGACGGTGAAAAAGCGGTCGATGCTGTTCGGCACACAGCCTACGACGTTATTTTGATGGATCGCGAGATGCCTGGATTGAATGGGTGCGAGGCCACGCTGAAAATTCGGGAATTCGAAGCCACGCAAAACCGCCAACCGTCCTACATCATCGCCATGACGGCGCATGTGGGCGAGGAGGCTAAGAACAACTGCATATCTGCGGGCATGAATGGTTTTCTGAGCAAGCCGATGAATGCCGGTGCCATACAAGAAGCCCTCGCGCGTTTCGCCAGCCAGGAGGCGCTTCCTTCGTAGTGCGCTCTAAGACTCGGCATTGCCTGAGGAACCCGGGGCGACGCTTCTGGCCGCTTTGACAACGAGCGTCACGACAAAGCAAGCCATCGAGACCAGCACGATGGAGGCTCCGGAGGCGGTGTTGGCGTAGAAGGATGCGATCAATCCCACCACTCCGGAAAGGAGCGCGATACCCACCGCGCAAAGGACATATTGCCGCGCATTTTTCGCGACGTTGCGGGCCGCTGCCGCAGGGACGATGAGCATGGCATTGACGATGAGGATGCCCACCCAACTCAGGTTCATCGTCACGACCATCACAATGGCGGCGCAGAAAAGCATCTGCGTCCACCAACCGCTCATCCCACGGCTGCGCGCCAGCGATTCATTGAGCCCGATGAACAGTATCCGGTTGTAGCCAAGCAACAGAGCGCCTCCGACGAGAAGACTAGTCACCAGCAATCCGCCGACTTCGCCCGGAGTTATGCTTAGCAAATCGCCGATAAGGTAGTGGCTGAACTTGTTGAAATTTCCGCCGCGAGAGAGCAGCACCACGCCCAGCGCGATACTAAACGACATGCTCAATGAAATAACGGTGTCCATCGCCGAGCGCGTGAAGCGTTGGAGCGCGATGATGCACACGCCGAGGATCAGCCCAAATGCGACAAGGGCCCAAAGCGGATCGGCCATTCCAAGCAACACGCCGAGCCCGATGCCCGTTAGAGAGGCGTGCCCGATGGCATCGGAAAAGAACGCCATGCGGTTGTTGACGACGAGGGTTCCCATGAGGGCGAAGAGCGGAGAGACGATCAAGACCGCCAGCAAGGCAGTGCGCATGAACGCAAATTGCGTCCACTCGAACGGGAGCAAAGAAATCAGATGGTGCCAGGCATTCATGAGCGGTCGAGGGTGGTGAGGTCGAGGCCAAACGTCCGGCGAACCTCGGGGTTTGCAATGACTTCGGCAGGGGTGCCCGAACAGACAATGCGGTGATTGAGAAAAATGATCCGATCGGAAACCGCCGTTACTCCCGCGAGGTCGTGGGAAACCATGAGGATGGACAAATCGAAGCGTTGGCGCAGTTCAGAAACCGTCCGGTAAAACAGCTCGCGGCCCGGGACATCTATCCCCGAGACCGGTTCATCCAAGAGGAGCAGGTTGGGCACGGGCGTGAGCGAAAGCGCGAGAAGCACCCGCTGCAATTCGCCTCCCGAGAGTTCGCCGAGTTTACGTCGGATGAGATGTTCGGCATGAACCGCGGCAAGGGCTTCTTTTGCGGTCGCGCGGTCGCGCCGCGAACTCCACAGCGCCACGGGCCAACGCGACAACGCGCTGGAAAAGGCGTCCTGAACGCTGATGGGCGAGAAGCGGTCGAATTCCAGTTGCTGCGGCACATACCCCATCGCCGGGGCATCCTCTCTGCCGTGCCCAAATACCGGCAGGAAATGGATGTCGCCGGAATGCGGCACTTCGCCGAGCAGCGTGCGAAGCAAGGTCGATTTTCCCGCGCCATTGGGGCCGACCAACGTGGTCAATTCGCCGCAATGCAGGTGCAGTGAAATGTCCTCCAAGACACGGTGGCCGTTGAGCGTCACGCCGATGTTTTCGATCTTTGTGCAACACTCTCCGCAGACGTGGCGGGCCAGCCCTCTATGATGATCTATTTGAGTTTTCACGCGTTTTGGTTTGGGGATCGCCCAGCGCCTTGATGAGCGCCTTCTTGTTGTTTTCCATGGCGTTGATATAGGAATCGCGCGCCTTGGCGGGCTCCCGGGGGCCGGTGACTGCCGGGTCGAGAATGCTCACTGGAACGCCGGTTTCACGCTCGATGATCCGCGCACTTTTCGCAGGGTATTGCGGCTCGGCAAAGAGCGCTTTCACTTTATTTTCGCGCACCATGGAAATGGTATGCGCCAGTTCTCCGGCGTTGGGTTCCGATCCGGGTTCGCGCTCCACGACGCCCACGATTTTCAAATGGAACTCGCTGGCGAAATACGGAAACGCCTCATGAAATGTGATGATGTCGCGGTGTTTCAGGCCGTCCAACGCGGCGTGCATCTCCTGGCGCAAGGCGTCCAACCGCGCGATATACCTCGCGGCTTTTTCGGCATAGATGGCGGCGTGGGCGGGATCGGCCGCCGCCAAGCCATCAGCGATGTTCCTGGTTTCCTCCATCGCGCCGCCGATGCTCACCCAAACATGCGGGTTGTCCTCAAAAGCCCGTTTTATTCCCCTGCTCGCTTCGATCACTTTTAGCTGCGGCGCCTGGCGAACCGCTTTCTCAAGGAACGTCTCCATTCCCGCGCCGTTGGCCACAAAAACATCCGAGCCCGCGAGGGTTTTCAGGTTTGCTGGTGTGAGCTGGTAATCATGCAAACAGCCGGTGATCGGCTCTGTCATGCACTCCACGCTCACATCCGGAGTGTCGCCGACGACGTTCAGCGTCATGACATACATTGGATAAAACGAGGCGAGAATTTTGAGTGGTTTTGCCTGTGTGGCAAAGCTCGCCTGCGCGAAACAAAGCACAACGATCCATAGGATCAATCTGATATTTCGGTTGCATTTACACATGGCGCACCCCCTCCTCTGTCTCGCCCATGCAGGATGCGCATTCGCCGTACAAGACGATCTCGTGCTGCTTGACGCGGAACCCCTCGGGCGCGAGCGATTTCACGCCACGAACGCACCCGACCAAGTCGAAGAGTCGCTTGCATTGTTGGCAGAGAAAAAAATGATGATGATGGCGCGCTGTGCTTTCGTAATGGGGGGCAGCGCCAGGAACTTCCACCGTGCGCACCTGCCCCTCGTCGACAAATTGTTTGATGGCACGATAGACGGTTGCAATTCCCAACGCGGGAATCTTCTCGCGGGCTTGCTCCCAAATCTCCACCGGAGTGAGTGGCCGCTTGGCGTGTTCAAACACCGCACCTAAAACGAGTTTTTGCTGAGTCAGATACGTCACAAGGACAACTTCGCACGCGCACAATCGATAGTAAAGTATCAAATCCAGCGCCGCATCGCGCCTAATACGGCATGCCGTCGACTTGGGCGCGCCATTGGTCTAGGGCGCACATGTTGCCTAGAGAATCGTCCCACGAAACCAAGGGCGATTGGGTGCGCCCTTTTGCAATCTGTTCCGCGACGTGATCGGCTTCCAGCGCGTAGAGCCCAAGGTCGGTTTCGATCACGATTTCCTCGGGGATGTGGCTCTTGAAGACGAGGATTTTTGAGAATCCCGGTCCATCACTGTTCATAGTCCACGGATCGGGCACCAGAATGCTTCCCTCTGTGCCGACGATGCGCACATTGTTCTCCAGGTCCAGTTGCACGCCCGCCGCGATCTGGGCAACGATGGCGTTGGGGAACTTGAGCGAGGCTACAGCATATTCGTCCACGCCGGTTGCGCCGATGTGGCCCGTGCCTTTCACTTCGAGCGGATCTTCGAACGCTTTGCCTGTCACAGCCCCCGCGATGAGCCGCGCCATGGAGACACAATAGCAGCCGACATCCAGAATGCCGCCGCCGCCGAGTTCGGCGCTGAAGAGACGGCTCAGTGGATCAAATGGGCAGCAAAAGCTAAAGGTGGCCCGGATGAGTTTGACCTCGCCCACGACTTGTTTGCGGATCAACTCGGCGAGCCGCATCGTCTGCGGGTGGCAGCGGTACATGAACCCTTCCATCAGAAACACGCCGTGACGGCGGGCGGCGTCGATGATCGACTGCGCTTCGTGGTAGTTCATGGCGAGCGGCTTCTCGCAAAGAACGTGTTTGCCGGCTTCGGCTGCCCGGATCGCCCATTCGGCATGCACCGGGTGCGGCGTGGAAACGTAAATGGCCTGCACCCGGGAATCGGCCAGCATCGCCTCGTAGCTACTGTAACAGGCCGCCGGGAAATCTTTCGCAAACGCGAGGACTGAATGGCTGGTGCGGCTCCCGATGGCGGCGAGTTCGCTGCTTTTGGATTGCAGCAATCCTTTTGCGAATTTTCGCGCGATCGTGCCGGTGCCGATGATGCCCCATTGAAGTTTATTGCTCATGGTTTATGAGGGGGCGCAATTTTACACACGTTGCGCGGGGTATGGGAAGAGAATGCGCCTCGGTATATCTGCCGCAACTGGCATGGGAGATTCGATGAGATCAGCCCAGCGCATCCATACTGGCGGACGCCTCGATGAGCCCCTTGGGATTCCCGATGTCCAGCCGCCGACCGCTGAACGGCACTCCAAAAAAGCCTTCTTTCTGCATGACTCTCCGCATGGCGTCTGTGAGCTGGATTTCGCCGTTGCGCCCGGGAGGGCAGCCATCGAGTGCCTGGAAAATCTCCGGCGTAAATACATACCGCGCCGCAAATGCGTGGTGTGCGAGGGACGAACCGTCCGCGCGGCGAAGCCGTGGCGCAGTATCGGGCGAGGGCTTTTCTTCCATTTCGTTGAGCCGGAACAGGCCATCTTCGTCCACGCTTCCTCCCGCGATCCCATACCGGGAAACGCGCTCGGCGGGGCACTCCTCCATTGCGACACAGGAACGGTGTTTCTGGGTGGTTGCCTGGACCATGCGCGCAAGGGGTGATTCGCCTGCAATTACTGTATCAGCCAGCATCACAGCGAACGGCTCATCGCCCACAAACTCCCGCGCCATCAGCACGGCGTCCCCGAGCCCGCGCATTTCGGGCTGATAGAGGAAGTGAAAACGGGCCAGCTCGGCGGGTTTGCGGAATTCGGCCAGCTCGGCGGGTTTGCCTGCTTTTTCCAAGATCGACTCAAAGAATGGATCGGGCTGGAAATAGCGCCGGATCGATTCCTTGGATTGATTGATGATGATGAGAATATCCGTGCAACCCGCTGCGGCTGCTTCTTCGGCGACATAGTGAATCACCGGTTTTGCCCCGAGAGGCAACATCTCTTTGGGAACGGCTTTACTGATGGGCAGGAATCGAGTTCCCCAACCCGCTGCGGGCAATACGGCTTTCATGGGCGGATTTAAAAAGAGGGCTTGTCGCGGAGAGGTTCGGTCGGTTCCAGCCGAAGAACGCGGATTTTCTTGGCGGCAAAAGCTTTCTCGAGCTTTGCATACGCCTCGTCGCCGTCGTAGATGCCCACAATCGCTCCGCCGCTGCCTGCAAAATTCGCGCTCGCACCGATGGACCTCGCCGTTGCGACCAACTCGCGGTTGCCCTCTCCGACGTCGTAGAGGGAGGCGCGCTTGTCGAAGTTCGCATTCATGAGGTTGTGCATGGTCGCGCGGTCGCCCTGCTGCATTGCCTCGCGAAATCCCACGGCGAGATCGGCCCAGAACTCCATGGCTTTGACCACTTCCGGTTCTCCGGCGTTCCAGCGCGCCCGCAGATCGTTGTGAAACACCTCGGTCCCCTCAGACAAATCTTCCCGGTAGGCGACGTAAAGGGACGGCAGCAACGAAACGTCCAAGTGCGTGTAGTCCCCGTATCCGCGGGGCTCCAGCAATTTGCGGCTGAAATCCATGAAGACCACGCCTTGGTAAGCTTGTGCCACCCGGTCTTGCAATCCCGAGGGGATTCCGAGTTCGTTGTTTTCCACGCTCAGGACCAGGTTCGCCAAGAGGTGGCGCGGAATCGAAACGCCATAGAAGGCCATCAACGCGCGGGCGCAAGCCGTGATGATCGCGCTGGAACCGGCCAATCCGACTCGCGAGGGAATATTTGATGTGTAGCGCAGCGTGAATTTGCGGTCGTCGAGTTGCACGCCATAGCGGTGGCAATAGTCGACAAACGCTTTGATGGTGGCCTTCAAAAGGCGGAAGCCACCATAATAACCGTGCAGCCGCACGTCTTCGTGGAGGCTCTCGATGCTTGTAAATACCGAGTGATCACGACGGCTGGGAAGCAGCTCGATGGCCGGGCTTTCCCACATTTCAATGGACGCTTGGAAGCCTTTAAAACAAGCGGAGATCGTCTTGCCAAAGTAGCCGTCGGATGGGTTTCCGATCAGGCCTGCCCTGGGATAGGAAATGGTGCGAATAATCATAGGTATGGGAAAGCGTCTCGCAACCCGGGTAAATAAAACGTGGCCGGTTCGCTAGTTTTTCAAAGGTGCAGAGGGTGAACCGATGGTGCGCGGCGGCTCCAGTCGGATGATCGTTTCGCCGGGCTTCATGACATCGAGCCGGTCGCGCGAGACGATCTCCAGATAGGCGGGATCGTTCTTGAGCAATTGTTCCTCGCGGGAGCGCCGTGCGTAGAGCGCTTTTTCACGCAACAAATCTTTTTCGCAGCGAACGATCTTCTCGTTCTGGTCTTGGTATTGTTTGTAGACCGGAATGGAAGCGATCACCGCTCCGATGCAGAGCGCGACGATAATGACCAGGATCAGGAACCGATTGAGGAGGCGAAAACCGCTGCTTTCGGTGTGCCTGCGCTCAAGCTGGTCATAGGAGGTTCCGTTCACGGCGGTGGGGTTGTAAGGGGAAACAGCGAAAGTTGCGGAGGCAAAGTAATACGATTGCCCGCGCCAAGCCAAGGCAAAAAAACGGGCGGCTTTCGCGAGGAAGGCCGCCCGTTTTGAATGAATCAATGCTTAGTGCATTTTCCCGCCGTAGATGGCGTTCTCGCCCAGCAACTGCTCGATGCGCAGGAGTTGGTTGTATTTGGCAACGCGGTCGGTGCGGCAGAGCGAACCGGTCTTGATTTGGCCGGCGTTGGTCGCCACGGCGATGTCGGCGATGGTGGTGTCTTCGGTTTCACCGGAACGGTGGCTGATGACCGCCGTGTAACCGGCTTCCTTGGCCATTTCGATGGCGTCGAGGGTCTCGGTGAGGGTGCCAATTTGATTGACCTTGACGAGGATGGAGTTGGCAACGCCCTGCTGGATGCCCTTGCGCAGGAAATCGACGTTGGTGACGAAGAGATCGTCGCCGACGAGCTGAATCTTGTCGCCGAGCGCTTCGGTGAGCAGCTTCCAGGTCGCCCAGTCGTTTTCGGCGCAGCCGTCTTCGATGGAGATGATC
>JBAXCI010000045.1:0-13275 GCA_037141555.1 Verrucomicrobiota bacterium | reverse complement strand
ATCAACACCTCGGGGGTGAAGATCGGTTTGCCGTTCACGTGGGTGATCGTGTCGCCCGGCTGGAGCCCGGCTTCGGCGGCGGGGGCGTTCGGCTCCACCGCGCCAATTTTCGTCGAGAGCGCCGGAGCGATCTGCACTTCGCGCAATCCCGCCCGCTCCCAGGTTTTATGAGACTCTTTGATCCACCCCGACTCGATTTTCAGCACTTTGCCGTCGCGTTCGATGAGGAAGGGAATGGTGTTGCCTTCGCTGCGAATGACAAACCAGCCGACGCTGTTGATCATGCCGGTGAAGCGTTTGACGGGGTGGCCGTCCACTTCGAGGATGCGGTCGCCGGGTTGCAGGCCCGCTTTTTCGGCCGGCGAACCGGGTTCCACATAGCCGATGGTGGTGTTTTTGTCGGACTCGTAGACCGGTTTGCCGACGAAGTAGACCGCGCACGCCAGGAGGATGGCGAAGAGAAAGCTGAAGAGCGGGCCGGCAAAGGCGACGATGGATTTGTCGATCGCGGAGATGGGCGGGAGCGTCTCGCGCGGGACGTCGGCTTCGCCTTCGATGATGTCCATCGGGGCGAGTTGCGGCAGTTTGACAAAACCGCCCGCGGGGATGGAGCCGAGCGAGTAAACGACGCCGTTGATCTCTTTTTTCCAGATCGGTTTGCCGAACCAGACGCCGAACTCCTCGATCTTGAGCCCGCGCCAACGGGCGGCAAGGAAGTGCCCCAGTTCGTGGACGATGATGATGAGGTTGAAAAGCACGACGACTTCCAACAGGACGAAGAGGAAGTTGAGAATGTGGAGTAAGGTGGACATAAGGTTTTAGCAGCGTGTCATCCCGAGCGAAGCGAGGGACCTCTCAAGCCACCCCAGGGCGTGGCCAGTTCTGTTTGCGGGAGCGTTGAGTAACTTGCGGGGTCCCTCACTGCGTTCGGGATGACAAGCATTGTGGGATAGTAATTCGGTCAGCGGATTCCGCCGTTTCCTGATTTCCTGAGTTCCTGATGACATTTTTTGTGGATTCCTAGCCGATGTGTTGCGCCGCATGGACCCGCGCCCATTGGTCGGCTTCGACTATAGCATCAAGCGTGGCATGCGCAACGGACCGGTGTGCATCCATGACGGCGGCGACGGTTTTCCAGATGCCGGGGAAGGAGAGCCGACCGTTGAGGAACGCTGCGACGGCGATTTCGTTGGCGGCGTTGAGCACGGCGGGGAGCGTCCCGCCGGTTTCGCCCGCGTGCCGGGCCAGGTTGAGCGCCGGGAAGACCTCGGGGCGCGGGGCTTCAAACTCCAGCCGGGCGAGTTGCGCGAAATCGAGCGGGCGCAGGCTGTTGGGGACGCGGTCGGGCCAGGTGACGGCGTATTGGATCGGGAAACACATGTCGGAGCGGCTCAACTGCGCGAGCACGGAGCTATCGACGAATTCCACCATCGAATGCACGACGCTTTGCGGGTGAACGATCACGTCGATGCGAGCCATCTCGACGTTGAAGAGCCAGCGGGCCTCGATCATTTCCAGCCCTTTGTTGAAGAGGGTTGCGGAGTCGATGGTGATCTTCGAGCCCATGTTCCACGTCGGATGCTTGAGCGCCTGGGCCGGGGTGACGCCCTCCAGGCTTTCCGCCGTGGCCTTGCGGAACGGGCCGCCGCTGGCGGTGAGGATGAGCCGGCGCACATGGGCCGGGTCGCGCCCTTCGAGGCATTGGAAAATGGCGTTGTGCTCGCTGTCGACCGGGAGGACGTTGACCCCTTTGCGCCGGGCGGCTTCCATGACGATCTCGCCCGCCATGACGAGGATTTCCTTGCTCGCAATGGCGATGTCTTTGCCCGCTTCGATGGCTGCCAGAGCGGGGCGCAGCCCGCCGGTGCCCACGATGGCGATGAGGACCATGTCGGCTTCCGGGAGGGTCGCCAGCTCAATGAGCCCTTCTTCGCCCCGGAGGACTTTGCGACAGCGCCCCAGAGAATCCGGCGTGGGGCTGGTTTCGTCGGTGATGCAGAGGGCGGCCTCGGGGAATTGGCCCGCGAGTTCTTCGAGTTTGGCGAGATTGCGATGCGCCGACATGCCGACGATCCGCATCCGCCCCGGAATATCCCGGGCGACTTTGGCCGCGCTTTGGCCGATGGATCCTGTAGCTCCTAGAACGACGACGTTTTTCATCCCACTCCGATAATGGCTCTAAGATAGAAAAATAATAGCGGCGCGGTAAAGAGCAGACTGTCGATGAGATCGAGCGCGCCGCCGATGCCGGGCAGGAAGCAGCCGGAATCCTTGGTATCCGTGCTCCGCTTGAGGATCGACTCCGCCAAGTCGCCCACGATGGCGGCGAACCCGAGCACAAGGCCGAGGACCGTGGCATGGGTCCAGTTCAGCCGGACGAGGTGGTGAGGCATCAGCCAATACATCCCGTAGCTGCCGAGGGTGGAAAACGCCAGCGCGCCGACGAAACCTTCCCAGGTTTTCTTCGGGCTGATGTGCGGCACCATCTTGTGTTTGCCCACAACGGTTCCCGTAAGATACGCGCCCATGTCGCTGAATTTCGTCACGACGATCAGGTAAAGGACGTAAAATTGGCCCGTGACGTGGTGATCCACCTTGGGCAGGGCGTAGACGATCTTGTTCACGAAATTGAACATCCAGATGACGTAGAGCAGCCCAAAGAGCGTGTAAGCCATCGTCGGCAGCGGCGAGACCTCCTGGAGTCCCTTGAACATCTGGCGCGTGAACACCGTCAGCAGAAAGCCGACGAGGGAGATCATTTCCCAGTCGTAGGATTGCGACGGCCCCACCGAGCTATAGTAATGGAACGAACCGCCGAGCATCGCGGCTCCGCAGAACATCCCGACGACTTTGAAATTCGGGAACCCCTTGTGGTCGAGCATCCGGTAAAACTCCCAGAGCGCGCCGAGGCCCACGGCGGAGAGCATGGCAAAGAAGCCGAGTTCGTAGCCGGAAAAAATAGTCCACAACACCGCCGTCCAAAGAACGAGGGTGCTGGCGAGTCGGGATAGAAAAACTTGGGTCATTCCGGAAACTGCGCGACAATCCGGGAATGGCTCGGGAATGGCAAGAGGAAAGAGACTTTGTTCGGTTTCACCCGATCGCCGCCATCAGCTTCGCATAGAGGGCGTCCAGCGAATCCGCCATCACGCGCACGTTGCCGAGCACGGGCATGAAATTGGTGTCGCCTTCCCACCGCGGGACGATGTGCAGGTGCAGATGATCCGCCACCCCGGCTCCTCCCGCTTTGCCAAGGTTCAACCCGACGTTAAACCCCTCCGCGCGCACCACGGTGCGCAGCAAGTTCTGCGCAAACGCCGCCTGATCCCAGAGCTCCAACTGTTCGCCCTGCGTGAGGTCCGCCATATCCGCCACCTTCCGGTATGGCACCGCCATCAAATGCCCCACGGTGTAGGGGAAACGGTTCATGATGAGGAACGTGTCCTTCAACCGGCGCACGACGAGGTGCCCCCGGTCGTCGCTCGAATGCGCGGCCTCCGAAAGGAAATCGCGCGACTTATCCATCGTGAAATACTCGACGCGCCAAGGCGCCCAGAGCGCTTGCAATGATTCGGGAAATGCCATGCCGCATTTCAACCATTGAGCCCATGCCAAGGCGAGAAGAACTGCGAAAAATTCCGCTCGCTGCTTGCTTGCGGGGTATCTCCTGTTAAGATGGGATTTCGTGTTTACCCCTCGCTTTCTCGTCGCCGCCCTGTTTCTCGGGGTGACTTTTCTTCCCGCACCGCCGCGGGCTTCGGCCCTGACGGATGAAGAAAAACGCAAAGCCTTTGTGCAGACGCAACAGAGCGGCGATTCGCGGGATAAAGCGACTCCCACTCCCGCAAAAAAGAAGCCTAAAAAGAAGTCGAAGGCGAAACCCAGACCCGCGCAAAAGAAGCGGCCTTCATCGCCCGCTTCCGACGAGCCGACGCCGGTTAAGAAACCGACGCCCGAGCCTTCGCGCCCGGCGCCCACGGTTGCGCCGACCCCTTTTCCCAACCAGGGAAACGCGGTGGTCGTGGAGAAATCAGGAGAGGTCGAGGAGGAGCCTACGCCGCCCCCGGCGTCCGAAAAACGGAGCTGGTGGTGGCCGTTTGGGCATTCGGAGCAGCATTATAAATACCTGTCGCGTTCGGTTCGCAACGCCATCGACAATGCCCATGTGGCGCGCCATCGCTGGCGGTATATCGTCGTTCACAATTCCGGCACGCAGCAAGGCAATGCCAAGGCGTTCGACTATTACCATCGCAATGTGCGCAAGATGCCCAACGGGTTGGCTTATCATTTCGTGATCGGCAACGGAACCTCCTCGGGCAATGGCGCGGTTGAGATCGGGCCTCGCTGGATGGGGCAGATCAATGGCGGCCATGTCCACTCGGATTATCTGAACAGTATTGCGCTCGGCATCTGCCTGGTGGGCGATTACAATCGTGACCGGCCCACGCGCGAACAGCTCGAAGCCTTGGATGAGTTGATCCGCTATTTGCGCAAACGGGTCGGCAAAACAGACCATCAATTTGCCATCGTGAAACCGCACCGCGATATTAACCCGCCGCAGTGGCCCACCGATTGCCCCGGCGACCGGTTCCCCTACGACTGGCTGCATTCGCACTTCGATTAGGCAGACGAAGAAAAACTCAATTCTTCTTTGCGTCCTTTGCGCGAGAAAAATCACCCTTCTTTTTCCAATGAAAACGCAACTCAAAGTGGGAATCACCGGCGCGTCGGGGTTTGTGGGGCGGGCGGTGGTGGAGGCGCTCGCCCGGGCGGGCCATTGGTGCGTCGGGTTCAGCCGGTCGCCGGAGCGCGCGGTGAAGGGGTGTGCCGAGACGCGGCGGTTTGGGGAGACTCTCGACGTCAAAGGACTCGATGCCGTGGTGCATTTGGCGGGCGAATCGATCATGGGGCTGCCGACTGGCAAAAAATTGCGAGGCATTCTGGAAAGCCGCCGTGAGGGGACGCGGGCCGTGGTGGATGCCATTTCCAAGGCCGGAGCGCAAGGGCCGAAGACGTTCGTAAGCGCATCGGCGGTCGGTTATTATGGAGACACGGGGGAGCAGATCGTCGATGAGAGTTCGCCCGCCGGATCGGGCTTTTTGGCGGAGGTTGCAAAAGTTTGGGAGGCGGAGGCGCACCGCGCGGAAGCCGGCGGGGTCCGGGTGGCGATTTTGCGGTTCGGCGTGGTTTTGGGAGAGGGCGGAGGGATGGTGAAGGCGTTGAAGCCGGTCTTTCGGCTCGGGCTGGGGGCGACCCTGGGTAACGGGCGGCAGTGGGTCTCGTGGGTGGATGTGCGCGATGTGGCCCGGTTGGTGGTCTTTGTGGTCGAAAATGGGCAGGCTCGCGGGGTGTTTAACGCCACGTCCCCCGTGCCGTTGCGGAACAGCGATTTTACCTGGGCGCTGGGTCGCCGGTTCCAGCGCAGGGTGTTGTTTTCGGCTCCGGCATGGCTGCTAAAACGCATCTTTGGCCCACTCTCCGGCCTGTTTTTGGACAGCCAGCGGGTGTTGCCGCGCCGGGCGGAGGAGCTTGGCTTCGAATTCGAGCATCGCGGGGTGTGGGAGCAACCGTGAGCAAGCCCAAACAAAAGTTGGATTGACGCTGTGGCAAAAACCCGGCTAGGTTTAGGGCTTCTAATCAACCAACACCTTATTTAAATCTTCTATGGCAAAGTTTGGTATCAACGGATTCGGGCGCATCGGACGTAACGTGCTGCGCGCTATGACACCCGCACAGGTCGAGAACGTCGTCGCAATCAACGACCTCACCGACACAAAAACGCTGGCACAGCTCCTCAAGTGGGACTCCGTCCACGGCAAATTCGACGGCACGATCGGCTTCGACGAGGAATACCTCATCGTTCGCGGCCACAAGATCAAGATCCTCAAGGAACGCGATCCGGCCAAGCTCCCCTGGGGCCAGCTCGGCGTGGACGTCGTCCTCGAATCGACCGGTTTCTTCACCTCGCGCGATAAAGCGGCCCTCCACATCCAGGGCGGCGCCAAGCGCGTGCTCATCAGCGCCCCGGCCAAAGGCCCCGACGCCACGATCGTGATGGGCGTCAATGACGGCATCTACGACGCGTCCAAGCACTTCATCGTCTCCAACGCGAGCTGCACGACGAACTGCCTGGCCCCGATGGTCAAGGTCCTCAACGACAGCTTCGGCTTGGAAGCCGGCTTCATGAGCACGATCCACAGCTACACCAACGACCAGCGCATCCTCGATCTTCCGCATGAAGATCTCCGCCGCGCCCGTTCGGCTGCCATCAACATTGTGCCTTCCAGCACCGGCGCCGCCAAGGCGATCGGCGAAGTGATTCCTGAACTCAACGGCAAACTCAAGGGCGGCGCGTTCCGCGTTCCGACCCCGGACGGCTCCGTGACCGACTTCACCGCCGTTCTCAGCAAAGACGCCACCGTCGAAGCCATCAACGCCGCGATGAAAGCCGCCGCTGAAGGCCCGATGAAAGGCGTTCTCGAATACAGCGACGAACCGCTCGTCCTCCAGGACATCGTCGGCAACGCGCACTCCTGCATCTTCGACAGCGGCCTGACCATGGTCAACGGCGGCAAGTTCGTGAAGATCGTCGGCTGGTATGACAACGAATGGGGCTATTCCAACCGTTGCGTGCAGATGCTTGAGATGCTCGGCAAGTAATCCGGCAGCTCGACAAATCTTACGGCACGCCGATTGCCGGAGGTGGTGAAGCAATTCACCGTCTCGAAAAACTTCCCGACCGGGGTTCGGCGACCCCGGTCGGATTTTTAATTTTTACACTCCTCATCTCACCATCTATGGCCAAGCTTTCCGTTCGCGACATTGACGTTCAGGGCAAGCGCGTGCTCGTCCGCGTCGATTTTAACGTCCCCACTGAAGAAGTTGACGGCGCACAGCGCATCACCGACGACACCCGCATCGTCGAGAGTCTTCCCACGATCAATGCCTTGCGCGAAAAAGGCGCGAAGGTCATCCTGATGGCCCACTTCGGACGCCCCAAAGGCAAGCCGAACCAGAAATACTCCCTCGCCATCGTGGCCGAGCGGCTCTCCAAGCTCATCAACGCCCCCGTGGCGTTCGCGACCGACACCGTGGGCGATTCCGCCAAAGCGGTTGTGGCCAAGCTTCAGGCGGGCGACGTCGCCCTGCTCGAAAACGTCCGCTTCCAGGCTGAAGAAGAAGCGAACGACCCCGCATTTGCCAAGCAACTCGCCGCCCTCGGCGACATCTACGTCAACGATGCCTTCGGCGCCGCCCATCGCGCGCACGCCTCCACGGCGGGCATCGCCGCCTTCCTGCCCATCGCGGCGCAGGGGCTCCTCATGGAGAAAGAGCTCAAATACCTCGTGGACGAACTCGCCACCCCGGCCCGTCCTTTCGTGGTCATCTTGGGCGGCTCCAAAGTCTCCTCGAAAATCACCGTCATCAAATCGCTCATGGAGAAGGCCGACACGATCCTCATTGGCGGCGCGATGGCTTACACCTTCTACCTCGCCCTCGGCTACCCGGTGGGCAAGAGCATGGTCGAGGCCGACAAGGTCGATCTCGCCAAGGAAATCCTGGAGTTCGCCAAAGTCAAAGGCGTGAAATTCCTCCTTCCGGTCGATTCCATCGAGACCCAGGACAGCTTCCCGTTCAAGGCCGGTTTGCCCACGCAGGTTTCCGCGCTCAACTCCGTCAGCGAAGGCTGGGCGGGCGTCGACATCGGGCCGGAAACGACCAAGCAATACTGCGCAGAGATCGCCGGCGCGGGCACCGTCCTCTGGAACGGCCCGGTCGGCGTGTTCGAGGTGGACGCGTTTGCCAACGGCACCAAGACCGTGGGCGAAGCGGTCGCCAACTCCAACGCGAAATCCATCGTCGGCGGCGGCGACTCCGTCACGGCGGTCAAGCAGTTCGGCCTCGCTGACAAGATGACCTTCATCTCGACCGGCGGCGGCGCGAGCCTCGAACTGTTGGAAGGCCGCGAGCTCCCCGGCGTTGCCGCGCTCACCAACAAATAGCTTTTATTGAGAACCAACCAAATGCGTAAAAAGATCATTGCAGCCAACTGGAAAATGAACATGACGGTCGGTGAAGCCGACGCGTTCCTCGAAACCTTCCTGCTCGAAGTGGGCGACGAAGGCGGGGTCGACATCGTCCTTGTTCCGCCCTTCACCGCGCTGGCCAAAGTAGCCGAGCGTCTCAGCAACTCGTCGAGCGTGAAGCTCGGCGCGCAGAACATGGCGTTTGAAAAGAGCGGAGCGTTCACCGGAGAGATCAGCGCGGCGATGTTGCGCGATCTCTATGTCCGCTACGTCGTCCTCGGACACAGCGAGCGGCGCACCCTTTTCGGGGAGACCGATGCGATTGTGAACAAGAAAGTCCACGCCGCGCACGAAGCCTCCCTCAAGCCGATCCTCTGCGTAGGCGAAACCCTCGCCGAACGCGATGGCGACCGGGTGGAAGAAGTGCTCGAAACGCAGCTTCGCGGCAGTCTCGCCGGGTTGAGCGCCAAGGAAATCGCCGAGACGGTGATCGCGTATGAGCCCGTGTGGGCCATCGGCACCGGCCGCGTTGCGACGCCTGAACAGGCGCAATCCGCCCACGCGTTCATCCGCAAAACGATTGCGCTGATCGCCGACCAGGCTGTGGCCGACAAGGTGCGCATCCAATACGGCGGCAGCGTGAAGCCCGACAACGCCAAGACCTTGATGAGCCAGCCCGACATCGACGGCGCGCTCGTCGGCGGAGCCAGCCTCGACCCCCGCGCGTTCGCGGAGATCGTGAAAGCCGGAGCGAGCTGCGAGCAGTAGCCCGACGCCAGCAAGTTTGAGCCGCGCCTTCCTGATGGGAGGCGCGGCTTTCTTTTGGGCGTTATGCCAAAGCGGCGCAGGGGCGCACGCAGTCCAAAACGCTAACGCGAAAAAAATGCGCCATCTTGACGCGCCAGCGTTTTGGACTGCGGTGGCTTGACACCGCTTTCGGGGGGGGGGAAGCAGTCTCTACCTCGGCACAGCCCTCGCTCGAGCGATGATCGCCGCGATCCCACTCCCGTCGCCCAGGGAAATCGGAACCATGAGCGGTTCGCGGTGGAACCACGTAAGCTGCCGTTTTGCATAGCGGCGCGTGGTTTGCTGGATCGACGCAATGGCTTCCGCTTGCGTGAGCTCGCCGCGCAGTAGCGCTGTAATCTCCCGCCAGCCGATGACCTGTTCGGCGGTGGAACCGACCCCGCCAGTAGCTAGCGCCTCGCGGACTTCTTCCACCACGCCTTCGTCGAACATCGCACGGGTCCGGCGGTCGATCCGCTCGTAGAGTTCTTCTCGCGTGCGCTCCAGTAACACGCCCTCAAAGTGCGGCTGTTGCTGCCATTCTTCGCGGAAGCTGGAGAACGGTTTGCCGGTGACGAGGCAGACTTCCAGCGCTCGCAACACGCGCCTGGGGTTTTTCGTGTCAATCTCGCGGGCCGCCTCGGGGTCGAGGGTCGCCAGCCGCTCCAGAAGTTGGGGCAGGGGAGTGGCCGCCAGTTCGGCCCGGAGTTCGGGATTAGGCGGCGGGATGTCCGAGAGGCCACGGGTGAGCGCGCGGAGATAGAGCCCGGTGCCGCCCACGACAACGGGGAGGCGACCGCGGCGGCGAATATCCGCGATGGCCGCTTGCGCCGCGTCCAGATAGCGGGCGACATTGAACGGCTCCGCGAGCGGTACCGAGCCGACAAGGTGATGTGGGATGCGGGCGAGGGCTTCTTTTGAAGGTTTCGCGGTGAGCAGGTCCAGTCCTTGGTAGACCTGGAAAGCATCCGCCCCGACGATCTCCCCGTTGCATGCCTCGGCCACGGCGAGCGCCACGTCCGTCTTGCCCACGGCGGTTGGGCCAGCGAGAAAGAACGCGCCTTGGGCCGCTTCGGTGGGATCGGTGTTGGACATGCCGGGATTTGTCAATGGAAGCCGCCGTCAATCAAGCATGAAAAGCGCTCTTTTTATTGTTAAGCTAAGGTTAAAAAAATTGTCTCCAAAGATCACAAGGTCTAATCCTGGTTCCATGTCCGTCTTCCCACCAGAGTTGATTTCCGTTGTCGATCCCCGGCCGATCGTTTCCAAAGTGGCTCGTGAAACGTTTGGTGGCGCGTGCGGGCGGCCGCTGCTGGATGGCGGCCGCGCGATTGGAACGCTGCACGAAAGCGAGGAGGCGACGGTCTGCTTTTTTGAGGAAATCGTTCCCGCCGATCTGAACGCCTCCCGCGAGGATCAGACCGTGACTATTTTTGAAACCATCGAGCGGGTATTGCGGGCCGAGGGGATGGAGTTTGGGCATCTCGTGCGCACCTGGTTCTATCTCGATAAGATTCTCGATTGGTATGACTGCTTTAACCGCGCGCGCACACCGTTTTTGAGAGCGCACGGGGCGTTCGAGGGGTTGATGCCCGCGAGCACGGGGATCGGGATGCCCAACCGGCATGGCGCGGCGGTGGTGGCAGGGGCGCTGGCGATCAAGTGCAAGGGGGCCAGTGTCACGGAGATTGCGTCGCCGCTGCAATGCCCGGCGCTCGATTACAAAAGCTCGTTTAGCCGGGCGGTGGAGGTCGGGCGGGCTGGGCGGCGGGAGCTTTATATTTCCGGCACGGCGAGCATCGAGTTGGGCGGCAAGACCGCTTACAAAGGCGATCCGCAGGCGCAGATCGAGCTGACGATGCAAGTCGTGGAGGCAATCCTGCACTCGCGCCGGATGAACTGGTGCGATTGCACGCGGGCGATCGCCTACATCAAAGAGGCCAAGGATGCTCCCTATTTCGCGGATTACCTGCGCGAGCACGGCATGGAAGGGTTGCCGCTGACTTGGATGCACGCGGATGTCTGCCGGGATGATCTTCTCTTTGAGATCGAGCTTGATGCCGTGTCATTTCGCTCAAATGCTGCCGGATCATAGATTGCGCGCTGCATAGTTTTCCTTGATGCAGGCACAATCGGGGACGATCCGTCCAATGGTAGAGTCATGGTCCGTATCCGTTTTTGCCATGAATATTATTTTTTGCCTCGCGGTCTGTTTCTTGTGGCTGGCGGTGCCACTGTTGGCGAAGTCAAATGGAGTTTCCCAGGCCGGATTGCGG
Source organism: Verrucomicrobiota bacterium (assembly GCA_037141555.1). Classification (GTDB taxonomy): domain Bacteria; phylum Verrucomicrobiota; class Verrucomicrobiia; order Chthoniobacterales; family Chthoniobacteraceae; genus UBA695. Next base: position 2,186 of record JBAXCI010000045.1, on the reverse strand, counting down.
CCGGTCGCTCAGTTTTACGCTCAGGAAGCGCCTGTGGACGCCCGTGTCAGCTCTGATTTGCGGCTGGCTGCCGCTTATTGCCAAAGTCACGCGTTGTCGGTCGGAGAGCAGAGGCTGTGTTGGAGGCGGGTGAAGGAAGCGCTGGTGAAGGCGGGAGCGATCTCATCCTACCCGGAGACCCCTTACGCATACCAGGCTGGCGATGAACTGGTCGCGCGCTACGGGTTCCGCAAAATCGATGTGGAAAATCCGTACGACGCCCCGGTTGGCGCGATTCTGGTTTACAAGGACAACGGCGAGGTGGGAGGACGCGGCCATGCTGAGATCCGCACCCTGCATGGGTTCAGCAGCGACTATATTTCCAGGGGCTACTGCAAGTTCCGGCTCACCGGGGTCTACATCAAATAGTTTACCCCGCGAGAAGTCCGGTCCCGGTTAGCCATTCACCACGTTGGTCTCGGGCCTGATGATCGGACCGGTATCTGGCCCCGTGGGGCTTTGGGTCGGAGGCGGGTCGTTGCTGATTTTTGGTTCCAGGGGCAGAACCGATTTGTCGCTGGTGCCCGCGTTGATCTCCGAGACGACTCTGCCGAGCTTGTCTTTGATGATCGGATCGGCAATGGCATCTGCGAAGGCGCGCTCGAAGCCCTCGAGAACGCCGCTGATATCGGACGAACCGGCTGCGGATTTCAGCGCGGCAGATGTGATGCCGACGATGGTGGTAGCCATCCCCGTATTGGACTGGGCAATCACGGCGGCGACGGCCTTGCCGATATTGGTGATCAGCTCCTTGTTGCCGTTGATGGAGCCGGGAAGGAGAATGGTGAGCGCGGCCACGCTATCGGCGATTTCAGGCCGGGTCTGCTCAAGGGTTCCTTTGGGCAGAAGGGCGCGGGTGATGGCGGCGGCGATCTCGGGGGCTTTGTCGGCGAGCCGGGAATGGTCGACGAAGGCCGCGCCGATGGCGCTGGCAATGCTGGTGGCCCTGGCCAGCGGGGCGGATGCCGTGACTTCCTGCGCAATGGCTCCCGCGGCGTCGATGGTGCTGGATTGCGAGACGATGACGGCGGCGGTGAACTGCGGAAGGTGTTGCGGATCGCTGATCCCCGCGCCGATGGCGATGCTGCCGGCAACCGACGGGGCCATGGAGCGCGGCAGTTTGTTGGTCAGCAGGCCGATCAACTTTGTGGTGTCGGAGTTGTTTTTCAACCCCGCAAGAATCTGCGCCACTTGACCCGCAACGCTTTTTCGGCTGGATTCGGAAGCGGATTCGATGATCGCAGCGCCGAGGGTGGCCTTGACCTCGTCGGACTGCCCGAACAGGCCGGTTTTCAGAAACTCGAACTTGCCCTCGATGCTGGAAATGGCATTGAGCTGGGTTTTCAACTCGGAGAGGCGGGCCGGGGCTGCGACGCTCGGAAGCGTAGTCGCGCAGAAGACCCACAGGAGAGAAGCCGCGAGCAGTTTGGAGTAGTGAAACATATTCAGGAGGTGGGGTTATGATCGGGCAGCCGCTGTGATGTTGGCGTCCGGTCGAGAGCGGACTCGACCCAAATCTTATACTGGTTTTCGTCTTTTATTCAAAAGAATTCTTTGCCCAAATCCTTGCTGATCCGGGCGACGGGGGAGGGGTCAGGGCTTTATTGAGGGGGAGTTGGCAGCTTCCGGGTTCGAATCGGGAGCCCCGGCCTCGAGAATCGACTTCACTTCTGCCATGCCAATGAGATGCGCTCCGCTTGCGCCGAGATTTCTGGCGGTTTGGAGGCATTTTCCGGCGGCGGCTGGCTGGCCGAGCAGTTTGAGATGGGCGGCGTAATAGGCGTAGAGCACCCCGAGGTTGGGGTCTTGGGCGATGGCCCGGAGGTAGGCTTCCTCGGCTTCTTCAAAACGGCGCGCGCCGTCGAGCGCCTGTGCCATTCGTAGCATGAGGCTCTCGTCCTGCGGAAAATGCTCCAGCCCGCCGCGGTAGGAGGCGATGGCCTTTTCAAATAATACGGTGCGCAGGGCGGGAATGAGCATTTTGACCGCCGTGATGCGCTGGGCTTCGCCTTGGTAGAAGTAGGGGTAGGGGTTTGACGGGTCGGCTTCGATGGCGAGAGATGCTTGTTCAATGCACCCCTGGTAGTCGCCATTGCGCAGGGCGACGCGCGCTTGTTCGGTGCGGTATTCGCCGGGGTATTTCAAGG
>JBAXCI010000044.1:0-13392 GCA_037141555.1 Verrucomicrobiota bacterium | reverse complement strand
GCTTCTTCGTCGTCGATGTAGAGATCGCCGTTGCGGGTGATACGGAAGCCGTGGACGCCTTCGAGTTCCAGCCCTGGAAATAGTTCGCCGATGTATTCCCTCACGAGTTCGCTCAGGAAAATGTAATCCCACGGATCGGTGTCCGCCTTTCTGGGGAGCGCGATGAGCCGGGGGGCAACGCGCGGCACCTGGACAATGGCATGCAGCGGTTCCGCTTCACCCTGCCGCCGGGCGCGAACCATCAGGTTATGGCTTTTATTGAGAACCTGCGGGAAAGGGTGGCTGGCGTCGACAGCAAGCGGGGTGAGGACGGGGAACACCTCGTCGCGGAAATAGTTGTGCGCCCACTCGGCTCGCTCGTCGGAGAGCGCGTCGATCTTGTGAAAACGAATGTTGTTCTGCGCCAGCAGCGGCATCACCTGGCAATTCCAGAGATCATACTGTGTTGCGACAAGCTCGTGGGCGGTCTTGGTGATCGCCTGGAAAACTTCCGTGGGCGAGAGATCATCCGGGCCCACGTCGGTGCTGCCGCTGTCGATCTGCTGTTTGATGCCCGCGACGCGAATCTCAAAAAATTCGTCGAGGTTGGAGGAAAAGATGTTCAGGAACTTGACGCGTTCAATGAGCGGTTGGGTGGCATCCTGCGCCTCCTCGAGTACGCGACGATTGAACTCCAACCAACTGAGTTCACGGTTAATGAAATTTTCGGGGGCGGACAGGTTCGGCTGCATCTTTTTGCACTCTACGCCAAGGGAGGCACCCCGGCAATGGTTTAGGCTGGAATCCCCCGCGAACACCGCCCGGCATTCTTAAAATCCCAAGCGCATGAATTTTTGCTGAAAAGCTTCTCTCCATTCGCAACTTCCCTTAACCTTCACCCTTACTATGAAGCTCCGACTGTTCGTTTCGCTTGTTTCTGCGACTTTTTTGGCCGCCGCGCCTGCTTTTTCGCAACCCGACACCCAGGAGGTGAAACCACGGGACACGTCGGCTGTGGATTTCCCTTTTGGGCTGCCCCAAACGCAAGTGCGCGACTTCTTCCGCATCTTGGTCGAGGGACGGGTGGATGCGGCTTATGATCAACTCCTGAAAGGGACGAAAATCGCCGAAATGCCCAAGGATGTGACCAACCTGAAACTCAAAACACGCGAAGCGATGAAAGCTTTGGGAGACATCAGCGGTTACGACCCGGTCGATGAGAAAACGGTTGGCTCTCACCTCACGCGGATCACCTGCCTCTCGCTCGCGAAAAACCTCCCCATCCGGTGGCGGTTCTATTTCTACAAGGTTTCCGACACTTGGAAGCTCATCGACATTCGCATCGACGACCGCTTGGTCGATCTGTTTGAAGAGCCGACCCCGCTCGTCTCCGTTCCGGCAAAGTAATCCGGCAATCGTTTTGCAGGGCGGGTCCGCCGTAGCCTCAATCCTCGATCTTCTCTGATCTGATCGTTCGCTCGGTCAGCTTGACCCGGCGCTTTTTGCGGAACCGCACATCGCCCCGGTAATTCACCCAGAGGCGGCTCGCCTCCAGATACATGTCCCTCGTCCGGACGCCCAGCGAGGAGGTGTCGAGGTGAAGGGTGAGCATGTTGAACATCAGCTTGATACGGGCCTGGATCTGTTTGAAAAACGGCATCGACGCGAGATAGTGCTCCGGATTGCGAAGCACGATATGGATCGCTTTTTCTCCACTCACGCGTTGGATGCCCCGAATGTCATACCAAGCGATGGTGGGGATTTCCCAGCGCGCGTCAAAGATGCCGTTGCGGCTGAAAACCACGGTCGGTTTGTCTGGAAAAGCGGGATGGAAAAGCTCCATTATCTCGTTTTCGTCCGCGAACTCTTCCGGATTGGATTCCGTCGGGTCAGGCGCGTCCTCCGCCTCTGCCTCCGCCTCCGCTGGCGCTTCAGGCTGTGGGGTAATCGGTTCCTGGGACGCTTTGAGGATGTCGGAAGCGGTTGGTTTGGGAACCGGCTTGAGATACTGCGGGATTTCGCGCGAGGTTTCCACGTTGGTGGCTGGAGCGTCCTGCTCGTCAAGCCACCAAGCCGCGTAGGTCAGCGCTTCTTGCAAATCCTCGGGTGTCAGCACCGGGAACATCCGCATAATCTCCTTATAAGAACGTCCCGTCGCCACCAAAGTAACTATGGTCGAGGCGGTTACATGAGAATCGCGGAGGCATGCCCGACCGCTCATGATGGCAGGGTCTCTGGTAATGCGGGGAAATAGAGTCATGGGAAGAAATAGAAGGGGGCTGCGGGTGGAAGAAATTACAACAAATGCTCCGGCAGTAAAGCCAGCATATCGAGCAAAAACAACAAGGTGAATGGGCTGCCCTTGACGCATCCCCCAATCATGATGCGTTTATTTGATATTGATTCCGCCAGGGGACTATCTTAGGCTTTTCCAGTGATTTCATCTACTCATCCGTTTGCTCAACTGCTCACCAAGCGCATCGCGATTCTTGATGGCGCGATGGGGACCATGGTCCAAAGCTATCGATTGGCCGAGGCAGATTATCGCGGGCAGCGTTTCGTGGACCATGCCCATTCTTTAAAAGGCGCCAACGATCTCTTGAGCATTACGCGTCCGGAAGTCGTCGAAGAAATCCACGCGCAATACCTGGCCGCCGGAGCCGACTTGATCGAGACGAACACGTTCAACGCGCAGTCGATTTCCCTGGCGGACTACGGGCTGGAATCGATCACGCGGGAACTCAACCTCGCCGGGGTCGCGTGCGCACGGCGTGCCGTCGGGAAGTGTGGGCGAACGGCGTTCGTGGCGGGGGCCATGGGACCGATGAGCAAGACCCTTTCGCTCTCGCGCGATGTCCACGATCCCGCACGGCGCGAGGTGACTTTTGACGAGGTGAAGGCGGCCTACCGCGCACAGGCGGAAGCGTTGATCGAAGGCGGCGTGGATGTGCTGCTCATGGAGACGGTCTTTGATACCCTCAATGCCAAGGCGGCGTTGTGCGCCATCATGGAAGCGTTCGAGACGCTGGGTGTCGCGCCCGGGGCGATCCCGATCATGGTTTCCGGGACGATCACGGACTTGAGCGGGCGCACGCTCACCGGCCAGACGGTGGAGGCATTCGCCATATCGGCATCCCACGCGCCACTATTAAGCATCGGCCTCAACTGCGCCCTTGGACCCAGGGAGATGCGCCCGTACATCGAAGCCCTGTCCCTTTGCGCCCCTGTGTATGTGAGTTGTTATCCCAACGCCGGATTGCCCGACCCGCTTTCGCCCACCGGATTTCCCGAGACCCCCGAATCGCTCGCGGTGCAGATCGGCGACTGGGCCGCGCAAGGCTGGCTCAACATCGTGGGCGGCTGCTGCGGCACGACTCCCGCGCACATCCGGGCGATTGCTGACGCGGTTGCGAGTTGCTCGCCGCGCCGCCTGCCGGAGCGCCCCCGTGCCACGCGCCTGAGCGGGCTCGAACCGCTCGTCATCACGCCCGAGAGCGGCTTTTTGATGGTGGGCGAACGCACGAACATCACCGGCTCGCCGAAGTTTTCCAAACTGATCCTGGCCGGGGATTTTGAAGGGGCGCTCGCGGTGGCCCGCCAACAGGTGGAGGGCGGGGCGAACATCCTGGATGTGAACATGGATGAGGGGATGATCGACTCGGAGGCGGCGATGACCCATTTCCTGAACTTGATCGCCAGCGAGCCGGACATTTCCCGCATCCCGATCATGATCGACAGTTCCAAATGGAGCGTGTTGGAGGCGGGGCTCAAGTGCGTGCAGGGCAAATGCGTCGTGAACTCGATCTCGCTCAAGGTGGGCGAGGAGGAATTCAAGCGACAGGCCCGGCTGCTGCGGCAGTATGGCGCGGCGGCAGTGGTGATGGCCTTTGACGAGGCGGGCCAGGCCGACAGCACCGAGCGGCGCAAGGAGATTTGTGCCCGCGCTTACCGAATCCTGACCGAAGAAGTCGGGTTTCCGCCCGAAGAGATCATTTTCGATCCCAACGTCCTCACCGTGGGGACCGGCATTGAGGAGCACAACGGCTACGCGGTTTCGTTCATTGAAGCCACACGCTGGATCAAAGAAAACCTGCCGTATGCAAAAGTGAGCGGCGGCATTTCCAACATCTCGTTTTCCTTCCGGGGCAACAACCCGGTGCGCGAAGCGATGCACGCGGCCTTCCTTTACCACGCGATCCGGGCCGGGCTGGATATGGGGATCGTCAACGCCGGGATGCTCGCCGTGTACGAGGAAATCCCCAAGGAGATGCTCGAACGCGTCGAGGACGTGCTCTTGGATCGCCGCCCCGACGCGACCGAACGCCTGGTGGAGTTCGCCGAGACCGTGAAATCAGCGGGCAAAATCGCCGTAAAAGACGAGGCGTGGCGCACTGCCCCCGTCGAGGAGCGGCTGGCGCACGCGCTGGTCAAGGGCATCGTCGAGTTCATTGACGCCGACGTGGAAGAGGCGCGGCTCAAGGCCGAGCGCCCGTTGCATGTCATTGAAGGGCCGCTGATGTCCGGCATGGGCATCGTCGGCGATCTCTTTGGCGCAGGGAAAATGTTCCTGCCCCAGGTCGTCAAAAGCGCGCGGGTGATGAAGAAAGCCGTGGCATGGCTGGAACCGTTCATGGCGGCGGAGAAAGCCGCGGATTCGCACGCGAAAGCCAAGGGCAAAATCGTCATTGCAACGGTGAAAGGCGATGTCCATGACATCGGCAAAAACATCGTGAGCGTGGTGCTCCAGTGCAACAATTTCGAAGTGATCGATCTCGGGGTGATGTGCCCCGCCGATAAAATTCTCGCGGCAGCGCGCGAACACAACGCCGACATCATCGGCCTGAGCGGCCTCATCACTCCTTCGCTGGACGAGATGGCGCATCTTGCGCAGGAGATGCAGCGGCAGGGATTCACCCTCCCGTTGCTCATCGGCGGGGCAACCACCAGCCGCGCGCATACGGCGGTGAAAATCGCCCCGCATTACGACGGACCGGTGGTTCACGTGCTCGACGCCTCGCGCGCCGCCGGGGTGGTGAGCGCCTTGTTGAGCCCCGAGCAAAAGCCCGCGTTTTTGGACGCCCTCCGCACGGAAAACGAGCGGATCAGGCAATCGCACGCCGCGCGTTCGGATGAGAAGAAACAGCTCACGCTGGAAGCAGCGCGCGCGAATCGCACCACGGTCGAGTGGTCCAAGGGCGCGCCGCCTCAACCGGCGTTCCTCGGCGTCCGAAAAGTGGAGCCTTCGCTGGAAGAATTGACGCCGTTTATTGACTGGTCGCCGTTCTTTCACACGTGGGAATTGCGCGGGCGCTATCCCGCGATTTTTGACGATCCGCAGGTGGGCGAGCAGGCGAGGGAACTCTTCGACGATGCGCAGCAACTGCTGGCGCAAATCGTCGCCGAAAAGCAGTTCCAGGCGCGCGGCGTCCATGCCTTCTGGCCTGCCAATGCCGTGGGCGATGACGTGGAGCTTTACGTTGATGAAACACGCGCCGAGCCGCTGGCAACCTTTCGGTTTCTGCGCCAGCAGATGGTCAAGCCCAAGGGACAAGAAAACCATGCCCTCAGCGACTATGTTGCGCCAAAGTCCATCGCGGATTATCTCGGCGGATTCGCCGTGTCGATCCACGGCGGCGACGAACTGGCCAAGGCGTTCGAAGCCGCCGGAGACGACTACAGCGCCATTCTTGCGAAGGCTCTTGCGGACCGATTGGCGGAAGCCTTTGCCGAGTATCTCCACAAACAGTCGCGCATTGCCTGGGGCTTTGGCGAAGGCGAACAGCTCGCAACCGAGGATCTCATCCGCGAGCGCTATCGCGGCATCCGACCGGCGGCGGGCTATCCCGCGTGCCCCGACCACACAGAAAAGCGGCTGCTCTTCCGTTTGCTCGACGCTGAATGCAACGCCGGGATGCGGCTCACGGAATCGTGCGCGATGCTCCCGGGGGCGGCCGTCAGCGGGTTGTATTTTTCCCATCCCGAAGCGAAATATTTCGCGGTCGGCAAAATTGCCCCGGACCAGATAGCCGATTACGCCGCGCGCAAGGGAGAGAGCGTCTCTTGGGTGGAAAAATGGCTGTCGGAAAATATTTGATCCCGCGCTTTACTTTGCGCGCAAATTTGGCTCCATTGGGAGGCTCGTTTCCCCCCTTTTTATTATGAAAATGCGTCCCCTCTGTTGCATGGTTTGCGCCGCTTTTGCTTTTTCGTTGGTCCAACCAGCAAGGGCACAGGATGACAAGCCCGTGGACCTGAAAGTGCTGATGGCGACATTGAAACAAATCAAAGACAAGCGCGCCTTGTCCGAGAAGGCGATGGAAGTCAAAGCCGTCGAAGATTTTCGCGCCGCCGCATCCAGCAACGCCGCTGCGATCGCATTTTACCAAGGCGTGGCTGCCGCAACTGGAGGGGACGGGAAAAACCGCAGGCAGGAATGGGCGAAAAGCGAGGCGGCGGGGAACGCCGCGCGGCTGCACCTGAATTACCTGCTGCTCACTATTCAGAGGGCGGCCGGAGCGACCACCAAGCAGTTGGAGCCGGCACTGATGGCGCATATCGTCGGACTTAACGCAGCGGGAGCCGGCGACGCCGCCATCCTGGTCAGGCGGGAGGAATCGGCAAAAGGGGGATATATGCCCTCGGGCCGGAAGCGCGTCCCCGATCACGAACCGACGTTCGCGGAACAGGATTTGATGAAACAAGATGTCAGCAGCAGCATCTTTGTAAAGTGGTACGGCATCCAGCGCATGCTCGAAGGAGCCAAGGATTGGGAAACAAACTTCGGTGATGTGGATGGGATTTATCAAAAGACACTGCTCCCTTATTACCGCCAAAAAAGGGATCCCCTGGCCGTCGCTTATTGGGAAACCAAGATTCAGCAGGAAGCCCAACGGGCAACCAGCTCCAACGAGGCCGTTAAAATCGACAAGTTCAACGCGGTGCGCCGCCCTCAATTGCTTTGGAAACGCGCGGGGGAGATGGTCAGCATCGGGCAGCGCAATCGCGGCATGAACGAAATGCTCAACTTGGTCAGGACTTTCCCGGACCACCCGGACTTGGCGGACTGGATTTCGTCCATGGAAGGGATGATCGCCGAAAACGCCCCTCCTGCAATCGCACAGCCCGCTCCGCAGCCGGTTGCACAGCCGGTTGCACAGCCGACGCCGGAACTCGTGAACCTGTTTTCAAATTAGGCGAACTCCGTCCGCTCTGGGCGGAAGCTCCGAATCCCTCTTGGTGAGAGTCTTCCGCGATCGAGAACACGCCGGGCGTTTGCTGGCGGATGCCTTGTTGCAACAGGGATTTGCGAATGCCGAACGCGGCGATTTGCTGATTCTTGCGATTCCGCGAGGCGGGGTGGTTGTGGCTGCGGAAGTGGCGCGGGCGCTCGGTGCGCCTTTGGATGTCTGGCTGGCGCGAAAAATCGGCGCACCGGGAAACGCCGAATTTGCCATCGGCTCGATTTCCTCACACGGCGAGTTGGTGCTCGACCAACGCACCATCGACGCGCTCGGGATCAGCCAGGCTTACATCCAGGAAACGATACGCCGCGAACAGGCGGAACTGGAGCGGCGCATGGTGTTATTTCGCGGGAATGCCGAACCGGTGCGGGTGGAAGGACGAACCGTGGTGCTGGTGGATGATGGGGTGGCGACGGGCGCGACGGCGTTTTCCGCGCTCGCGGCGCTCCGGCGCGGCGGGGCAGCCCAGAGGATATTTGCCGTGCCTGTGGCTCCCGTCGAGACCGTGCCCCAACTTCAAAAAGCCGCTGATCAACTGGTATTGCTCAGTGCCGAGCCTGTTTTCAGCGCGGTCGGGCAATTCTACGAAAATTTTGAGCAGGTCTCCGATGCCGAGGTGATTGCGCTGCTGGCGAAGTTTTCCCGCTAGCGCGAATGCTTGTCATCCCGAGCGACCTCGCAAACCAACCCTGCGCGTGATTTGCTCTGTTTCGCGGAGCCGGTGGTAGCTTGCGGGGTCACTCATTGCATTCGGGATGACAAGCATTTCGGCCAAAATATTCTCATTCATTTCGCAGACAAACACCGAGAACAAACTTGCCACGGGCGCGCAGGGTTGCACTATCTAGGGGATTGTTATGAATCCCGCGCATCCCGTCACCTCATTGATTCACCCCACCGCCATCATTCACCCCGAAGCCAAACTCGGAGTGGGCGTTCGCGTCGGCCCGTATGCGGTCATTGAAGGCCCGGCGCAGATCGGCGACGGGTGCGAGATCCAGTCGCACGCGGTGATTACGCGATGGGTTCGCATGGGGGCCAACAACACCATCGGCTACGGAGCCATCGTCGGAGCCGACCCCCAGGATTACGCTTTCAACCCGGCCACGGAAAGCTGGGTGATCCTCGGCGACAATAACCGCATTCGCGAGTATGCCACCCTCCACCGGGGCACCGGCGACGGCTCCGAGACGCGCGTGGGCAACAACTGCTTTTTGATGACCGGCGTTCACGTGGGGCACAACTCCGTCATTGCCGACCGCGTGGTGATCGCCAACAACGTGTTGCTTGGCGGGCACGTCCACATCGGAACCGGCGTGTTCATCGGCGGCGGGGCGGTGTTCCACCAATTTGTGCATATCGGGCGGCAAGCCATCATCCAGGGCAATTCCTCGCTGAGCAAAAACGTGCCGCCGTTCCTCATCGGCGCGGAGATCAACTGCGTCGCCGGGATCAACGTCATCGGCCTGCGTCGGAGCGGGATGCCTTCCGAGCAACGGCAGGAAGTCAAAGACGCATTCAAACTGCTCTACAAGAGCGGGCTCAACACCACCCAGGCGCTCGACGTCGCGCGCGAACGGCAATGGGGCCCGGAAGGGACGGCATTTTTCGAGTTCGTCGCCGGATCAAAAAAACGCGGTATTTGCGATCTGCTCACCTCGCGAGTAGGGGTAGGGGAGTAGCCTCCAGCCATGCAAGACACCATCGCCGCGATTTCGACGCCTTTTGGAGAGGGGGCCATTGCCCTGATCCGCATGAGCGGGCCGCAGTCGATTGCCATTGCCGACGGCGTATTCCGTTCCAAACGCCGCGCCTCGGAGTTGCCGGCCCGCGTGCAGCAATTTGGAGCGATCGCCGACGAAGGCGGGGTGCTCGACGAAGTGCTCGTCTCGGTGTTCCGCACCCCGGCCAGCTACACCGGCGAGGAGATGGTGGAGATCGCCTGCCACGGCGGCATCCTCGTCACGCGCCGCCTGCTCGGGCTGCTGCTGGAACGCGGGGCGCGCTCGGCCGGTCCCGGCGAATTCACCCAACGCGCCTTTCTCAACGGCAAGATGGATCTCACGCAAGCCGAAGCGGTGATGGACCTCATTCGGGCGCAAACCGACCTCGGGCTGCGCGCCGCCACCGAGCAACTCGAAGGCCGTTTGGGCGGGCGGATTCGCGAGATTCGCGACGGGCTCCTCGACCTGTTGGCGCACGTGGAAGCCTACATCGATTTTCCCGAAGAAGACATCAACCCGGACACCGGCGCGGCGCTGCTGGCGCGGTTGGAGAGCGTGCGCGAGCGCATCAACTTGCTGCTGCGCACGGCGGACCAGGGGCGGGTATTGCGCGAAGGGGTGCGCACGGTCATTTACGGCGCGCCCAACGTGGGCAAATCGAGTTTGCTCAACCGCCTCCTGGGCTACGAGCGGGCCATTGTGAGTGAGAGTCCCGGCACCACGCGGGACACCATCGAGGAAGTCGTCAACCTGCGCGGAATCCCGTTGCGCCTCATTGACACGGCGGGCGTGCGCGATTCCGAATGTGCCATCGAGCGCCAAGGGATCGAACGGACGTTGCAGCATTTGGAACGCGCCGACTTGATCTTGCACGTCGTGGATTCCAGCCAGCCGCGCACCGAGGCGATTGACCCCGCACGTTTGCTCGTGTTGAACAAGAGCGACCTCGGCGAAGACCAGAGCTGGGCGGGGTGTGAGGGAGTGCGCATTTCGTGCCGCGAAAACTCCCCAGGCATCGAGCCGTTGGCCGACGCGATCTTTGAAAGGGCGATGGGACGCGGGATGACCAGCGGGGATTTCTCCATAGCGATCAACGCCCGGCACCAAGCGTGTTTGAAAGCGGCGGCCCAGAGCGCGCAAGCCGCGGGCGCGGCATTTGTGGCTGGCCTTTCCGCCGAGTTCATCGCCCTGGAATTGCGGAGCGCGCTCGACGCCGTGGGTGACGTGGTGGGCCGGGTGGAAACCGAAGACCTGATCGGCAAAATTTTCTCCACGTTTTGTTTGGGTAAATAGGCAGAGCAAATCCATCTGAATTAATCTGGAACCCAGGAGAAGAGTTCCTGAGTTCCAGATTCTCCACCACGATGCTGAAGGCTTGCTCTGCCCCTGCCTACCCTGTAATTTGGCGGGCTCCAATTTATGAGTACTAACGAAAAGCACCAGTTCCAGGCGGAGATCGCGCAGTTGCTCGATATCGTCATCCATTCGCTCTACACCGACAAAGAGATTTTCGTGCGCGAGTTGATTTCAAACGCGGCGGATGCTTCAGAGAAGCTCAAATTTTTGCAGACCTCGGGCACGGAAGTCGTCGAACCCGACGCGCCGCTCGGCATCTCCATCGTCACGGACGAATCGGCCAAAACCATCGCCTTCACTGACACAGGGATCGGCATGACTCACGGGGAATTGATCGACAATCTCGGCACCATCGCCCACTCGGGTTCCCGCGCGTTCCTGGAGCAGCTCAAGGCCAACCAAGGCGATGCGAGCTTGATCGGCCAGTTCGGCGTCGGCTTTTACGCGGCGTTCATGGCTGCCGACAAAGTGACTGTGACAACCCGTTCCTGCAAACCCGGCGAGGAAGGCTGGAAATGGGAGTCGGACGGCAAGACCGGCTATGAGATCGACTCCGCCGCCGATCTGCCGCGCGGCACCACCATTTTGCTGCACCTCAAAGACGACGAGTTCGCCAAGGCCGACCGCATCCGCGAGATCATCAAGCGTTACTCCAACTTTGTGCCGTTCCCGATCACCCTCAATGGCGAAGCGGTCAACACTGTCCAGGCCATCTGGACCCGCAACAAGAGCGACATCAAGGAAGAGGAATACACCGAGTTTTACGAATACATCGGGCACGACTCCGACGCGCCCGCTTACCGGCTCCACTTCAACGCCGACGCGCCGCTCTCCATCCGCGCGCTGCTCTTCGTCCCGAGCCACAGCATTGAGCAGTTGGGGATGAACCGGGCGGAATCCGAGGTGCATCTCTACTGCCGCAAGGTGCTCATCGAATCGAAAGCCAAGGGGCTCTTCCCCGAGTGGCTGCGCTTCCTGCGCGGCGTCGTGGACAGCGAAGACCTTCCTCTCAACATCTCGCGCGAAACGATGCAGGACTCCGCGCTCATGCAGAAACTCAACCGGGTGCTCACGGGCCGGTTCATCAAATTCCTCGACGAACAGGCGCAGGCCGATCCCGAAGCCTACACAAAATTCTTCGCCGAACACGGACACTGCCTCAAGGAAGGTGTCGCCACCGATTACGAACACCGTGCCGGGCTCTCGAAATTGCTCCGCTTTGAGTCGAGCTTCACGGAAAAAGGCAAACAGACTTCCCTCGCGGATTACGTGAGCCGCATGCCGAGCGAACAGAAAGAGATTTTCTTCATCCTGACCGCCAACCGCGAATCCGCCGAAGCGAGCCCGTATTTCGAAGTGCTCAAGGCCAAGGGCTTCGAGGCGCTTTTCCTCTACGATCCGCGCGACGAGTTTGTGATGGATCACCTGCGCGAGTTCGAGGGCAAACCGGTGCAAGCCGCCGAGAAAGCCGATCTCGCGCTCGAACAGGAATTTACCGCGTTGAGCGAAGAAGACGCCAAGGCCCTGGCGGCATTCGTCAAAGAAACGCTCGGCGAGCGGGTGCATGAAGTGCGCGCGTCCAAACGCCTGGTCGGCAGCCCGGCTGTCGCGGTGGAGAGCGACAAATTCATGACCTCCAGCATGCGCCGGATTTTGAAATCGATGAACCGCGAAGGCGGCCCGTCCTTTGAAGCCAAGCCCGATCTGGAGTTGAACCCGAACCACGCAATGATGGCGAGCCTGGAGAAAATGCGGCATGCCGACGCAGCCCTCGCGGCCAAAGTCGCCGAGCAAATCTTCGACAACGCCCGCGTCGCGGCAGGTTTGCTGGAAGACCCGCGAGAGATGCTCAACCGCGTGAACGAATTGCTGGAGCAACTGCTCGCGAGCAAGGCGTAAAGCTGTTGTCATCCGCGAGTAGCGGCCCGGCTTGCTTCTTGTACGGATTCCCATTAGGGTCCACGCAACCGTCATGACCCACCGCGGCAAAATCACCCTCGTCCTGTTTTTCTTCTCCGTCTGCGCAACGGCGGCGGTGGTTCATTATTGGGACGAAGGCCGCGCGGAGCGTTTGAAGCCCGGCGCGCTTTTTGACGTGGTTCGGCAACAACTCGATGCCTGTCGCCGGGACGATTTTTCTTCGGCCTATTTGCAGGCTTCCGCCACTGTCCAGCAGCGTACCCCGCTGGAGCGATTTTCCGAGATGATCCGCAACGACAATGCGCGCCTCGTGAAGACGGGGCGGGTGGAGTTTGGCCCGTGCCAGCGGCGAGGCAACCGGGCCGTGGTGGAGGTCTTGTTTATCGGGCGCGATGGCGGTGTCACTCCCTGTCTTTACTCGCTCGTGTGCGAGGGGAAGACGTGGAAGATCGATGGCACGCGCTGGGTGAAAGCCTGGAAAACAGGCCAGCAGATGCGCGGCATCCGGAGCTGAATGGAATGCGGGCGATGGGTGTGCAACGATACGCTCTCCCAAAGCGGCGCGGGGGCGCACGCAGTCCAAAACGCTGGCGCGTTGTTCAACGCGCCAGCGTTTTGGACTGCGGTGGCTTGACACCGCTTTCGGGGTTATCCCTGTGTTCCCGCTGGAAATGCCTCTTTGATCCACGCCAGCGCTTCTTCGCGGTTGGTGAGCGTGCATTCAAGTTGGCGGGTCTGGACGGCTTCCAATATTTCGCCAATCTTCGGGCCGGGTTTCCAGCCGAGCGCCAACACGTCCCGACCATTCACCAACGGCGGCGGGATGAGCGGTTCGTTGGCAAATTCCTCGCGCTTTTCGCGGAGAAATTCGTAGTTGTCCAGCATCCCGTGGCTGCTGGCGCAATCGACGCGGTGAAGCTCCAACTCATCGGTAAAATAAGGCCGCGCCATGAACCGTTTGAGCCGGGCGACGCGCATCGATTGCACGTCCTTGAAGATCATGTGGTTTGCGACAGCTTCCGCCGTGGCGTCGATCTCTTCGCGCGAAAACCGCAACCGCTCCATGACGGCGACCGTCATTTCCGCGCCGACCTTATCGTGCCCGCTAAACCGGATGCGCCCCTCGGCGGGATCAAGCGAATAGGTGGCGGGCTTGCCGATGTCGTGGAGAA
>JBAXCI010000043.1:0-13499 GCA_037141555.1 Verrucomicrobiota bacterium | reverse complement strand
CGTCGTTGCCCCGCCCACACCCTCCAGCCGCGTCAGCCGCCGGGGATCGCGTGCAGCAGCGACAAAACCGCAAATCCCAGCGAGCCGAACATGAAGGTGGCCTGGATCACGTCCGTCCAGACGACCGCCTTGATGCCGCCCAACGCGGTGTAGAGCGCGGTGGCTGCCGTCAAAAACGTGAGTGCGCCGATGTAAATCCAGACCTGCTGCAACGGTTCGAGCGCCACGCCGGAGACCATCTCATAGCCGAGCACCAGCACGACCGCCGCCACGTAGAGGCGCGTGCCGCTGGCCAACGCCCGCGTGATCAAAAACACGGCGGACGCCCCGTTTTTCGTGCGTTCGCCAAAGCGCACCAGCAGGAACTCGTAAATCGAGACGACGCGGTAGTCGTAATACGGTTTGATGAACACGAAGGCTACGATCACCCGCGCCAGGACCGTGCCGATGGCAAGCTGCGCGTAGGTGTAGTTGCGCAGGGCGTACCCCTCGTTGGGCGCGCCGAGAAAGGTCGCGGCGCTGATCTCCGCCGCGAGGATCGACGCCAAAACCGCCCACCACGGGATGCTCCGGTTGCCGACCGCGAAGCCTTCCATGGTTTTGTCGCCCCGGCCTTTGTACAGGCCGATGCCGATCACAATAATGAAATACGCGAGGATCACCCCGCCATCGAAGAGCCACGCCATAAGTTGCCAATTATCCACGATCCCGCCGCAAAGTGCAACCCGCGACGTTTTTTGAACACAATCCCGTCTGCGCTGTCTTATTTTTCGATTCGTTCGATATTAACACCATGTCACTATTCGCCCTTTCCATCGTCTTGATCGTCGTCGCGCTGATCCTGGGGCTTTGGGCTCAGTTCCGGGTAAAGAGCGCCTTTGCCAAATACGCCCAGGTGCGGATCTCCACCGACATGACGGGCGCGGACGTGGCGCGGGAAATTCTTGCCGCCGCCAACATCCGCGACGTGGAGGTGGCTGAGATCGATGGGCTGCTGGGAGATCACTACGATCCCAGTTCCAAGCGGCTCTGTCTCTCCAGCGAGGTCTACCGCACCCCTTCGGTTGCGGCTGCCGGGATTGCGGCGCACGAGACCGGCCACGCCATCCAGCACGCCCGGGGGTACGCCCCGTTGCAGGCCCGCATGGCCGTCGTGCCGATCACCCAGTTCACTTCCCAAGCCCTGCCCTATATCATGTTCGGCGGCTTCTTCTTTCACCTCATTCCCGGCCAACTGGCGGTCCAGCTCGCCGCCCTCTGCTACGGGGTGTTGACGGTTTTCCAGCTTATCACCCTGCCCGTGGAGTTTGACGCCTCACGCCGGGCCAAGATCATCCTCGGCCAGATGGGGATCGTGCAACGCGGCGAGGAAGCCCTGGGAGTGGACCGCGTTCTGAATGCGGCGGCCCTCACCTATCTCGCCGCCTTTGTCTCCTCGCTCGGCTGGCTCCTCTACTTCCTCTCCCTTGGAAACCGTCGCGATTAACTTGGGCAATGTTGTTGCCGGAGTGATGGGAAAACTGATAGGCACTTCGGTGATGACCGAAGAACCTGCGCCGAACGAAGACGCCCGGCTGGTCGCACGCACACAAGCGGGCGACCCGGCGGCGTTTGACGCGCTGGTGGTCAAGTATTCCCCGCGCCTGTATGGGCTGGTCTACAACATGACCTCCAACCACGAAGACACCAACGACCTGCTCCAGGATGTCTTCGCCAAAGCCTACCGGTCCATCGGCGGCTTCCGTGGCAACTCGGCTTTTTACACCTGGATTCATTCGATCGCCGTCAACATGACGATCAATTTCCTCAAAAAACGGGGCCGCCGCCTCACGATGAGCCTCGACGACATGGACGCCGGGGTGGGGAATGACAAAGAATTTATCGAGCTTACGTCCTCCACCAACCCCGTTCGCGAAGCCGATCTGAGTGAACTGCAAATCAGATTGAACGAGGCCATGATGAAACTGTCTTACGACCATAGAGCCGTGGTTACCATGTTTGATATTCAAGGAACGCCGCACGCCGAAATCGCCAAAATCCTTGGAATCTCGGAAGGGACCGTGCGTTCCCGGCTCTTCTACGCCCACCGTCAGTTGCAAAATTACCTGGAGGAATTTCACTAGCCTATGCCCATTGACGATCAGACTCTCTCCCAGCTTTTGCGGCTCAAACGCTACGAACAGCCGCCCGAGGGCTATTTTGACGATTTTCTGCGCGAATTCCAAAAGCGCCAGCGCATGGAATTGCTGCGGCGTCCGGCCTGGCGCATCGCTTTGGACCGGATTGAGACGTTCTCCAGCGAATATTTCACCCTTGCCCGGCTCTCCTACGCCACGGCCAGCCTTGCCGTGCTGTGCGTCGCAGGAGCGCTGACGTTTAACATGGTTCAAAACCCCGGCAGGCGCGTGCGCACGTCTGCGGAGATCCTGGCGGCCCATACGACCGCCCAACCCGTCATGCAGGTCGCCTCGGCACCGCGTGCCAATTCGATGAATGCCGCGCTTTCCCCGCAGATCCGCATCCCCGACGGCTTGCTGGATTCCCAGCTTGCGCCGGTCGCGGGCGGGCAACCGCGCTACATCCTCGACACGCGCCCGGTCAGTTATGAGCCGCCTTTCAGCTTCTAAATTGCGGAGAGCGCTCGCCGTTCTCTCGGTCGCCCTCGCCTGCGCGGGTGCGCCCGTCACGTGGGCCGGACCCGTGGCCGATTCGCTTTCCACCGAAGTGCGCGAAGTGTTTGAGCGCTGCAAGGGAGCGGTCGTCAAAGTGGAGGCGACCGACAAAACCGGCCAACTCTGCGGCACCGGCTTTTTTATCGATCCCAACGGCACCCTGCTCACTTCCTATTCCGTCGGAGGCGAGAGCCGGGATTTTGTCGTGATTTTGCCCAACAACGCGAAAACGACCGCGCGGCTCTTGATCGCGGATGCCCGTGCAGGGATCGCGATGCTCAAGGCGGAGAACGTCCCCAATGGAACGCCGTTCCTGCCCATGGCCAAAACGGCGGAACTCGCCGTCGCCAGCCCGGTCGTCACCGTGGCTTACCCGATGGATATGCCGCTTACGCCCAGCTTCGGGATGATCGCCGGGTTCGACCTCAAATACCTTGGCCGCTATTTCGCCACCACCCACATCCGCGCCAGCGTCCCCGTGCAACGGGGGCAGGGCGGCGCGCCGCTCTTGAATATGCAGGGGGAAGTCGTTGGGGTGATCATCAGCAGCATTGACAACGGCTCGGCGTGCTTTGCCATCCCAAGCGAGGCGGTGGAAAAAGTGCATCGCAACTACGACCGCTACGGCGCCGTGCGGCCTGGTTGGTTGGGAGTGGTCGTTTGCGCGGTGACAGGCACCCAAGGGTCCACGACCGAGGTGGAACGCCTCGAAGTCGGCGCTCCGGCGATCAAAGCCGGGATCAAACCGGGCGACATTCTTCTGAAAATCGGGGAAGTCGCCATCAAATCGCCGCAAGACGTGTTGAACGCCTCGTTTTTCCTCACCGCCGGGGAGAACATCCCCGTGGTCGTCTGGCGCGACGGCAAGGAACTCACGTTTCAGACCGAGCCCGCTGATCGCTCCTCCTGCGAATACCGCATCCCGGGGCTTCAAGCCATCCCGACCGGTTCCGCCACCAACGGGGACATTACGTTGCGGCTGAGATAGCGAGGCGAACCGATGACCCAAATGCAGAAAGCGGTGTCAAGCCACCGCAGTCCAAAACGCTGGCGCGAAAATCATTGCGTCATGCGATTCGCGCCAGCGTTTTGGACTGCGTGCGCCCCTGCGCCGCTTTGGGAGAGCGCATGGTTAAGAGGCTGATACTTTTCCTGCCTTCGCGCTGGCGTCTGCCGCCATCTTACCCTAAGAAATAGGGATCTCGTGAACGGCCTCTTCCTCCATACCGGCAACCGGCTTGAAACGCTCGCCGCAGAACTGGCTGCTGTCACCTCGGTCCCCCTCGGCTCACCGTTCACCCGCGAGATCGTCATGGTGCAAAGCCTCGGGATGCGCCGCTGGCTTTCGCTGCAACTTGCGGAACAGGTCGGCATCTGCATGAACGGCGCGTTCCCCTTCCCGCGCACGTTTTTGGACGACACGTTGCGGCGGCTCGTGCCGGAGATGGCCGCTCCGGACGCTTTCGCGCCGGATCTGCTGACGTGGAAAATCCACCGCATGCTCCCGGTGTTGCTGCATCGCCCGGAGTTCGCTCCTGTAAGCGCGTACGCGGCGGACGACGACGGGCTCAAGCTCTACCAACTCGCCACGCGGCTTGCGGCGTTGTTCGACCAATACCTGGTTTATCGTCCCGAGATGCTGCTGGAATGGGAACGCCAGGCCGCGGATCTGTTCGCCCCAAAAGGCGACGCTGCGTGGCAGGCGACGCTCTGGCGCGAGTTGAACCGGAGCCGCGAATTGCACTTCGGCGCGGTGTTGGAACGCCTGAAAGAAGGGCGCTTTGCCCCCGACGCGCAATGGCCGGAGCGGGTTTCGATTTTCGGCATCTCCTCGCTCCCCCCGGCGCAGATGGAGGTCTTCCTCGCCCTCGCCGCGCATTGCCCGGTGCATCTGTTTCTGCTCGCCCCGTCGCGCGAATACCACGGGGACGATTTGACACCCAAACAGCGCGCGCGTCGCGGATTGGCTCCCGATGGCGAAGGGCATCCGCTGCTCACTTCGCTGGGCAAACTCAACGCGCAGTTTACGAACGTCCTGCTCGAAGCCGACGAGCGCGCGGGGCACCGCATCGTGAACGCCTCGGAATCGTTCTTGGAGCCAACCGGGGGCAGCCTGCTGCATGGGCTCCAGCGCGACATCCTGCACGCGCAAAGCCGGGGCGCGTTGTCCGGCGAAGAGGCGCAAACCGTCGCGGCGGACGACACCTCGCTGCAACTGCACGTCTGCCACTCGCCGATGCGCGAGGTGGAGGTGCTCTACGATCAACTGCTGTCGCTGCTTGCCGAAGACCCGACACTCAAACCGCGCGATATCCTCGTCATGACGCCCGAGATCGAGCGGTACGCGCCGCTCATTCACGCCGTCTTCGGCTGCCCGGAAGACGCGGCGTTGCGCATCCCTTACAGCATCGCCGACCGCCAGCCGCGCAGCGACAGCCCCGCGATCCACACCTTTTTGAGCCTGCTGGAATGCGTCGGCACGCGCTTCACCGCGCCGGAGGGATTTGCGCTGCTCCAGAGCCCGGTGTTTCGTCAGAAATTTGGATTTGACGATGCCGAACTCGCCCGCCTGCGCCATTGGATCGACGCGAGCGGCATCCGCTGGGGCATCGACGCCGCGCATCGCGCGGCGCTTGACCTTCCCGACTTTGCGGAGAACACCTGGCGGCACGGCATCGACCGGCTGCTGCTCGGCTACGCGATGCCGGGTGCAAACCGGACCCTCTTTGAAGGCATCCTCCCGCAGGACGACGTGGAAGGCGGCGAAGCCGAACTGTTGGGCCGCTTCGTCGCGGCGATGGAGAGCGTTTTCTCCACCCTCGCGCTGCTGGATCAAGCCCGTCCGCTGGGCGAATGGCCCGGGGTTTTGCGCACGGTGATCGAGCGGTTTTTTGAGGAGAGCGACGAGGACGAAATGCGCGACGTGCGGGCGTTGCGAGAGGCTGTCGCGCGGCTGGAATTTATCGCGCAAGAGGCAGGGCCGGAGCAGTCGGTGGAGTTCCCGGCGATGCGCGAGCATTTCGCGGGGCTGATGGGCGAGGCGGAGCAGCGCGGCGGATTCCTGACCGGCGGCGTGACCTTCTGCGCGCTCAAGCCGATGCGCAGCATCCCCGCGCGGGTGATCTGGTTGATGGGAATGAACGAGGCGGTTTTCCCGCGCCGTCCGCAGCCGCCGCAGTTCGACTTGATGAGCGCGGAGCCCAAATCCGGCGACCGCTCGCCGCGCGACGATGATCGCTATCTGTTTTTGGAGGCGTTGCTATCCGCCCGCGACCGGCTCCGCATCAGCCACGTGGGGCGTTCACTAGTCAATCACGACAAGCTCCCGCCGTCCGTGGTGGTGAGCGAGTTGCTGGACTACCTGGATCAATCGTGCATCTTCCCGAATGGAGCGAATGCCAGAGAAACATTAGTCATCGCACACCGGCTCCACGCGTTCAGCCGGAGCTATTTCACTCCCGGCGGGCGGCTGTTTAGCTACTCGACTGCGAATGGCGCCGCCGCTGCCGTGCGGGCCGTCAGCTCAACCCCGTTTATCACCAAACCGCTGCCGGAACCGGCGGCGGAATTGCGCAATGTCGCGCTCGCCGATCTGCTCGCTTTCATCGTGAATCCCGCCGCGTTTTTTCTGCGGCGATTGGGAATCCGGCTCGACGAGAGCAACGACACGCTGGAGGAAACCGAGCCGCTCACCCCGGACAACCTGCAACTCTACCATGTCGGCAGCGAGCTCTTTGATGCGCGGATCGCGGGCGCAGCTCTCCCCGGCGAAGAGGCGCTCTTTGCGCGCGCCTTGCTGCCGCCCGGGAGCGTGGGCACTCAGTATTATCGCGATCAGGACGCCTCCGCGAAAGCATTGCAATCGACGATAGCTAGTCTCCTCCCCACCACGACGCGGGACGAACCCCGCCTCATCGACTTGCGCATCGGAGCCTTCACACTCACGGGCCGCATCGAAGCGCTTTACAATGGGCGGCTCGCGTTCTTCCGGCCTGCGAAGCTGAAACCTAAAGACCGGCTCCGCGCCTGGACCAGCCACCTCGCATGGTGCGCCGCCTGCGATGCCGCCCCGCCACCCGCGATCCTGGCCGGGGCCGGGGAAGCCGTTCAGTTCAATGCACAAGCGCCAGACCAACTCGAAGCGTTGCTGGAACTCTACTGGCTCGGGCTGCAAACGCCGCTGCCGTTTTTCCCGAAGACCTCGTTGGAGTTCGTCGCAAAACAAAGCTCCAAGGGCGATCCGTTGGAGCGCGCCCGCGCGATCTGGCGCGGCAGCGTGCGCTCCAAACCGGAGAGCGATGATCCGGCTTTTCGCCTCTGTTTCGGCGAGGCAGCGGAACCGCTCGACGCGGAATTTGAACGGCTCGCCCTGGCCATTTATGCGCCCATGCTGAACGCGGAGGAAGCCGCCACATGAAAGCCTTTGATGTCGTCCATGTCCCGCTGGAAAAGGGTGCCACGCTCATCGAAGCGAGCGCCGGGACCGGCAAGACCTATTCCATCGCGGCGCTTTTTCTGCGGCTGGTGCTGGAAGAGGGCGCGCCGGTGCAGTCGATCCTCGCCGTCACCTACACGACGGCGGCCACGCAGGAATTGCGCGAACGCGTGCGCGCCCGGCTGCACTCCGCGCTCATGGAGTTGAAGAGCGGTGCGGCCTCCGATGAGATCGTAAAAAAATATCTCGCGAACAACCCGGACCCGAAGCCCGGCATCCGCGCGCTGGAACTCGCGGCGCAATCGTTCGACGAGGCCCGCATTTTCACGATCCACGGCTTCTGCCAACGGCTGTTGCAAGAGCACGCTTTTGAGAGCGGCGCGCGTTACGGGGCGCAGCTCGTCACGGATTCCAAACCGCTGCTGGAAGAAGTCGCGCACGACTTTTGGCGCAGCCGTTTCTACACCGCGCCCGCGCTGCTCGCGGCATTGGTTTTGACGCGCGGCGAGTCGCCGGACTTCTGGGTGCAGCTTCTCCAGCAAAGCCGCAACCACCCGGATTTGACGATTCTGCCGGGACCCGGCGCGCGCTCTTGCGAGGAGATCGCGACCCGGCTCGATGCGGCATTTACCGATCTTCGAGACGAATGGATGCAAAGCCGCTCGAGCCTCGAAGCACTCTTGCAAGGAGACAAAGGGCTCAAGCCAAAGGAACGAGAGTGGCGCATTGGTTTATTGAAGGTGCTCCCCCGCCTCAACGAAGAGCCGGACAAGGAACTCATGGAGGCGCTCGATGCGTTCAGCCTCACCTCGTTGACTGCCGCCACGGGGAAGAACAAGACGACGCCGTCGCATCCGTTCTTCGACTGCTGCGAAGCCTTGCGCGCGCTCGCGGAGGATTACTTCGACCAGGTCACCCATGAGTTCCTCGCCTATGCGGACGCCGAACTCCCCGCGCGCAAACGGCACCGCAACGTGTGGACCTACGACGATTTGCTCACACTCGTTCACCGGGCGCTGCACGGCGTAAACGGCGACATGCTGGCGAATGCCGTCGGCGCGAAATACCGTGCGGCGTTGATCGACGAATTTCAGGACACCGACCCGCTGCAATACGCGATTTTCCAACGCCTCTTCGGCCACGGCGCGCACTGGCTGTTTTTCATTGGAGATCCCAAGCAGGCGATCTACGGATTCCGGGGCGCGGACGTTTTTACTTACCTCAACGCCGCCCGATCCGCCGCGCGCCAATACACGCTGGAGACCAACTGGCGCTCGGACGAAGCTCTGCTTGCCGGCTTCAACCCGTTCTTCACGCGCCACGACAAGCCGTTTGTGGTTGAACATATTCTATACCACTGCGTGCATTCGTCGGACCCGGTGATTCCGCTGGACCGGACGCCTCCGCTGCAATTTCGCTACCTCCGCTGCGACGAAGAGAAGGGGTGCAACCAGGACACCGCCTCGCGCCGGATGTCCGAAGCGGCGGCAGCGGACCTCGCGCGGCTGCACGTTGGCGGCGGCGGGAAATGGCAATGGAGCGATCTCGCCGTGCTGGTCCGCACCCATCGACAGGCGGCAGCGGTACAAGGCGCATTGCGGCGGCGCGGCATCCGCAGCGTGCTGCACACGGAGGAGAGCGTTTTCCATTCACCGGAAGCCGTGGAACTTGCGCGGGTGCTGGAGACGGTGCTCAGACCCGGCGACAATTCGCGCCTCCACACGGCGTTGGCCACGCCGCTCCTTGCGCTCAACGGCAATGCGATTTACCAACTCACGCCGGAGGCGCACCAACACTGGGTCGAGCGCTTTGCCGCCTGGCGCGCTCTGTGGCGCGACGCTGGTTTCGCCGCGATGTTCCGCTGTTTGCTTTCCGAGCACGATCTCCGCCGCCGCGTGATGGAGCAACCGGGAGGCGAACGCCGCCTCACCAATTTGCTGCATCTCGCCGAACTGCTCCACGAGGCCGAGGCCACGCAGCGGTTCACTCCCGAGGCGCTTATCGAGTGGCTTGGCGAGCAGCGGGCGGCGCAACGCTCCGCGCCCGATGCGGCCCAACTCCGGCTGGAAAGCGACGGCGATGCGGTGCAAATCGTGACGGTCCACAAGAGCAAGGGATTGGAATACAACGTGGTGCTTTGCCCGTTTCTCTGGTCTCCGGCGGACACGCCCCGGCGCGACCGCGTGCAATTCCACGACGCCGGGGGACGGCTCACGCTCGACCTGCGCGGCAAGCGCGGCGCGGCTCCCGAAGCGGTGTCGCAGCATGGACTGGAAGCGTTGGCGGAGGAAGTGCGGCTGCTCTACGTGGCGGTCACGCGGGCCAAACATTGCTGCTATATTTACGCCGGGGATATTCAGAAACCGGGACCATCTGCACTCGGCCACCTGCTGGGCGAAGAATTACTTAATAATATTAAAGCGCTTGCCGCCGAACACCCCGCAAGCATCGCCTGCTCGTTCATTGATCCCGACGAACCCGTTGCAATCGCCCTGCAAACCGAGCCCGCTACGCCAGTCCGCCTTGCCCCGCGCGTTTTTCCCGGATCGATCCATTGCCCGGCGTTCCTCACGAGCTTCACCGGGCTCACTGCGGGAACCAGCCAGGAAGAACCCGAGCGCGACCGCCCCTTGGAACCCGTCCCGCTTTCCGAGCTTCCGCCCGCCGAGCTGGATGGCATCTTCCAATTCGAGAAAGGCGCGCGCGCGGGTGAGTTCTTCCACGACGTGCTGGAGCATCTCGATTTCCAAAAGCCGGAGCAGTTAAACCAACTCGTTCCCGTGAAGCTCGCGGCTTACGGATTCTCGGGCACACCGCACGCCGAGGCGCTTAAACGCAAGCTCGCGGAACTCCTTAATGTGGAACTCGCCCCCGGCCTTCGGCTGCGTGCGATCCCCCACGAAGACCGGCTCTCGGAAGTCGAATTTTCCACGCGCCTGCCGTCGTTGCGGCCCGACGATTTGCAGACGCTGTTTCGCGGCCACGAATCGCCCGCCCTCGACCCGGAGGAACTCGGCGAGCTCCGGTTCTCGCCCGTGGAAGGATTTTTGCGCGGATTTATCGACCTGATCTTCCGGCACGAGGGCCGCTATTACATCGTCGATTGGAAGTCGAACTGGTTGGGCAACCGCCCCGAGAACTACGACCGCGCGGGAGTGGATGCGGCCATGCGAGCCCACCATTACGCCCTCCAGGCGCACCTTTATGTGCTCGCCGTTGACCGCTTCCTCGCCGCGCGCGTGCCGGATTACAACTACGAAACGCACTTCGGCGGCGTCTTCTATCTGTTCCTGCGCGGCATCGACGCCAACAATCCCGAACGCGGCGTGTTTGGCTGCCGACCCGCTCTATCCCTTGTTGAAAAGCTCCGCGCGCTCTCCTGCACATGAAGACACCTCACGCAAAGCCGCAAAGACGCAAAGGGGAAGACGCTTGGTTTGATGCAGCCATTTTCGCGGACCTCGACCGTTATTTTGCCGCGTTCATTTCGCGCTTCGGCGGCGGTGAACAGACGGCGCGCGCAGCGGCTTATCTGAGCCGCGCGGTGAGGCAAGGACACATCTGTCTCGATCTCGCCGTCGCACCGCAATCCGATGCTGGCGACACCGTGCCGTGGCCGTCTCTCGCGGAATGGCTCATCCCGCTGCGGCAGTGCCGTGCAGTCTCGGCACCCGGCGAAGCGGCCGTCACGCCGCTGGTGCTCGACGCCGCGGGAAGGCTCTATCTCCGGCGCTATTTCGAATATGAAGCGGCCTTGGCTCGCGCGCTGCGCAAGCGGGCAACGCCCGGCGGCAGTTCCTCGCGCGAAGGGCAGGAGGCCGCCATCGAAGCCGCGATTGCACAACCGCTCACGGTCATCTGCGGCGGGCCGGGAACGGGAAAAACGACCACGGTGGTTTCCATTCTGATGCGGCTGATGCAACCGGGTTCGCCGCCGCTGCGCATCGCGCTTGCCGCGCCTACGGGAAAGGCCGCGGCCAGGCTTGAACAGACGATCCGCGACGGTTTGACCCAGAAAGACCGCCCCGATTTGCTCGCGGCCATTCCCCGCGCTTCGACTCTCCACCGCCTGCTCGGGAACTGTCCTGATTCGCCGCAATTTCGGCATCACGCGGGGAACCCGCTCGCGCTCGATTTGCTGGTCGTGGACGAAGCCTCCATGGTCGCGCTGCCGCTCATGGCCAAACTCTTCGATGCCCTGCCACCCCAGGCGCGGGCCATCCTGCTGGGCGACCGCGACCAGCTGGCAGCCGTCGATCCCGGCAACGTCCTCGCCGACATCGTGGATGCCGCCGCGCTCCAGGGCACGCTCGCCGTGTTGAAAAAAAATTACCGGTTCGGCAACGAGAGCGCCATTTACCGGCTCTGCGAAAGCGTTCGCGAAGGCCGCTCCGGCGATGCACTGGCTCAACTCGCCGCACCCGGTTCCGGCGACCTCGCAAGCGCTCCCCTCCCCCAGCCCCAACGGCTTGCCGAGGTTTTACGCGGGCCGGTGCTGGCGGGCTACGGCCCGTATCTGCGCGAGACCGACCCGGCAAAAGCGCTGGAACATTTTGGGCAATTCCGCGTGCTCTGTGCCGTGCGCAAGGGACCGTACGGCGTTGAGGAATTCAACCGGCGCATTGCGGCGCTCCTGCGCGAGGCCGGGCTCATCAAAGGGGCGCACCAGCTATACGCGGGGCTGCCGCTGCTGATCACCCGGAACGATCCCCAACTCGGGCTCTTCAACGGCGACATCGCGATTTTGCTTCCCGATCCAGCGCAAGCCGCCGAGCCTCACCCGCCGCTCTGGGCCTGGGTCCCCGGCAACGGCGAGAGCCCCGCGTTGCGCCGGATCGCCCCCGCCCAACTCCCCGAGCACGAACCGGCTTTTGCCATGACGGTTCACAAAAGCCAGGGCTCGGAGTTTGATCGCCTCTTGCTGGTATTACCCGAGCGCGACAGCCCCGTGGTCACGCGGGAGTTGATCTACACCGGGATCACCCGCGCGCGCAGCCGGGTCGAACTCTGGGTTGATGACGGCGTATTTGAACGCGGCGTGGCCCGGCGCATCGAGCGGGCGTCGGGACTGCGCGACAGATTGAGTAATACTCTCTAGTTTCGGGAAATGTCCCGGCCCGGTCACCCAAACCACTAGGCGCCCGGACCGGGCTATCAAACCACGCCCGCCCCAATAGCAACCGCCATGCCACCCGGAAAAAATTGCCGTTTTCAGAAGAAAATGAACGACTGCCGGGCAACCAGATTTCGCGCGTGGCGAAAAGAGACCCAAGCGGGTGGTTTTTTTACTCACGATGACCGGAATTGCGCCTCGCGCAAAAAAAACGGCGGGTGAGAAAAACTCTCCCCCGCCGATCTATGAGGTTATTCCAAGCCGGGACTGGCCCGGCGGGCTTTACACGGCTTTGTCGCCGATCTCTTCCGTGCGGATACGGATGGCTTCTTGCACCGCGGAGATGAAGATCTTGCCGTCGCCGATCTTGCCGGTCTTGGCTGCTTTGACGATGGCCGAGGAGGCGCTGTCGACGAGTTCGTCGGTCAACACAATCTCGATCTTGATCTTGGGAAGGAAATCGACCGTGTATTCACTGCCGCGGTAGATTTCGGTGTGCCCCTTTTGGCGTCCAAAGCCTTTGACCTCGGTGACGGTCATGCCTTCGATGCCCAACTCGGCAAGCGCTTCTTTGACTTCCTCGAGCTTGAAGGGTTTGATGATGGCTTCAATTTTTTTCATTTGTAAGGTTCCCTTGGGTTGAGATTAAAGGATGTAGCCTTCTTCGCCGTGTTCGGAGATATCCAGACCAACGGTCTCGATTTCCGGTGTCGGGCGCAGGGCTGTGACGAGCTTGATGGCATACGCGATGACCGCAGTGCCGATGATGGCTAATGCAATGGTGAGGCCCATCGCCTTCAGTTGTTCGACCCAGAGCATGTGGTCCGTTACCAATTTCGCAAGGCCATTGGCCTTGGCGGGATCGCCAGCGAGGTTGGCGTTGACGTCCGCAGTCGCGAGGACCCCGGTCATGAACGCGCCCAGGGTTCCGCCCACAGCGTGAACGCCGAAGGTGTCCAGAGCGTCGTCATATCCGAACCAGGCTTTGAGCTTGAAGACCGCGAAGAACGGGATCAGACCGGCGAGCACGCCGATGATGACCGCGCCGCTGGCGTTCACAAACCCGGTGGCGGGGGTGATCACGACGAGACCGGCGACAGCGCCCGAGCAGAAGCCGAGCACGCTGGCTTTGCCGCGAACGAGGTATTCCGCGAAGGCCCAGGTGGCGCACGCAACCGCAGTGGCGAGCGTGGTGGTCATGAAGGCGTTGGCGGCAACACCGTCCGCAGCGACCGCGCTGCCGGCGTTGAATCCATACCAGCCGACCCAGAGCATTCCC
>JBAXCI010000042.1:0-13551 GCA_037141555.1 Verrucomicrobiota bacterium | reverse complement strand
CTCGCTGCGCTCGGGATGACACGCATTCAGAGGTTACACTGATTCCTCAGTTTTTTCCTGATTTCCTGAGTTCCTGATCATTTTTGATACGTTCGTCCCGCCATCTCGACTTGACGTTGGGACTCTCCCTGTGCAAGAATCTCCTCAGATGTTTTCCTATTCAACAACGATGAAACCGACCGTAGCCGCTTGTGCGATTCGCATGCGCGACCTCGGTTCTTGCGTTCATCGTGCCCAGTGGACGCGGCAAACCGGCAGGGGAACAGGAAAAGAGTAAACGAACCTCACAACGATTTTTCCGAAACACCCACTGCTGGAAACGGCAGTGGGTTTTCTTTTTTTCAACACATCGACTTATTAAAATTATGAACACAAAAAACAATCCCGGCAGCCTTGGCCGGAACGAAACCGAGGCAGATCCGTTGCGGGCGCTCTTTGGAGCGTTGGCAGAACTGACGAGCGCCTATGAAGAGGCAGGGGTGCCCCCCAAAGCCGCACGGATCGCCGCCCTGGCGGATTTCGAGTGCGACTTCGGGGTGCTGCCCCTGGCGGCATGAACCCGCGCCTCGCTATAGGTGAGACGCGGCAGATTTGCACGCGGCTGTGCCAACCCTCCCGACAACACGGGCAGGTTCGCACAGCCGCGTGTAAGACCTATAGGTCTTACCCCACCAAACTCCCCAGCTTGACGAGCCGCATCAACGGCTCGCCCGCTTCGCGCGATTGCGCGAGATCGACCTCGAACTCCGCCACCCAGTCGTTGGCTTCGTCGGGGTCAACGAGCATTTGCTGGACGACCCAGGTGCGTTTGTCCTCGGACGGCGTGACGTAGGTGTGGCGCAGGTTGCGGGCCTCGGGGTCGAGCCTCAGGTAGCGGTGGTCCACGAGATAGGCGTCCATTGCGGCGCGCAGACGCTCTGCGGTCCATTCGGTGTTCCCCTCCAGCGCCGTCTCGTAGTCGGCGTTGATGAGGCTGCGCAGAAACGTGAAAATACGGGTGCGCAGCGCGGCGGTGAAGGCGACTTTGTCCCGCGTGATGTCGCGCGCGGCTTCGTCGGCTCCCGGCGGGCGGATTTCGCCAGCCTCCCCGGGCCGGTAGTTGGGATCGCGCATCTTCTCCCATTCGTCGAGGAGGCTGGAATCGACCTGCCGGATCATCGTGCCGAGATAAAGCTCCATCTCGCGCAGGGCGTCGTTCTTCGCGAGGTCGGGCACGGTCTGCGTGAGCACTTTTTCGACGTTGGACAAATAGCGCAGCAGCACTCCCTCGGCGCGCTGGAGTTCGTAGAGCTTGATGTAGTCGGCGAACGTGCGGAACTCCTCGAACATTTCGCGCGCGATCGATTTGGGGCGGATATTCTCCTGTCCCACCCACGGATGCCTGTCGGCGAACGCATTGAAGCTGGAGTAGATGAAATCGCGGTTCGGCTTCGGGTATTCGAGCTTCTCCAGTTCCTCCATCCGCTGGTTGTATTCCACTCCCTGCATCTTCATCTCGGCGATGGCCTGGCTTTTCACGCGGTCGAGCTGCTTGCGCAGGATGGCGTCCGGGTTTTCGAGGATCGACTCGACGAGCGTGAGCACGACCATCGCGTAATCCGGCGCTTGCGGGTCGATGAGCGCCAGCGTGTCGTGGACGTAGAGCGAGAGCGTCTGGTTCATCGAAAAATCGTCCTGCAACTCCACGTTCACCCGCAGCTTCGCCCCCTCGGCGGTCTTCGGGATGAACTCGATGATTTTGCGCTGCACGAGCGACTTGAAGAGCTGCCAAGCGCGTTTGACGTGCGCCTTTTTGGCCTTGGCCGGTTCGTGGCTGCGCGCGACCAGCTCCCGCATCGCCTCGCACCCGTCGCTCGCGCGGCTTAACACATTGAGCAACATCCCGTGGCCGACCTGGAACTGGCTCGTAAGGCGTTCGGGCGGCGCGGAGATGAGGCGGGTGAAGGTGGCCTTGTCCCAGTTGACGAAGTTCTTTTCCGGCTGCTTGCGCTTCACGAATTTCTTTCCCTTGGCCTCCAGCAGGAGGTTTTCGATCGCGTGTTCCGGTGCTTGCGCCACCACCCAGCCGACATCGTCGAACCCCTTGCGCCCGGCGCGTCCGGCGATTTGATGGAAGTCGCGCGCGCTCAGGATTCCCGTCTTTTGCCCGCTGAATTTGCACAGTTTGGTAAAGAGCACGGTGCGGATCGGGACATTGATGCCGACGCCCAGCGTGTCGGTGCCGCAGATGACTTTTAAGAGCCCTTTTTGCGCGAGTTGTTCGACCAACACCCGGTATTTGGGCAGCAGCCCGGCGTGGTGCAGCCCGATGCCGTGCCGCAGCCATTTCTTGATCTCCGGGCCGTAGGGGCTCGCAAACTTGAACCCTTCGAGCGCGTGGGCGATGGCCGCTTTTTCCTCGCGGGTGCAGACGTTGATGCTCGTGAAATCCTGCGCGCTCTGGGCGGCATCGAGTTGCGTGAAATGCACGACATAGACGGGGCTCTTACCGCCTGTGACGAGGTTTTCCAACGTCTGCGAGAGCGGCGTTTCGCTGTAGGAGAACTCCAGCGGCACGGGCCGGTGCTGCGATTGCACGGTGACGGTGGGGCGGCCGTTGAGCCGGGTCAATTCCTGCTCGAAAAACGCCGTCTCGCCGAGCGTGGCCGACATGAGCAGAAAGCGCGCTTGCGGCAGCGCCAGCAGGGGGACCTGCCACGCAACGCCCCGTTCGCGGTCGGCGTAGTAGTGGAACTCGTCCATGATGACGTCGGCGACATTGGCGAGCGCCCCCTCGCGCAGGGCGATGTTGGCGAGAATTTCGGCGGTGCAGCAGAGGATCGGCGCATCGCGGTTCACGGTGGCGTCGCCGGTGCTCAGGCCGACGTTCTCCGGGCCGAACTCGCGGCACAGCGCCAGCCATTTTTCGTTGACGAGCGCCTTGATGGGGCAGGTGTAGACCGAGCGTTTTCCCTGAGCCAGCGCCTTGAAATGCAGGGCGGTGGCCACGAGGGATTTCCCTGATCCGGTGGGCGTGTTCAGGATGACGTTGTGTTCCTCGAACAGTTCAAGGATGGCGTTTTCCTGTGCGGGATAGAGTTGCAGCCGCTTGCCCTGGACGTAGTCGAGAAACCGTTCCAGCAGCAGATCGTTGCCGGGAGGGCAGCCGTCTGCGGAAGGGGGGCAATGGAGCGGGTGGCGCGCGTGCATGGGGACACTGTGGCGGTTTTCGCGTCCGGCGACAACCCCCCGCTCGCTCGCATCTTGTGTTTCAGCGGCGACACTGGTAATTTGGAGGCATGAACAAGCCCGTCGTGGAAGTCAAGGTGCGCGCGGTTTTGCCGACAGCCGCTGGACGCGCGGTTTTTCTGGGCAACGAGGAGAAATCGTTCGTGATCTACGTGGATGAAAACGTCGGGGGCGCGATCACCATGTTTATGAGCGGCACCCCCAAGGAACGCCCGCTCACGCACGATTTGATGGGCCATCTCATGACGGCGCTTGGGGCCAAGGTCGAGCGGGTCATCATCAACGACATGAAGACCTCCACCTATTTTGCGCGCCTGATCGTGAGCGCGGAGAACGAGTTGCAGGCAAAGAAGATCATCGAACTCGATGCCCGTCCGAGTGACTGCATCGCGCTGGCCGTCGCGCAGCACGCGCCCCTCTACGTCAGCCGCGAGGTGTGGGACGAGGTGGAGGACATGAGCGAAATCCTGCGCAAGATGGCCGAGGAAGCCAGCGAAGAAGGCGGCGAGGAAGACGAGTCCGACGAGGAAAAGTGACCTTCGTTCTCGCAAATATTCAGGCTTTCCCAACATGCTTGTCATCCCGAACGCAGTGAGGGACCCCGCAAGCTACTCCACGTGCATTGGGAAAAAGTCAGGCCCTGGGATTGTTTGTGAGGTCCCTCGCTGCGCTCGGGATGACATGCGCTCCAAAATCCACATCTCTTCAAAAACGTTATAGGTTATGCAGGAAATCGGAAAAATCATGGTCCCGCTCGGGCGGCTGTTGCGGCGGTAGCTTCCAGCGCGAGCAGCCTCCGTTTCCACTCCAGCCCGAGGGCAAACCCACCCAAGCCACGGCTGGCAACCACCCGGTGACACGGCACCGCCAGCAAGAGCCGGTTGCCGCCGCACGCTCCTCCCACGGCACGCGCCGCGCCCGGATGTCCGATTCGCGTTGCCAATTCCTGGTAGGTAGCGGTCGCCCCAAACGGTATCGCCCGGATGGCATCCCATACGCGATGCCGGAACTCGGATGCCACGGGATATTGCAATGCCGTCTTGCCCAAGGTGGCTTCCAAATCGCGTAAGCCCTCGGCAGTTAGGTTCGATGGGGGCCGTTCGGGAAGTTCCACGGCGATGAGCCGGTTGCCTTCGTAGGAAAGCTTGACCTTCACAGAACGAGCCGGCAAATCCAGAAGACCACGGAGGCCAGAACGGCGATCAGGAACAGGAAAAGATAGAGGCCGTCCTTTTTCTCCGACCGGAGGCGTCGCCGTCCAAAGGCCGGGTTCGATACCGCCGAAGAGTGGTAGACGTGTTTGTCCACCAAGGCGGTGCGAGAGAGGCGCGGCTCGGTGGCAAATTGCTCGCGGCGACGCCGGCTCTGCTCTTCGCGCCGCAGGGGGGCTTCATGGATCAGCCGTTCCAACTGCTCCTTCTGCTTGCGAAGTTTCTCCTCTGTCTCGCGCAACGCCTCGTGCTTGCGGTCCAGCGGAGTGGCGTGTTTGGCACCTTTCCCTGCTTTGCCGGATTTGCGCGCAAAAAACATATCAGCGTGCGACAACAAAAACGATGAGACCCAGGACGCCCAGGATGAGCAGCGGAAGCGTGAAGGCAAACCCGCTCTTGAGCCAGTAAACAAAATCATGCGACTCTCCGGAGCCGTCCGCCGCTTCTTCCTCACAAGCGTAGGGGGCTGCGGGGGCGTCGATCTGGATCTTGGGAAGCGATTTGCTGAACTCGCTGCGGGCGTCGTCCACGGCGCTGAGAGCCTTGCTCAATTCCCGGCCCAAGTCGCCGCCTTCCCACGCTTTGGGATTGATCGACTCCAGGATGTTGTAATGTTGCGCGAACGCATCCTGGATTTCCCGGAGTTGTTCCACGCGTTTTTGCGCATCGTACAACTCGCGTTCCAGCACCACGGCGGCGCGGGTGAGCTTCTCGATCATCTCCGACTTGCCGGTATTGAGCTGCTCCTGGCGGCGGCTGAGTTCCTCCAGCTCGCGTTTTTGCTTCTCGATGGTGTCCTGCTGGCGTTTGAGCGAGAGGAGTTGTTCCTGGGCGCGTTGCACTTGCGCGTCGAGTTGTTCGGTGGAAAGCTCGTCGCTTTCGGGGAGATCAAGAAAGGGCTCGTTGGGTTTCACTAGGCGGAGAAAGGGATGCGCCAAATCGTAAAGTCAAACGCCAAAAACTCCAGCTATTTTGGGGAAAAATCGCTGCGTCCTGCTGCCTGCCGTCAGCGTCGATGCCTTTACGTGTATTTGAGCACTTCTTCGATGGTCGTTTCGCCGTCGTAGATGCTGCGCAATCCGTCTTGGCGGAGCGTCTGCATCCCAAGCTCGATCGCCTTTTGCCGCAAGACGACGCTGGGCGAGCGTTCGTTGATGAGCTCGCGGATCGGGTCGGAGACGTGCAGCAGTTCGTAGATGCCTTTGCGGCCTTTGTAGCCGGTGTGGTTGCACGCTTCGCACCCCTTGCCGTAGTAGAAGTTCTTGTCGCCGATGTCGTGCGGCGAGAGGCCGAGCTGGGAGAGCACGGCTTCGTTGGGCTCGTACGGGGTGCGGCACTTGGGACAGATTTTGCGGATGAGCCGTTGGGCCAGCACCGCTTCGAGCGAGGCCGAGATCATGAACGGCTCCACGCCCATGTCGATCAAACGGGTGATGGCGCCGGGGGCGTCGTTGGTGTGCAGCGTGGTGAATACCAGGTGGCCGGTGAGGGAGGCCTGGATGGAAATCTGCGCGGTTTCCACGTCGCGCGTCTCGCCGACCATGATGCGGTCGGGGTCCTGCCGCAAAAAGGCGCGCAGCACGCGGGCAAAGTTCAAGCCGATCGATTCCTGAATGGGCACCTGGATGATTCCCTCGATGTCATATTCCACCGGGTCTTCGGCGGAAAGGATCTTGGAGTCGATGGTGTTGATCTCGTTGAGGCAGGCGTAGAGCGTGGTTGTTTTGCCCGAACCGGTGGGGCCCGTGACGATGAAGATGCCGTTGGGCTTCTCGATGGTCTCCAGGATGTAATTGTAGATGTATTCGGGCATCCCGAGCGCTTTGAGGCTCAGGTTGACGGTGGAGCGGTCGAGCACGCGGAGCACGACGCTTTCGCCGTATTGCGTGGGCAGGGAAGAGACGCGCAAATCGACCTGTCGGCCTGCGGTGGTCAACTGGATGCGGCCGTCCTGTGGCAGCCGGCGCTCGGCGATGTTCATGTTGGAGAGCACCTTGATGCGCGAGATCACAGGCAGGGCCAGTTGGATGGGCGGGGGGGCCATTTCATAAAGCGCGCCGTCCACACGGTAGCGGATTTTGAACTCCTCCTCAAACGGCTCGAAGTGAATGTCGCTGGCCCGGTCGGCGATGGCTTGCGCCAACACGAGGTCGACATACCGGATGATCTGGGTCGAGTTCGCTTGGTCTTCGATGGCTTTGAGATCGGTGTTGTCGCTGCCAAACTCCACGTGCGTCCCGAGTTCGGAAAGCACCTCGTCGAGGCTGCTGGAATCGCTGCCATAGCAGCGTTGGATCAAGTTCTGCACGTGGACGATCGAGGCGACCACCACGTAGATATCCATGCCCAGCGCGAACCGCAGGTCTTCCTGGATCTGGCTGTTGAGCGGGTCGATGAGGGCGATGGTGACCGCTGCGCCGTTCATTCCAACGGGGAGCGCCCCGTGCATGCGCGCCAGTCCGCTCGGGACCAGTTGCAGGATTTCCAGCGGCGGCTCGAACTCGGAGAGATCGACATACTCGGTGCCGAGATAAGCGGCGAGGGTTTGGTAGAACTGGTCTTCGGTGACGAATCCGAAATCGACCATGACTTCGACGATGCTCTTGCCCGAACTGAGCAGTTCCGCCGTGATGTCATCGATCTGGCTGCGATCGATGATCCTCTGCTCTACGAAGATTTCGATGACTTGATTTGCGTTCATAACGACAAGGGGGGATGCGTGGGCGCGATTAGTTGGCGTCGGACATGGTGGCGGAGATGACTTCCTCCGCCGTGGTCGTTCCGGCGAGCACTTTGCGCACGCCGTCTTCGCGCAGGGTGCGCATCCCGAGTTCGCGGGCGCGGCGGCGCAGTTCGATGGTGGAAGCGCCTTCGTTGATCATGTGGCGCACTTCATCGTCGATCAGGAACATTTCGAAAATGCCGAGCCGCCCCTTGTAGCCGAGCTTGCGGCAAGCGTCGCAGCCGACGGCGCGCATGACCGAGGAGCCCTCGATCTGGGAACGCTCCAGGCGCAGGCCGCGCAGTTCGGCGTCGGTGAGTTCGTGCGGCGCTTTGCATTTCGGGCAAAGGCGGCGCACCAACCGCTGGGCGACGATGGCACGCACGGCGCTGGAAACCAGGAAGCGTTGCACGCCGATGTCCACCAGACGGGCCACCGCGCTCGGGGCGTCGTTGGTGTGCAGGGTGGAGAAGACCAAATGGCCGGTGAGACTGGCGTTGATGGCGATGCTCGCCGTCTCCATGTCGCGAATTTCCCCGATCATGATGATGTTGGGGGCCTGGCGCAACATGCTGCGAAGCGCGGCGGGGAAGGTCATCCCCACATCCGCGTTCACCTGCACCTGGTTGATGCCGTTCATCTGGTATTCCACCGGGTCTTCGACGGTGATGATCTTGCGGTCCGGGCGGTTGATGTAATTCAAGCACGCATAGAGCGTGGTCGATTTGCCCGAACCTGTGGGGCCGGTCACCAAAAGGATGCCGTCGGGCAATTGGAGGAGCCGTTCAAAAATCGCCTGGTCGTCGCTCAGGAACCCGAGTTGCGGCAGACCGAGCTGGAGCCCCGTCTTGTCGAGGATACGCATGACCACGCTTTCGCCGTGGTTGGTCGGGATGGTCGAGACGCGCAAATCCAACTGGCTTTTGCCGATCTTGACCTGGATGCGGCCGTCCTGGGGCAGGCGCTTTTCGGCGATGCTCATGGAACCGGTCATGATTTTCAGACGGCTGACAATCGCGTGTTGGAGCTTCTTGGGCGGGCTCTGCATTTCGTGCAAAACGCCGTCCACGCGGAAGCGCACGCGGAAGCTTTTCTCCAGCGGTTCGAGGTGGATGTCGCTCGCCCGCATTTTGTAGGCTTCCAGCAGCAGCATCGTCACCAGCTTGATGATGGGGGCGTCGGACTCCTCCGCCGCTCCTTCGCCGATCTCGATGTCGCTTGTGGCTTGTTCTTCCACGCCGTAATATTTCACCAAGGCCGCCTGGATTTGATCCGGCGAGGCGCAAACCCATTCCACGTCCCGCCCGATCATGTGCGTGACGGCGTCGAACGTGTCGAAATTGAGCGGATCGCTCGTGGCCATCATGAGGCCCATCTCGACGTTGGCAATGGGGATCACTTTGTAACGGCGCGCGACGTCCACCGGGACGATGTCGAGGACTTCCTGCGAAATGGCCATCTGCGAGAGGTCGACATACTCCATGCTGGAGTGGGCCGCCAGCGCGCGGAGCACGTCGTCGCGGGAGACGAGTTCCTTGGCGATCAGGGATTCCACGATGCTCTGGCCGGGTTGGGCCGCCGTTCTGGCCTCCTCCACTTGGTCTCGGGTAATGAGGCAGGTGTCCAGGAGAAGCTCGATGATGTAATCTTCGTTATTTGTCACGGGGGAGAAAGTGGTGAAACCCGCTCAAAGTAGGTGGGCGCTGGGCCGATGTCAATGTTGCGCCGCTAGGGAGAAACTGCCGCCTAGAGCCGTCCCCGGAACGCCAGCAGTCGCAGCCCGTTGAGGCAGACGATCACCGTGCTGCCTTCGTGCCCTACCACTCCGAAGGGGAGCGCCATGTTGAACCCGAGCGCCGAGATGATGAGCACGACGATCACCGAAAGGGCGAAGATGAGGTTCTGCCAAATGACGCGCCGGGCCTTGCGCGCTATGGAAATAGCGAAGGCGACGTTGTGCAGGTCGTTGCTCATCAGGACGACGTCGGCGGTTTCCATGGCCACGTCCGTTCCCGCGGCTCCCATGGCGATGCCGACATTGGCCAGGGCAAGCGCCGGGGCGTCGTTGACGCCGTCGCCGATCATCGCGACAGGCCCGATCTTCTTCAGCTCTTTGATGACGCGCACTTTGTCTTCGGGCAACAAATCGGCGTGCACTTCGTCCACGCCCGCGAGCTTCCCGATGGCCGCCGCGACGCGGTGATTGTCGCCGGTGAGCATCACGACGCGTTTGACGCCGATGGCTTTGAGCTGCGCAACCACTGCCGAGGCGCTTTCGCGCAGCACGTCGGCGATGGCGATGCCCCCGAGAATGCGGCCGATCTCGCCGTCGAGTTCGCCCACAAGCACGCACGTTTTGCCCTCGTTCTGGAGCGTCTCGATTTCGCGCAAGGTTTTCTCGCACCGCGTGAACCGGAGATTTTCGAAATAGCGCGGGCTGCCGACGACGATCCGCCGCTCGTCCACAACGCCGGTCGCGCCGTGGCCGGAGACGGATTGAAAATCGGTGCAGTTGGGTAGCGCGAGCCCGCGCCGTTCGGCTTCCTCGACAATCGCGCGCGCAAGCGGGTGTTCGGACTTGAATTCCACGGCAGCGGCGAGTTGGAGCAGCTCGAACGCGCCGCTTTGCGCACCCCCGTCGAGGTGGGAAAGAATCCCGTTCACCACGGTGTCGGTGATGCGCGGTTTGCCCTCGGTGAGCGTGCCGGTTTTGTCAAACGCGACCACTTCGACGTTGGCCGTCCGTTCCAGATGCGCGCCGCCTTTGAAGAGCACCCCCCGCCGGGCCGCGCCGCCAATGGCGGAGAGGATCGAGGCGGGCGTGCTGATGATGAGCGCGCAGGGCGAGGCCACCACCATGACGGTCATGGCGCGGTAGAAAATCTGGTCAAACGGGAGGTGATCAATGAACTGCGGGAACAGGTGGGGGAGCACCGAGGGGCCGAAGATCAGCGAGAGCGTAAAGGCGATGACCCCGCAGGCATACCATTGCTCGGCGCGGTCGAGAAACCGCTGGGTCTCGGCTTTCTCGCTCTGCGCTTCCTCCACCATGTGGATGAGTTTTTCGATGGTGGAGTCCTTCGCCAGCTTCGCGACGCGAATCTCCAGACCGCCGCTCTGGTTGATGGTGCCCGCGAAGACGAGGTCGCCCGCTTTTTTGTGAACCGGCATCGATTCGCCCGTGACGGATGCCTGGTCGATGGCGCTGGAGCCTTCGACGATCTCGCTGTCGAGCGGAATCGCCTCGCCAGGCCGCACAAGCACGATGTCGCCCACCACGAGCTCTTCCACCGGCAAAAGGACGGTCTCGCCGTTACGCCGCGTGAGCGCCTTTTCCGGCCGCAGCTTCATGAGCGAGTGGATCGCCCTGCGGGTGCGGTCGATGGCGTATTCCTGAAGCACATTGGAAAATGAGAACAGGAAGAGCAGCGTCGCCCCTTCCAACGGCGCGCCAACGTAGGCGGCTCCCAGCGCGGCGAGCACCATCAGGAGATCGACGTCGATGGTCCATTGGCGCAACGACTGGATGCTGGCCAACACTCCGAACGTGCCGCCGGTGAGGTAGGCGAGGAGATAACAGACGTTGGAGAGCGTGGTGCCCCATCCCGCGTACCAGCCCGCCACGGTAAAGAGGAGGCAGAGGCCGGTGAACGCCGCTTCGACGCGATCTGTGCGCATCCAGCTTTCCGCCTCGGAGTCGGTCATCGGCGAAACCTTGGCCCCCGTCGCGTTCACCTTTGCGAAGACCTCTTCGGGCGTCAGGAGGGCGTCGTTGTAGGTGACTGTCATCACGCCGCCGATGAACGTCGCTGTCGCGCGCCGGACGCCGGGGATCGCCTCGGCTTTGTGCTCGAAGCGGATCGCGCACGCTTCGCAAGCCCGCCCGTGCAGCCGCATCAGGCATTTCTCCAGATGCCCTTCGCCCTCGGGAACGAGTCGGCTGGCCACTTCGCGGATCGTCTCGTCGCTGAGAATCGCGGGATCGTAGTCGATCGTCAGCGAATGCTTCTCGCTGTCAACGGACGCGCGAAGCACGCCCTCGGGCACCTCCACAGGCGGCGGTGGCTTGGGGTGGTTGC
The DNA here is from genome assembly GCA_037141555.1 of Verrucomicrobiota bacterium. GTDB lineage: Bacteria > Verrucomicrobiota > Verrucomicrobiia > Chthoniobacterales > Chthoniobacteraceae > UBA695. The sequence goes on along the minus strand of JBAXCI010000042.1, from coordinate 2,311 downwards.
AGTGGCAATCCTTTGATTTGTTGGCGTCGTCCATTGGAAGGGCTTATTACTTTCGCACTTCCTACGCAAAAAGCAGCCGCCTGTAGACCAGAAAACGCGGTGCAGGCGAAAATGAATTCGCGAATCAATCTCATTAGGCTGCCCGCGCCGCTCGCTAAAAACTACGGGTAGAGCAAAAACGGCTTCCGCTCGCTGACGAAGCGCACGTTGTAAGCGGACCACCCTGAGACGATCTTCCCGGGCGAGACGCCGCGTTCGATGTCCCTGCGGATCGAGTCGCTGCCGTAGCATTTGTAGAAAATGTCGTATTTGGAGGCGGAACCCGCAAAAATGCTGCGCGGGGCGGATTTTTGCGCGGCGGCGAGGATGTAGACGCCCAGCGCGCAGAGGTCGGCTTGCGCGGCGGGGTCGAGGCGGATGCGCGAGCCTTGGAAGCCGTTGCGGGCGTATTCGGTGAAGGTGACGCCGGGCAGTTGCAACGAGCGCAGGTAAGCCGTGAATTTTGAAGCGTCGGTCCACTTGCTGGCGGCGATTTGAAACGGCTCGGGGCCGCCGCAGCCGGTTTCGATCCCTTCCACCTCGCCCGCAAGGCCGGTCGCCACATAGTAGGCGGGCGAGCTGGGGTAGGGGATGTTCGGGGAAGTGGCGATCCAGGAGAGCCCGGTGCGGTTCCAGGTCATGTCGCGCTGCCAGTTGTGCATTTTAACGACCGTGAGGTTGCACTTGGGCTGCACCCAGCCTTTGGCGTTGGCCATTTGCGCCAGTTCGCCGCTGGTCATGCCGTGGACGTAAGGCACGGGAAGCTGGCCGACGAACGAGATCCACCGCGGTTCCATGGGCGGGCCTTCCACGCGGAGCCCGCCGAGCGGGTTGGGCCGGTCGAGCACCACGAACGGGATGCCCGCTTCACCGGCGGCTTCCATGCACTTTGCCATCGTGGAGATATAGGTGTAGGAACGGCTCCCGATGTCCTGCATGTCGTAGACGAGCACGTCGAGGCCCTTGAGCATGGCGGGCGTCGGCTTGCGGGTAGGGCCAAAAAGCGAGTAGCACGGCAGGCCGGTCACCGGGTCTTTGCGCGAGGCCACGTATTTGCCCGCTCCCACAACCCCATCGAGCCCGTGCTCCGGCGCAAACAGGGCGACGAGGTGGACCCCCTTGGCCGCCGCGAGGATTTTGCGCGTTTTGATGCCGTTGCGGTCGATGCCGGTCTGGTTGGTGACAAGGCCGACGCGTTTGCCCTGGAGGATGGAAAACTCATGCTGTTTGAGGACATCGATGCCCAATTCCACCTCCGCGCGGGCCGCTCCGAGGAGGGCGAAGAAAAGAAGCAGGGCGAACAGCGGGATTCCCAAGGATCTGCCGCGCCCGGTCTTAGATACCCGACCCGAAGAACCCACCGAAAAGTTAGACGTTCCCAAGTGCAACTTGGGAACGAGGGTAGAAACAGGGAAAACAGCACGGGTTTTCGATTGCGTGAATTTCATAAAAAATTAGGTTCGATGCTATGGAGCGTTCTCAAATCGGTCAATTGTTGCTCTCGGGCGTTCCCGGCCCGGAGCTGGATTCGGAAAGCGCGGCAACCTTTCGCCGGGTTCAGCCGGGCGGTTTCATTTTGTTTGGCCGCAACATTAAATCGCCTTTGCAACTTCGCAAGTTGATCGACGATCTGCGCGATCTTTCTTCCGTCGAGCCGATCATCACCATCGACCAGGAGGGCGGGCGCGTTTCGCGGCTGCGCGAGATCGGGAGCGAACCGCCCAACGCCCAACAACTCCGCGACAAGGGCGACGCCGCGCTCATCCTGCGCCACGGGCAGATCACCGGGCGGCTGCTGCGGCTCTTCGGGTTCAACCTCGACCTCTGCCCCGTGCTCGATATTTCATTCGACGACGAAGCTGACAACTCGCTCCGGGGCCGCTGCTACGGGAAAACCGTGGAGCAGGTGATCGCGCTGGCGGGCGCCTTCAACGAAGGACTACGGGCCGAGGGGATCGCCAGTTGCGGCAAACATTTTCCCGGTTACACCTGCGCGAAAATCGACGCACACCACGAGTTGCCCGACATCGACCGCACCCGCGCCGAGCTGGATGCGGCGGAACTCGCGGTGTTCCGCCATTTCGCGGACAAAGTGGACTCGATGATGATTTGTCATGCGTTTTATCCCTCGCTGGAGAGCACGCGCACGCCCGCCTCGCTTTCGCGGGCGGTGATCGCGGGGTTGTTGCGCGAGGAGTTCGGCTTCGGCGGGTTGATCATGACGGACGACCTCGACATGGGGGCGATCCTCAACCACTACGGGCTGGACGAG
>JBAXCI010000041.1:0-13669 GCA_037141555.1 Verrucomicrobiota bacterium | reverse complement strand
CTGGAACTACCTGGCTTCCTCCACGCAGTCGGGACGACTTTTCTCCGTCGAGGTGAAATCCGGCGGCGGCTCCGAAATCCTGCCGGTCTTCATCCCCGCCGAATTCAACAGCGTGAACATCCAAAAAGGGCAGCACTTCAACTTCTCCGTCGAAGTGGACGAGAAGGGAATCCTCACCGTAAAGGATCTTAAAAAGGCATGAAACGGCTCCTTCTTTCGCTCGTTCTTTGCAGCGCGGCCACCGTGCGCGCCCAGGTTCCCGACGCTCCCGTGCCCTCCAGTCCGCAGCCGCAACCCGCAGCCCCGGCGTCCTCTTCTTCCTCGTCCTCCGCGCCCAAAAGCGCGCCGCAGGGCAGCTCATTTCTCGGCAAGGATGTGCCGTCGTTCAACCCCGGCAACGAAATCCTTTCCTGGGACGGCAAAAACTGGAATGTCGCTAACCAACGGTTCTTCCAGGCGCGGTTTGAGAAATATCTGAACGCCCCCGAGGAAACCACCGCGGAGGATTTGAAATACCAGACCCTCCTGCGCGCCATTCTCACCAAGCTGGCACCCGAGAACGACAGCCGCACCGCCACCATCGAAGCGTGGAAGCTGCTGCCGCAGGCGTCCAACTACACCATCGACGCCCACCTTTGCGATGCCTTGGCCGATGCCGTTTACAGCGCGTGGCTGGCCATGCGGGCGCAGGACCGGCTCGTGATGGCCAACCAGGAGCTGCAAAACCAGCGCAAGCAGTATGAGTGGGCCTCCCAGCACACCGACTCCTCCGTGCTCTCGACCGCTGGCAAAAGCAAAGCGGCCCAGCAGGCCCAGGCGAACAAGGAGCAGGACATGCGCACCGCTCCCTACCTCCAGCGGCTCGCGGAGGTCAACGCCCGCATCGTGGCCAACAACGGCAAACGCGAAATCTCCGAGGTGCAGGCCCGCATCGAGTTCCAGGCGCTCATCGTCCAATACTTCATGCAGCGCCGTTTCCAGCACGTCGTGATGGCCACGCGGTTCTACCGGCACATCTTCAGCGACGGCGGCACGAGCATGAAAGTCGGCAAGGACACGCAGGAACTTTTCGCCAAGGGCACCGGAATGCCACCCACCGTCGGCGTGGTCGATTCGCTCGCCAACGAGGCGATGCGCGACGTGAAGGAAGGGGTGGACGCCTACAATTTCCTGCTCCAGAAAAACGAGACCGAAAGCGCCACCAAACGCCTGGGCGAGGCGTTCATCGTCGGCGAATACATGCCGGAAATCCGCACCCTCAACCGCGACAAGAAACGCCAGGCGCTCGAATTTACGCAAAAAGGCAACCGGCTCATCTCCGCGCTCGACGTCCGCGATTACACGCTCGCCGAATCGCTGGTCAAAGAGCTCGAAACCCTCGCCAAGGATTTCGACGCCTCCCAGCCGCGCGCAGCCATTGAAACCGCCCGCACCGTGAGCGCCCTGCACCTTGCCAAGGCCAAAAACGCCGCCGTCAGCGGAGACAAAGTCACGCTCGAAAACGAACTCCGCGAGGCGACCACCCTTTGGCCGCGCAATCCCGCGCTGGCAGAGGTCTCGGGCATGATCTTCTCGCACGCCGATGTGCAGGGCAAAGCGATCACCGACCTGGAGCAGTTGATGAGCCAGCGCAATTACCGGCAGATCTACGCCGACAAAGCCCGCTTCCTCGCGGCCACCGCATTTGATCCCGAGCGCCAGAAGCAACTCGAAGCCGCGCTGATGAACCTCCAGCAGATCGAAACCGTTGTCGGGCGCAGCACCGAGATTGCCAAACGCGGCGACACGAGCGGCGCATGGGAAGGGGTGGAGCGCGCCTACCAGCAATTCCCCGAAGATACCAAGCTCAACCAGTTGCGGGCCAACCTCACCACCGAAGCCTCGGATTTTGTCCGCTGCGTCCGCACGGCGCAGCAACTCGAAGGCAAGGGGCAAACCGGCTCAAGCCTCGCCTGGTATCTCAAAGCGCAGAAGCTCTATCCGCCGAGCGAGTTCGCGCAGGAAGGCATCCAGCGCCTCGTGCAAAAAGTCGTGCCGGGAACGTGAGGCCTTGAGCACAAGAGACGGAAAAAAGCCGTCCCAACAGGCTTGTCATCCCGAGCGCAGCGAGGGACCCCGCAAGCCACTCCAAGCTCGGCACAACAGAAAAAATCACGCACTGGGATTGTTGTGAGTTCCCTCGCTGGCGCTCGGGATGACACCCTTTGGGAGCGTCATCGAACGACGTCCCACCATCGGCGAATATCTCGTTGCCCGCTTGCAAGCCGGTGGCGTGGGCGGGTTGAAGATTGTGAATCCGGGGCGGGCGCTGAGGGCTCTAACGCATCATGCGTGTTTCGTTTTCGCCGGGATGACGCCAGCCCGTTTCAAAAAAGGCTTTGTCTTCCGGGTCCGTCGCACACGAACCCAGAAGCAAGCTCAGGGAGACAAGCAGGAGGATCAGAGAGATGGTTTTCATATCTATGGAATGAGGCACTTTCGACGGAGGCTAATGTATGGAAATCGGATCTTGATCGCCCCCGCGCCCCTACCCACGCCGGAGCGTGAGATGCACAATCTCCGCCGGGGCTGCCGTGCGAAGGGGAAACCAGTTGCCGATCCCGTTGTTGACCAACAGCGTCTGGGCGGGGTGCGCCGGAGTCGCCGGGCGGCTGTAGAGCCCCGTCCAATACCGGAACATCCAGGGGCCAAACCCTTGGTGGTCGTTCAACATCAACTGCCCGCCGTGGGTGTGGCCGGAGAGGGTGAGCGGGATGTCGCCGCAGTAATCCCACGCGTGCGGATGGTGCGCCAGCAGGATCGGGAACGCCGCCGGGTCCCGCTGCTGCAACACGGTTCTCATCGAAGCTGCGAGGCCGCTTTCGTCGTGGCGATTCTGCAAATTATGCGGGCCCTCCCAGCGGATCCCAAGCAGTTGCACGGGGACGCCGCGCACGGAAATCGAGACGGTTTCATCCAGCAGCAGGGTGAAACCGGCTTCTTGGATGCCGCTCTCAAATCCGCCCCGGTCCGAGCCCACGTCGTGGTTGCCTTCGCACAGCACCGGCTGGGGACGCAAGGCGCGCAGCGTCTCCAGGGCGGCGGGCAGGAATCCGAGATCGCTGTTGATCAAGTCGCCCGTGAAGAGCATCAAGTCCGCTTCCAGTTTGTTGGCTTCCGCGACGATTTTCCTGAGCACGCGGCCCTTCGTGAGCTGGCCGACATGCAAATCGGTGAGGTGCGCGATGGTCATCCCGTCGAGAGCCGCTGGCAGGTTTGGAATCGTTAGCGTCAACCGGCGGATGCGGAACTTGCCTAATTGCTTGGCGGCAACAGAGCCAAGAGAGAATGTCAATACGGGCGGGATCAAGGTGGCAACCGTCCCGAGGAAATCGCGGCGGGAAAGCCCTTCCTTTTCGCTCCCGGGCAAACTCGGCGCAGCCGGTTTCGGTTTTGGATATCGAAAGAAACCGGCAACCGCCTGAACGGTCATTCCCAGCAGATTTCCCACGAGCGTAAGCGGGGCGACAATGAGGTGCCAGATGAGGGTCACGGATAAAACCGAAGCCGGGATGTGGGTGCCGTCCCGTCTGTAAACTGTCCAGCAAATCGCTGCCACCACGCCAAGCTGCGCCGTGAAAAAACAATGCACCGCCATCCGCACGCCCCAGTGCACCGTGCGTCCCAAGTTGCGGATGCTCCGCCACCAGACGAACAGATCGATCGCGCAAAAAACGCCGAGGATGTTATTCAGCAGAAACATTGGACCGTGAAGGAATGTGCTCCATACAGTAATCGTTTCCATCGCGCGCCACGCGGAATTCGAGCTCCGGGTGGGAGATGTCGCTGCGCTGGCAAACGGCGCACTGGTGGAGCGGCTCGTCCGCGGCAAGGGCGGCTTTGGCGAACTTCCGCCGCCGGCCGTCCACCTCGCGGCGTTCGCGGACGCTGGCCACGAACTGCGGCCCAAAAAAGAGCAGGAAATTGGCGAGCGCGGCGACGATGGCCATGCGGTAGGAAGCGTCGTCGAAGGAGACAAAGCGCAGGAGCAGCATCGCGGCGGAGAACCACGCGATCCATTTCACCAACACCGGAAGCACGAAAAAAAACAAAATGCGCGTATTCGGAAAATACCAGGCGAAGGCAAACAGGAGCGACAGATTGAGCATCCCGTTGGAAAATTGCGCGCCGAAGAGAAACGCCGCCACGGTGGTTCCCGCCATGCCGATCAAATAAAACAGATTGAGCCGGAACACGCCCCATACCTCTTCGAGGCTGTCCCCGATCATCCACAAAAACGCCAGACTACACGCGGTATCCAGCGCATTGCCCGACTGGCCGAAAACCGCCGCGAAAATGCTGCCGTAGTTCGGGATGAAAATGTAGGTCACCAGCCGCCAAAGCTGACCGTGGCAAATGGCGATCGGGTCCAGATCCAGCCAGGAAAGCGCCGACGGATTGAGCCTGCCCAGGATATACACGAGCACGTTCAGCCCCACAATCATCCGCACCAAGCCGGGAATGGCGAAGCGTCCGAAACGGCGTTCCAAAGAGTCGATCACGTTCATGAAGAATGGAAACCGCTCTTCATAGCCCCGAACCGACGGCAAGGCAAACTGTTCCCACGCATTGACTTTCCCCCGACCCTCGTTAGCATGGCAGCGTGTCTTCTGAAACCGCCTCATCGCTTCCACCAAAAAAAACTCCGTTGTTCGACGCCCATGTAGCGGCAGGAGGCAGAATGGTTGATTTCGGGGGCTGGCACATGCCGGTCCAATACAGCGGCATCCTCGACGAACACCACGCCGTGCGCAACACGCTCGGGGTGTTCGACATCTCCCACATGGGCGAGGTTTTTGTGAGCGGCCCCGAGGCCAGCACGTGGCTCAATCTCCTGCTGACCAACAATGTCGACCGCCTCGGCATCGGCGAGTCGCAATACAGCTTTCTGCTCAACGAACGCGGCGGCGTCATCGACGACCTCCTGGTTTACCGCCTCGAAGAGAGCAAATACCTCCTGGTGGTCAACGCCAGCATGATCGACGAGGATGTCGCCTGGATGCAGAGCCATCTGCGCCCCGGCGTGCTGTTGGAAAACCGCAGCGACGAGTTCGCCGGAATCGCCGTGCAGGGACCGCTTGCAGCCCAGCTTTTCGACCGCTTCTTTGAGGGGAAAATCTCCCGCCCGGCGCGCAACGAAATCCAACGCTACGAGGCCGATTGCACTCCCGTCCTGATCGCCCGCACGGGCTACACCGGCGAGGACGGCTTCGAGCTTTTCTTTCAGGCGGAATGCGCGCCGACGATCTGGAACGCCATCCTGGAAAAAGGGGCGGACCTCGGCATCAAACCGTGCGGCCTCGGCGCGCGCGACACCTTGCGCCTGGAGATGTGTTACCCGCTCAACGGCTCCGATCTTTCGCCCGACCGCACGCCGATGGAGGCGGGCATGTCGTTCTTCGTCGATCTGGAGAAACCGGAATTCATCGGGCGCGAAAAGCTGGCGCAGCAACGCGAAAAAGGCGTCGGGCACCGGCTCGTCCCGTTCAAAATGAAGGGCAAAACCCCGCCGCCGCGCTCGCATTACACCGTGTTCAAGGACGGCAACCCGATCGCCGAAACCACCAGCGGCACCGTCTCGCCCACGCTCGGCATCGGCATCGGCATGGCCTACGTGCCCGCCGAGTTTGCCCGGATCAACGAAGAAATCGAAATCGACATTCGTGGCCGCCGTTTTCCGGCGACCATTCAAAAAAAACCGCTCCACAAGAAATAGACATGAACGTTCCCGAAGATCTGAAATATTCCGAAACACACGAATGGGTCCGCCTCGAAGAAGGCCAGGCGCGCGTCGGCATCACCGACCACGCCCAGGCCGAGTTGACCGACGTGGTTTATGTCGAGCTGCCCAAGATCGGGGCCAAAGTGCAGGCCAAAGCGCCCGCCGCCGTCGTGGAATCGGTCAAGGCCGCCGGGGACATCTATTCGCCCGTCACGGGAACCGTCGTCGCGGTCAATGAAGCGCTGGAGAACAACCCCGCCCTCGTCAACACCGACCCGCACGGCGAAGGCTGGATCTTCCTCGTCGCCCTCGACGCCCCCGAAGAACTCGCGCAGCTGAAAAACGCGACGGAGTACCGGGCGCTGATCGGCGAGTAGCGTCGCGCAGGAGAGCGCAGACGTGAAATATCTGTTCGTTTACCTGATGACCAACTCTTCGCAGGGGTTCTTTACACGGGTGTGACAAACAACCTGGAACGTCGGGTGTGGGAACATCGCAACCAAGCCGTTGAAGGTTTTACCAAGCGGTATCGCGTGGACAGGCTTGTGTACTACGAGCTGTTTCCCAACCCGAGGGATGCGATCGCGCGTGAAAAGGAAATCAAAGGGTGGCGGCGATCCAAGAAAGACGCGCTCATTGCAACGATGAACCCGAAATGGGATGATCTTTCGCGAACCCTCTTCCCGCCAGGGTGAAAAGGTTCCCACGGATACAGCGCGCTCGAATGGGTAAAAAGCAAAAAGCGCCTGTCATCCCGAACGCAGTGAGGGACCTCGCAAGCTATGCAAGGCGTTCCATTGCAACCGCGCCCTGCACCAGAACGCCCGTCCCTTCGGCGAATATGATTTGATCTCTCCGCGCGCTCTGGCGTTGGAGGGGTCCCTCACTGCGTTCGGGATGACACGCGCGCGCGTGTGGGGTCGCGACCTTCCTCTGGAGCCGCCGCGCTACTGCGCCAAGACATCGCGAGCTTTTCCCAACGCCGCATCCAGTTGCGCGGTGTCTTTGCCCGCACCGCGCGCGAAGTCGGGACGTCCCCCGCCCTTTCCGCCGACGATGGGCGCGATGGCTTGGATGAGCTTCCCGGCCTGGAATGCCTTCACGAACTCCGGCGAAACGCTGGCCGCAAGCGCGACGCTGCCTTCCGTCGCGCCCGCGAGCACGACAACTCCAGCAAACTTGCCCTTGAGCGCATCGGCCACCGCTTGCAGCGCGTCGCCATCCACCGCTCCGAGGTTCGCGATGATCGCCGGGATGCCGTTGAGCGTCTCGGCTTTGCAAAGCAGCGCGCTGGCTGTGTCCGCCGCTTGCCGTTGCTGCACGGCCTTGAGCTGTTTTTGGAGTTCTTTCTGTTCCGCGAGCAGCGCGTCGAGTTTCTTCTCCAGTTCGCCCATCGGGGCGTTGAGTTTTGCCGCGAGGCCGACGATCCGGTCCGAGGCAGCGCGAGCCAACTCGTAGGCTTCGAGGCCCGCCACGGCTTCGATGCGCCGGACGCCCGCCGCGATGGCCGCTTCGCTCACGATACGGAAAAGCCCGATCTCCCCGGTGGCGCGGACGTGCGTGCCGCCGCAGAGTTCCATGGAGTAGCCGTTGAGCGCGTTGCGTTCGCCGCCGATCTGCACCACGCGAACCACGTCGCCGTATTTGTCGCCGAAGAACTGCATGATGCCCGCGTTGGCGCGCACGTCGGCGTAGGGGACTTCCGTCCACGAGACCGGCGCGTTCTCGACGATCTTCTCGTTCACGAACCGTTCGATGTCGCGGATTTGCTGCGTGGTGAGCGCGCCGCTGTTGAAGTCAAAAGTGAGTTTGTCCGGGCCAACGAACGACCCTTTCTGCGTGGCCTCCGGGCTGACCACCGCGTGCAACGCCAGGTGCAGCAAATGCGTGACGGTGTGGTGCCGGGCGATGGCCGCGCGGCGGGCGGTGTCCACGGTGAGCGTGACGGATGCCCCCACAGCGGGCGCGTCGCTCTCGGCGAGGAAATGAAGCCACGTTGCGCCGGTCTTCTGCGTGGTGACGATGTTCCAGAGCTGGCCGCCGCCCTCGATCTCGCCGGTATCGCCGACCTGCCCGCCCATCTCGGCGTAGCAAGTGGAGACGTCGAGAATCACAGCGGTCTTGCCCTTCACCTCCACCACGTCAAGGACGGTGGCGGGTGTGGAGAGCGCGTCATACCCGATAAACTTGGTCGGCGCGGCGTCGATGTTGGAAACGCTGATGATCTCGCGCTTCTGCGCGGCGCGCGCGCGGTTGCGCTGCTCTTCCATCAGCTTCTCGAAGCCCTCTTTGTCTACGCTGAGGCCGCGTTCGCGGGCCAGCAATTCGGTGAGGTCGAGCGGGAAACCTTGTTCGTCGTAGAGGCGGAAGGCAAAGGAGCCAGAGATGCAACTCGCATGTGCAGCCTCCGCCTCAAAGAGCGCAATCCCCTTGTCCAGCGTCCGGTTGAACGCCTCCTCCTCGCGCTTCAAGACTTCCTCGACGTGCTTTTGTTTCGCCCGGATTTCCGGGAACACATCGCCCATGGTGAGGGCGAGCACGTCCACGAGTTGGTAGAAGAACGGTTTGTGGAAGCCGAGCGTGCGGCCGTATTTGACGGCCCGGCGCAGGATGCGGCGCAGGACGTAGTTGCGGTCGGTGTTGCCGGGCTGGATGCCGTCGGCGATGGCGAAGCTCAGGGTGCGAATGTGGTCGGCGATGACGCGGAATGCCACATCGATCTTCTCCTCCTCGGTGTCGCCGGTGCTGCCGGAAACGGGGAGCGTGCAGCCGTAGCGGTGGCCGCTCATCTTCTCCAACTCGTCGAAGATGGGCCGGAAAATGTCGGTCTCGTAGTTGGAGATTTTCGCGTGGGCGAAGTCGGTGAAATTCTTGGTCCCCTGGATGATCGAGGCGACGCGCTCAAAGCCCATGCCGGTGTCGACGTGCTTTGCGGGCAGCGGCGAGAAGGAGCCGTCCGGGTTGGCGTTGAACTGGATGAAGACGAGGTTCCAAATCTCGATGCACTCGGCGCTGCCCATGTTGACGAGCTTGCCTCGCGTGTCACCCGCCGGGGTGAGATCGACGTGCAACTCCGAGCACGGGCCGCACGGGCCGGTCTCGCCCATCATCCAGAAGTTGTCTTTTTTGTTGCCGTTGACGATGTGGACTTTCGGGTCGAGCCCCGCGCTCTCGAACAGCTTGGCCCAGCAGTCGTAAGCCTCGAAATCGAAATCCGCCGGATCGCCCTTGGAAGCGTCCGGGTTGTAAACCGTGGCGTAAAGCCGTTGCGGCGGGAACTTCCAGCGTCCGACGACGAGCTCCCAAGCCCACTCGATGGCTTCGGTTTTGAAATAATCGCCGAACGACCAGTTGCCGAGCATCTCGAAAAAGGTGTGGTGATAGGTGTCGAGCCCCACGTCGTCGAGATCGTTGTGTTTGCCGCCCGCGCGGATGCATTTCTGCGTATCCGAAGCGCGCGTCGCCCGGCCGGGGATGGCCCCCTGCCATTTGTCCACGTCCGCCGCGGCTTCACCGAGGAAGATCGGCACAAATTGGTTCATGCCGGCGTTGGTGAAGAGCAAATTCGGCGAACTCGGCATCAAGCTCGAAGACGGGACGATGGTGTGCCCTTTTTCGCGGAAGAAATCGAGGAACGACTGGCGGAGTTCGGAACTGGTCATAAGGAAAGGAGTTATCCGCAGATTATGCAGAATGAAAGATTGAGGAAGAAGAGAAAAAGGCGGTCCGCAGATTACGCAGATTACCGCAGATTTCTGAAGAGGACTCTTCTCCTGAAAATCTGCGGTAATCTGCGTAATCTGCGGATAAAAATCTCTGTCCTACGGCAGATCGGTAGAGCCCATCAGAGCGCGGTCGATCTCGCGGGCGACGCCTCGGCCTTCGTTGAAGGCCCACACCACCAAGCTCTGTCCACGGCGGCAGTCGCCTGCTGCGAAGACCTTGGGGATGTTGGTCGTGTAGCGTTCAAACTCGGCTTTGATGTTGCTGCGGGCGTCGCGTTCGACGTTGAGCGAATCCAGGAGGGCTTGATCCGGCCCAAGGAAGCCGAGAGCGAGCAGGACGAGTTCTGCCGGGACGATCTTGTCCGAACCGGCGACTTCCTGCGGCACAAACTGGCCTTTCTCGTTCTTCTTCCACTCGATCTGGACCAAGTGCACTTCCTTCACGTTGCCCTCCGTGTCGCCGATGAAGCGCTTGGCGGTGGTGAGGAAAACGCGCGGGTCTGCGCCGAATTTCGCGGCGGCTTCTTCCTGGCCGTAGTCGGTGCGGTACACTTTGGGCCATTCGGGCCACGGATTGTCGTTGGCGCGCTCCAGCGGAGGCTTGGGCAGGATTTCCACCTGCGTGACGCTCACCGCGCCATGGCGGATGGAGGTGCCGACGCAGTCGGTGCCGGTGTCGCCGCCGCCGATGACGATCACGTTTTTGCCAGCGGCGCTGATCGGCGCGGCGGTCTTGTCGAGGAGCGACTTGGTGTTGGCCCCCAGGAATTCCATCGCAAGGTGGACGCCTTTGAGTTCGCGGCCTTCCATGGGAAGATCGCGCGGCTTGGTTGCGCCGGTGCAGAGTGCCACGGCATCGAAATCGTTGAGCAACTGCTCAGTGGCGAGGTTCTTGCCGACCTCGGTGTTGCAGACAAACTCGACGCCTTCGGCTTCGAGTTGTTGGATGCGGCGCAGGACGATCTGCTCCTTATCGAGCTTCATGTTGGGGATGCCATACATGAGCAACCCGCCCGGACGGTCGGCGCGTTCGAACACCGTGACGCTGTGGCCCGCTTTGTTGAGCTGCGCGGCGGCGCTCAACCCCGCAGGGCCGGAACCGACGACGGCAACCTTCTTGCCGGTGCGGATGGTGGGCGGCTGCGGAACCACCCAACCTTCTTCCCAGCCTTTGTCGATGATGGAGACCTCGATGTTTTTGATCGTGACCGGCGGGCAGTTGATCCCGATGGTGCAGGAGCCTTCGCACGGAGCGGGGCAAACGCGGCCGGTGAACTCGGGGAAGTTGTTGGTCTTGTGGAGGCGGTCAAGCGCTTCGCGCCAGAGGCCGCGATAGACGAGGTCGTTCCACTCGGGGATGAGGTTGTGGACGGGGCAGCCGCTGGCCATGCCGCTGATGAGCGTGCCGGTGTGGCAGAAGGGAATCCCGCAATCCATGCACCGCGCGGCCTGATTGCGCAAATCTTGCGGCTTCATGTGACTGTGGAATTCGTTCCAGTCTTTGATGCGTTCCAAAGCCGGACGGTCGAGCGGCAGTTCGCGGAGATATTCGAGGAATCCAGTGGGCTTACCCATTTTTCGTTGTGTTTAAAGTGTTACTTCCAAGGAGTTATCCGCAGATTTCGCAGATTCTCGCAGATTGTGGACAAGACGTTTATGTTCAAGGCTCGATGAGCCAAAGTTGATCAATAATGCCCGGTTGAGACCGGTTGCTTTCAATTCGTTGATGGCTTGGGCTTCATCCGCACTAGTCAGTTTTGAGATAGCTTTTGTTTCGATAACCAGTGAATCAAAACAGAGAAAATCGGCACGATAACCGCAGCGAAGACGCCGGCCTTTGTAGAACACAGCAAGATCGACTTCGCGTTCGTACGGGATGTTCTGAGCGGTGAACTCGAAAGCCAAAGCCTCCTGGTAAACGGCTTCCAGAAAGCCGTGTCCCAAGTGCCGATGGACTTCCATCGCCGCTCCAATCACCGCGTATTTCTGCGGGTCATTCTTCATTTTCTTTAATCTGCGTTCATCTGCGAAATCTGCGGATAAAACTCTTCCTCTGTGGATTCTAACCGCCGCCGACGCGTGCGAGGTCGCGCGAGTTGGCTTCGAAGGCTGCGTTGAGGGCGTCGTCGCCGCTCAGGCCGTCGTCCTGGGCTTTCTTGATGGCGGCAATGACCCGTTTGTAATCTTTGGGCATGACTTTGACGAACTTGGGCGCCATGGCCTCCCATTGCGCCAACACCTGGGCGGCACGCTTGCTGCCGGTGTATTGGGCGTGCCGGGCGATGAGTTGGCGGATTTCTTCGATCTCCTCGCCTTCCATCTTCTCCAAGCCGACCATCTGCTGGTTGCAGCGGCACGGGAAGGAGCCGGTTTCGTCCAGGACATAGGCGACGCCGCCGCTCATGCCGGCCGCGAAGTTGCGGCCAGTCCCGCCAAGCACAACGACCCGTCCGCCGGTCATGTATTCGCAACCGTGGTCGCCCACGGCTTCGACCACCGCGCTAACGCCGGAGTTACGGACCGCGAACCGTTCGCCCGCCTGGCCGCCGATGTAGGCTTCGCCGCTGGTCGCGCCGTAGAGGGCGACGTTGCCGGCAATGATATTCTCTTCCGCCGCGAAGGTGGACCCTGCGGAGGGGTAGAGGATGATCTTCCCGCCGCTGAGGCCTTTGCCGATGTAATCGTTGGTGTCGCCTTCGAGTTCCAGCGTGACGCCCTTTGGCACAAACGCGCCAAAGCTCTGACCCGCCGAGCCTTTGAAGTGCAAATGCACGGTGTCTTCGGGCAACCCCGCCGCGCCGTAGCGTTTGGTGATCTCGTTGCCGAGGATCGTGCCGGTGACGCGGTTGACGTTGCGAATGGGGAGCGTGGCCTTGACCTTCTCACCGCGCTCGAGAGCGGGCTTGCAGAGGTCGAGCAGCACGGTGACGTCGAGCGATTTGTCGATGCCGTGATCCTGCGCCATCTGGCAGTAGCGGCCGATTTCCGGTCCCGCCTGCGGCTGATAAAGGATGGCGGAGAGATCGACGCCCTTGGCTTTCCAATGCGCGATGGCTTGCTTGGCTTCGAGCAGATCGGTGCGCCCGACCATTTCGTTGAGCGTGCGGAAACCGAGTTGGGCCATCAGTTCGCGGACTTCCATCGCGACGAACCGCATAAAATTGACGGTGTAAGCCGGGTCGCCGGTGAACCGCTTGCGCAGTTCCGGGTTCTGCGTGGCGACGCCCACCGGGCAGGTGTTCAAATGGCAGACGCGCATCATGATGCAGCCGAGGGTGACGAGCGGCGCGGTGGCGAAGCCGAATTCCTCGGCCCCGAGCAGCGCGGCGACGACCACATCCCGGCCGGTTTTGAGCTGGCCGTCGGTTTCGACCATGATCCGGCTGCGCAGGTTGTTCAAAACGAGCGTTTGATGGGTTTCGGCGAGGCCGAGTTCCCACGGGAGCCCCGCGTGTTTGGTGCTGGTCTGCGGCGAAGCGCCGGTGCCGCCGTCGAAGCCGCTGATGAGGACCACGTCGGCGTGGGCCTTGGCGACGCCCGCCGCGATGGTGCCGACGCCGACTTCGGAGACGAGCTTCACGCTGATGCGCGCGGCGCGGTTGGCATTCTTCAAATCGTGGATCAGCTCGGCCAGATCCTCAATCGAGTAAATGTCGTGATGCGGAGGCGGCGAGATGAGGCCGACGCCCGGCGTGGAATGGCGGGTTTTGGCGACCCACGGGTAAACTTTGGAGCCGGGAAGCTGGCCTCCTTCGCCGGGTTTTGCCCCTTGGGCCATCTTGATTTGAATTTCCTCGGCGTTGGTGAGGTAGTTGCTCGTGACGCCAAACCGCCCGGAAGCGACCTGCTTGATGGCGCTCTTTTTCGAGTCGCCGTTGGCCATCGGGAGGAACCGCTCGGGGTCTTCGCCGCCTTCGCCGGTGTTGGATTTGCCGCCGATGCGGTTCATCGCAATCGCCATCGCTTCGTGGGCTTCCTGGGAGATGGAGCCGTAGGACATCGCGCCCGTTTTGAAGCGCTTCATGATCGACTCAATCGACTCGACCTCTTCGATCGGGATCGACTGCGTCGCCTTGAAATCAAGCAGCCCGCGCAAGGTGTAGAACTGCTTGTCCTGCTCGTTGACGAGCGCGGCGTATTGCTGGAACACCGCGTAATTGTCGGTGCGCACCGCTTTTTGCAG
>JBAXCI010000040.1:0-13870 GCA_037141555.1 Verrucomicrobiota bacterium | reverse complement strand
GATCGCCGAGCGCGTTAAACGCAGCATAGTCGATGGCTGGCTCGGGCACGATGTTCAGCACGACCACAGGCACCTTGGCGCGCCTCACCACTGGCAGCACCGTGGAAGAGAGGGCATAGGTGGTGACGTAAAGGAAAATGAGATCAACGTCCGCACGGCGAAACTCACGGCCAGCGGTATAGGCGCGCTCGGGGTTATCTACTAATCCCAAGTTGACGATCTCGGCCCCCGGCCGTTCGAGCTTCTGCGCGACGCGAGCGACATATCCCTCGAGTCGCTCCTTCAGCCCGGGGAACTGCGGCCAGTACGTGTCGAGGCCAATGCCGAAGAGTCCGATGCGGAGAGGGGGAGTATTCATACCGTGAGATTATTGGATCGCCATCCGAAATGGAATGGTCAGAATGATCATAAGCATATAGAAAATGACCCGCTTCTCCGAAAATTACTTTCGCTATTTACCCATCTCCCCTGAATTACGCCAATGGGGGCTGGGTGTAACCGCTTCGGGGTTTTCGCGAATTCCTGCTGGCGCAGGATACCCGCCTGCAAAACACCCTGAAGACCACCACTTTGACTGGGAGCACGGCAGAGTGCTGGACTCTCTCCAAATCGTGCTCATATCGTCGGGGCGCGGTTGGCTCGAAACGCGCGCGACGGGCAAGCGTAGCGTCGAGACCGGCATGGTCTTTCTGCTCCTACCGAAAACCTGGCATCGTTATCACCCCGACCCGCAGACGGGCTGGGAGGAAAGCTGGATCGAAGTGCAGGGACCTGTTGTAGAGGGACTCCTGCAAGCCGGAGCCTTTTTGCCTCGGACTATTCTGCGCGGCGGAGCGATCGACGCCGGCTTGGAGGAGATGCTCAATGCCATACACAGACGAAGCCAAAAAGGGTCGATCGGCTTCCAGCCTGAATTATCTGCCGCCGCGCTGCAGGTGCTCGCGCTATGCGCTCGGATCGCGCCGGCCCGCTCAAAGCCTTCCCGCATCGAACGAGCCGTGAACGAGGCGGCACGTTACCTCAGCGATAACCATGCCGAGGCGGTTAACGTTGAAGCGCTGGCTGAACGACTTGGCGTCGCGTATTCGCATTTTCGCCGCGCCTTTCGTGCGCACACGGGATTCGCGCCGTGGCAATACGTCATTCACCTGCGGCTGACTCGCGCACGGCGGCTGCTCGCATCGAGCGACGCCAAGCTGGACGACGTAGCCGCGCGCGTCGGGTTCAGCTCGGGTTTTCACCTATCTATTGCTTTCAAACAGGCTTATGGCCAATCTCCTCACGCGTGGCGGCAGACGCTGACTTGACACGGTGTTCTCGCTGGCTGGGCAATGCTGCGAAGTGGACGCATACGGTCACCCGCTCCAGTCCATATTCTTTTCGGTCGGATCGCTTCCCTCAACGCTGCGCGAAGGCGAGCTTGAGGCCCAGCGCGCCGAAAACACCCGCCGAGAGCCAGGCGAAATATTTGGCGATGCCCGGCTTTTTCAAAAGCACGTCCCCCAAGCTGCCCGAGAGGTAGCCAATCACGCTGAAGATGCCCACGGCTTGCAGCATGAAAACCAGCCCCAGCAGGGCCATTTGAGTTGCGATGCCGCCGTCCTCCCTCGTGACAAATTGCGGCAGGAACGCGAGGAAGAAGAGGCCCACTTTGGGGTTCACGACGTTCATCATGAAGCCCCGGCGAAAACACGCGCCCCATTGCCGCGCGCCCACAATCCCGGACGCGGGCTGGGGCGTCGCCGGTTCTTTCAATGCTTTGCAGGCCAGGAAAAGCAGGTACGCCGCTCCGGCGTATTTTAAAAGGGTGAACGCCGCAGCGGAGGAATAGAGCGCGGCGGAGATGCCGAGCGCCGCAGCCGTGGTATGCACGCTGATCCCGCTGCACATTCCCAGCGCGGTGATGATGGCCGCCTTTCTGCCCCGCGAAACGCCTTGCGCGAGAATGAAGGCGTTGTCGGGGCCGGGCGCGATGGTGAGCGCCGCTGACGCGCCGAGAAAACCGAGCAGGGTGTAGGCGGTCATGGAAGGGGTTTACTTCCCTTGCCCGGCGAGTTCGTACAGTTCCTCGGCGCTCAGGATCTTGGCTCCGCCCGTGAGCAGGGCGGCGATCCCTTTATCGGTATTATCCAGTCGGAAAACCATGATCGACTTGCCGCCGGCGCGCACGGTGAACGCATACATATATTCGATGTTCACGCCCGACTGCTCGACGATTTGAAGCACGTTGCGGAGGCCGCCCGGGCGGTCTTCCACTTGCACGGCGACCACTTCGGTTACTTTGACGACGAAGCCGCTTTTTTCCAGCACCTGCTGCGCCTGCTCCCATTCCCGCAAGATCAAGCGGAGGATGCCAAAGCGCTGCGTGTCGGCCAGGGTGAGCGTCAGGATGTTGATCCCGGCGTCCGCGAGCACCGCGCAGGGGGTGGCGAGGTGGCCGGGCGCATTTTCAAGGAAGACGGAGAGCTGGTGGATCTTCATGGCGTTGGATTATTTGGGAGCGTCCAGTTTGCGGAGATCGAGCACGCGCTTGGCTTTGCCTTCGCTGCGCTGGATGGTTTGCGGTTCGACCAGGCTGATCTTGGCGCGGATGCCCGTGGTGCTTTCGACCGCATGGGAAAGCCGCTTGGCGATGCGCTCGATCTCGCTCACGCGGTCGCTGAAAACTTCCGCCGTCACTTCGATGCGGATTTCCATTTCGTCCATCTCGCGTTCGCGCCGGACGATGATCTGGTAATGCGGCAGCGTCTGTTCGACTTTGAGCAGCGCGGCTTCGATCTGCGAGGGAAACACGTTCACCCCGCGAATGATCAGCATGTCGTCGCTGCGGCGCTCGATGCGGGCGATGCGGCGGATGGAGCGCCCGCAATCACACCGGCCCGGCAGCACGCGCGTGATGTCGTGGGTGCGATAGCGAATGATCGGCATGGCCTGTTTGCTCAAGGTCGTGAGCACGAGTTCGCCTTCTTCGCCGTCGGGAACCGGCGCGCCGGTTTTCGGATCGAGGATTTCAAAAAGGAAATGGTCTTCGAAAATGTGAATCCCGTTTTGGCAGGCGCATTCGATGCCGACGCCGGGCCCGATGATTTCCGAGAGGCCGTAGATGTCGAACGCGCGGATGTTGGCTTCGCGCTGGATGTAGCAGCGCATTTCCTCGCTCCACGGTTCCGCGCCGAAGACGCCGATCCGCAGCGGGAGCGACTTGAGGTCAACGCCCATCGAAGCGCCGTGCTCAATCAAGTGAATGAAATAGCTGGGCGTGCAGGAGATCGCCGTTACGCCAAAGTCGCGCATGATCATGATCTGCCGGTCGCTGTTGCCGCCGGAGATCGGGACCACCGTGGCGCCAAGCGCTTCCGCACCGTAATGCAGCCCGAGCCCGCCCGTGAACAGGCCGTAGCCGTAGGCGTTTTGCAGAATATCGCCCCGGTGCATTCCCGTCGCGGCGAGCGAACGCATGATGACGTTTTTCCACGTCTCCATGTCGTCCTGGGTGTAGCCGACCACAATCGGTTTGCCCGTCGTGCCGCTGGAAGCGTGCAAGCGGACCACCTCGCTCATCGGGCACGCGAAGAGCCCGTAGGGATAGGTGTCGCGCAGGTCGATTTTTTCCGTGAACGGCAGCCGGCGGATGTCGTCGAGCGTGCGCAGTTGCTCGGGTTTTACTCCGAGCGAATCCATCCGGTTGCGCATGAACTCCACATTATTATAGGTGCGCTCCAGGGTGGCGCGCAGGCGTTGGAGCTGAAGGGCGCGGAGTTGCTCCTCGGGGAGAAAATCGAATACGGAATCCGGATGGAAGCTGCCGTTGTGATCGTTCCACTGGAAGGACATGGGATTTCTTCTATTGGGGGGTTGCGTCGGCGCCGTCGCGGCCCAATTGGAAAGCCGCGAGATTCGAGACGTGAAGTTTTTCTGGGAAACCTTTGGCCAATGCCGCGTGCCAGATGGCTTCGGGAATGGGGAGGAAGCGGCTCAAGACGCCGAGCAACGCTACGTTCAGCGCGCGTTTGTTTGCCAGTCCCTCAGGGACATCATCGGCCACGATCAGCTTGCCTTCCGGGCGCAATTCCGCCCGGTGCAGATCGACCCAATCGGGAGCGAGGGCGATGAGGAAATCGATTTCGCCGATCGGGATCATCGGGCTGAGGACGCGCGTTCCAAACCGGATGTCGCTCGCGACCGAGCCGCCCCGCTGCGACATCCCGTGAACCTCGGCTTTTTTGACGTCGTACCCGGCCAGAAAAACGGCTTCCGCAAGCACATACGATGCGCTCAGAACGCCCATTCCGCCAAGGCCCGCAATTTTGATATTCGTAACAGAGGTTTCCATTATTCAGCAGCGGGTTGAGCGCAGTTGCAAGAGGTCTCGGTGATGGCTTTTTCGTAAGCTTTGATTTTTCCAAACGCGAGGATGCACGGTTGGCGGGCGACGAACACCGAGAGCGTGCCGGAATCCAGCGCGCCCTTGAGTTCCCGTTCGAAGCGATCGAGTTCCTTGACGGGATTGAACACCTGCACGTTGGGGATGCCGAGAGCGCGGGCGATCTCCTCGGGAACGACTTGACCCGCGCGCGAATGATCCAGCGAACGGCCGGTGCCGGGGTGTTCCTGCAAACCGGTCATGGCCGTGGTGCCGTTGTCGACGATGACCACCACGTGGCCGGTGGCCGGTGGGTTGTAAACCATTTCGATCAGGCCCGTCACGCCGCTGTGCAGGAAAGTGCTGTCGCCGATGACGCTCACGACCCGGCGCGCTTGCTCCTCGTCGAGCGTGTGCCGCAGCCCGAGCCCGACGCCGATGCTGGCTCCCATGCAAATCTGGGTATCCATCGCCTGCAACGGCGGCATCGCCGCCAGGGTGTAACAGCCGATGTCGCCCGCCACGATGCAGCCCATTTCGCTCAACACGGAAAACGTGGAGCGATGGGGGCAGCCTTCGCAAAGCTGCGGCGGTTTGCCGCGCGGTGGCGTCGTTTGCGGTTCTTCCCCGCCCGCCAATAGATGGCGCACGCGGTTCACACTCAGCTCCCCGAAGCGGTAGCTCTCCAAGCGTTTCTCCACGGCGATCCCCGCCGCGCTGAGCGCGTCGTTCAAATACGGGTCGCCCTCCTCGATGGCCACGCACCGCTGATGGCGCGAAGCGAATCCGCGGATCAACTCCATCGGGAGCGGATGCGTCATGCCGAGCTTGAGCACGGCGGCTTCGGGCGCGGCTTCCTGCGTGTGCATCGCCGCGACGCCGGAGGTGATCACGCCGAGCGATTGCGCGTCGTTGATCGTGCGATTCGGGCCTTCCGCAACATTCCAGAATTCGATTTCGGCGAGCTTCTTGCGCAACCGGCGATGGGCCGGGCGCGCGTGCGCGGGAACCATGACGCGCTCCGGGATGTTGCGCGTAAAACAGGGGGTCAACGGCTTGGTAAATTTCCCGTGTGGCTGCACGGCGGAGTGCGAATGGCAGACGCGCGTGGTCACTCGCAGGATCACCGGGATCTGCCAGCGTTCGGAAAGTTCAAACGCAAGACCTGTGAAATCGTAGGCTTCCTGGGAATCCGACGGTTCGAGCATCGGCACGCCCGCGGCAACAGCGTAGCGGCGGGTGTCCTGTTCATTCTGGCTGGAGGCCATGCCGGGGTCGTCGGCGCAGACCAAAACGTAGCCGCCCAAAACGCCTGAGTAGGCAGCGGTGAAGAGCACATCGGCGGCGACGTTCAGCCCGACGTGTTTCATCGTGACCAGGGTGCGCCCGCTGGCGAAGGCCACGCCGAGCGCCACCTCGGCGGCCACCTTTTCGTTGGGCGCCCATTGGGCCTTGCCGCCAAGGTCGGCGAAGGTTTCGAGGATTTCCGTGGAGGGGGTGCCGGGATAGCCGGTTCCCAGCGTTACGCCACAATGGAGGGCCGCAAGGGCAATCGCTTCGTCGCCACTCAGCAACGCAACACCTTGGGGGTTTGATTCAATGATTCGTTTGGGTTGAGACACGGGGAGAAGGGGACGGCAACAAGCCGCCGAAATGGACCGCAAATTTAGGCAACCCCTTCGGCTCGCGCAAGAGCAATATGAGCCTGCCTTATTTTAGGCTGGAGACACGGGGGGCAGTCCCATCGCGCTCGGAGAGCGCTATGACCTATTAGCTAGTCGTAGAGCTACGCGAATTCTTTGTCGCATGTCATCCCGAGCTTGCGAGGGACCTTTCCATTGCCCCTTCGCTTTGAATAATATTCGGCTTTGAGACCTTGGCGAGGTCCCTCACATGCGTTCGGGATGACAAGCATGTTGGCGAGATTTCTCGCAGCCTCGTTCGCCGGAATACCGCCGCTAGAACTTGACGTTCAGGTCGAGCGTCAGCAACTGGTCGCTGTTGGCGTCGGCGATTTTCGCGCCGCCGGTGGCCTGACCGCCCACGAGATCCTTGCGGAGGTTGTCGGCGGCAAAATAGGTGATCTGGCCCACCACGGCACTGCTGAAATTGTAGGCCGCGGAGAGTTTCCAGCCCCGCAAATTGACCCGGCTCAGACCCCAGTCGGAAGCGTTCAAGTTGGGGTCCACCGCGGCGAGCCCGACCTGGCGGTAGGTCGTCAGCAGAGACCAGTCGCCTTTCTTGACGTTCTGCCCGAGCTGAACGCCGACCTGGAAGCCCATGTCGTCCTGGCTCGAATGGTTGGAACGCTGGAATTCACGCACGACATTTCCCTTGGAATCTTTCACGATTTCGATGCCGCCATCGACGCCATACACATCGCGCACCCGTTTTGCCCCGTCCGTGTTGTAGCTGAAGTCCCAGAGGAATTTCGTGCATAATCCGGCGACCTTGAAGGAGAGATCGCCGGGCACCTGGACGATGGAAAGGTTGCGGGTCTCGCCAATGCCGGCGCGCAGGCCGTCGGTGGCTTGCGAGAACGGCTGGGTGTTGATCGCGCTGTTGACCTGCGCGGCATTGTAGGCCAGGTAAGCGGGAGCGACGGTCAGTTTCACGTCTTTGCTGAACCGGTAGCCGAAGATCAATTGTTCCTGGAACAGGAAGGCGTCGGTGTTCTGGCCGTCCACGAAATCCTCGTTGTTGTCGCTAAAGGCGAACTGCCCGGCGGCGAACGTCAATTCCCAAGGGCTTGCCACGGGAGCTTGCGTCATCGAGACGACCGTCTTGCCTCCCTCGGCGACGGTGGTCTGCTGGATGCCGCTCCCGAAGAGCTTGTGGAATTTCACGACCTCGACCGCTCCCGACGGGTTGATGTTCGGGTCCCACACCATGTCCGACGTGTAGAACGGATTCGGCTGTTTGCCTCCGATGATGGTGAGCCAATCGGCGTCGTTCTTCCAGCCGACATAGGCGCGGCTGACGTAGACCGGGTAGTTGCTAAAGCCGCCATCAAAGGTCTGCGAGCCGGTATCGGTGTTTTGGTTCGTGGTGAGCTGCACCCCGCCAAACCAGTTGTCCGTCAGCTTGAAATCGGCGTTCAGACGGAGCCGGAAATTGAACTTGGAGCCTTGCGTGCCGTGCCCGGGATCGCCGTTTGCCACTTTCGTATCAAACTGCGGGTCCAAATTCGAATACTGGTAGCGCAGCCGCACGTCGCCGTAGAGGGAGAGCTCTTTAATCGAGCTGCTGAGCTTGATCTTGTCCGTAGAGGTGTTCTCCTTAATGAGGTCGGCGCGAATCTCCTCGGCCTCTTGGGTCGTGAGGATTTTTTTGCGAACAAGCGCATCAATAAGCGCACTGCTGTCCTGTCCATAGGAGACGCTGGAGCCAAGGATAACGGCGATACCGAGGAGGTGAGAAAACTTCATGGAAAGTTAAGGAGTTGGTTTTTGACGCGCCTCTTATTGCCAAAGAGATGCGCTTTGCCAAGCAACTAAGACAAAACCCGATAAGAATTTTGTGTTCTCCCCGAGGATTCCATCAGCGTTCCCGCCCCTCACACCGCAAGCTGCTGCTTTAATTCCCGAATAAACCGCGCGTTCTCCTCCATCGTCCCGACCGTGACGCGGATCCACTCGGGCAGCCCGTAGGCGTCCATGTCGCGGATGATCACGCCCTTGCACATCAGCGCCTTGAAAACCTCTTTGCCTTTGCCGACCTTCACGAGCACGAAATTGGCGACGCTCGGGATGTATTCGAGCCCCGCTGAGGCAAAGCTGCGCTCCAGGTACTCGCGGCCTTCGCGGCTCAACTCCCGCGTGGCGCGCTGGTGCTCCTCGTCATTCAACGCCGCAAGGGCTCCCGCCTGCGCGATGCCGCTGGTGTTGAATGGTTCGCGCGTTTTCTGAAGCACTTCGATGATCTCCGCGTTGCCCATTCCGTAACCGATCCGCAGGCTCGCCAGCCCCTGGATTTTCGAGAAGGTGCGCAAAACCAGCACGTTGGGCCGGCCCTCGCGCACAAATTTGAGCGTGTCGGCGGGCTCTTCGAGGAACTCCTGGTAAGCCTCGTCAAACACGATCACGACATTCGCGGGAACGCGGTCCACAAAACGGTCGATCTGCGCCTGCGAAGCCAGCGTGCCGGTCGGGTTGTTCGGGTTGGCCACGAAGACCGCTTTCGTGCGCGGAGTGATCGCGGCGGCCATCGCGTCGAGATCGTGCGCAAAGCCGGGGTCTTCCACTTCGATCGTCTTCGCGCCGAAAAGCTGCGCCGCGACCTTGTACATCACAAAAGCATGCTTGGAGGTGACGATCTCGTCGCCCGGTTTCAAAAACGCGTGACCGACAAACTCGATCAGTTCGTTGGAGCCGTTGCCGAGGATCACGTTGGCGCGCTGGACGCCGAACTTCTCCGCAATCGCCTCGCGCAAATAGTAGCCGCCGCCATCGGGGTAGATGTGGGCTTTCTCCAACGCCGCGTGCATGGCTTCGAGCGCCTTGGGCGAAGGCCCGAGCGGGTTTTCGTTCGAGGCGAGTTTGCTGATCTGCGACGGCTCCAGCCCGAGCTCGCGCGCGACATCTTCAATCGGCTTTCCGGGTTCGTAGGCTACAAGATTGCGGAGTTGGGGGTTGGCGGAGTTCCAGATCGACATAAGGCTGGCCATTTTAGAGGCTCGACAATAAAGCGCAAGAACGACGACGCGGTTCCGGAGGCCTAAAACAACTCCCCGGCCCGGTTCGGCACCGGCACGCCCACTTTGCGGTAGGCCGGGGGGAGGGCAACGCGCCCTTGCGGGGTGCGCTTGAGGTAGCCTTGCATGATGAGGTAGGGCTCGTTCACTTCTTCCAGCGTCCCGGCTTCCTCTCCGATGGCAACCGCCAGCGAGTTCAACCCCACGGGGCCGCCTTGGAATTTGTGGATCAACGCTTCCAGGATGCGCTTGTCCATTTCGTCGAAGCCGTCGGCGTCGATGTCGAGCATGGAAAGCGCGCGGTCGGCCACGTCGCGGTTGATAATCGAGTTGGCCTTCACCTGGGCGTAGTCGCGCACCCAGCGCAGCAGGTTGTTGGCGATGCGGGGCGTGCCACGCGAGCGGGCGGCGATCTCCAACGCTCCCTCGGCGTCCATGTCGATGTTGATGATGCGCGCGCTGCGCTGGAGGATTTTTTGCAACTCCTCGGCCACGTAGTAGTCGAGGCGGCTGGTCATGCCGAAGCGGCTCCGAAGCGGCGAGGAGATCATGCCCGAGCGGGTGGTGGCGCCGATCATCGTGAACTTGGGCAAATTCAAGCGGACACTGCGCGCGTTGGGCCCCTGGTCGATGATGATGTCGAGCTTGAAGTCCTCCATCGCCGGGTAGAGATATTCCTCGATGGCGGGCTGGAGCCGGTGGATTTCGTCGATAAAGAGCACGTCGCCGCGTTCGAGCGTGGTGAGCAGGCCCGCGAGGTCGCCCGCTTTCTCGATGGTCGGGCCGCTGGTGCTCTTGATGTTGACGCCCATCGCGTTGGCGATGATGTAGGCGAGCGTGGTTTTGCCGAGGCCGGGAGGCCCGCTCAGGAGGATGTGGTCGAGCACATCGCCGCGCTGCTGGGCGGCCTGGACCATGAGTTCAAGCCGTTCGCACACTTTCTCCTGCCCGGCGAACTCGCTGAACATCGGCGGGCGCAGGGAGATGTCGAAAGGCGTGTCGGGAGTGTCGAGCGTGCTGGTTACGAAATTGTCGGCCACGGAGGGATTGAAGTGCGGGTTGCGCCGGTTTGCAAATCCAAAGGAGCGCAGATTGTCTATAATCTATCGTCTCGACCCTCCATGGGCTCGTCCTCCGCCTCTTTGCGCCGGGATTCGAGCATCCGGTCGTGCGAGGCTTCTTCGAGCCCTTCGGAGATCAACTCCTCGCCCAGACTATCGCCGCCGTCGGTTTCCGCCTGGTGAATGTGGCGGCCCAGGGTGGGGGCGACGCTGTCCATTTCGGTGATGGCGCCCACCATGCCATTGTCCTCGTCGTTGAGATTGGGGTCGTGGTGGCCGCCGTGGAGTTCCAGGAAGGCGCGCTTCCAATCCTGTTCGGTGGGCGTTTCGCGGCCCTCGATCATCGCAAGTTCGGAGGCTCGCTGCCGCACGGTATCGGCGGAGGGTGTGCCCATCCCCTCACTGTGGCTGAGAATTCGTCCCGAAACCGGTCGCGAGATTTTCATGATTACGAATACGCCCGGAACCGCTCCGTTTCAAGGGGGAGATATCATGGCTACCCCCGCGCAATCTATCTGGAACTCAGGAACTCAGGAAAAGAAGCAGGAAATCCGCAGATTTCGCAGATTGACGCAGATTCCGGAGTGGAACATCTCCTTTCTTCTCCTGATTTCCTGACTTCCTGATCCCTTTTTGGTTTTAGGCAGCAGGGCTGGGCGCGCCGTCCCCTTGCTGGAACATCCGGCGGATCACTTCCTCAATCGGGATTTCCTGCACGTTGATGTCGGTCACCCTGTAGCGGGCCAGCACGGCCCGGCAGGTCTCGGCCACCCCGGCGCGCGGGACTTTGAGCAGGACGGTCTGCGGGGTTTGCTCGGTGATTTCTCCAAAGGCGGTGAAATCCCGCTCGGCGGCGTCCTCAAAGGTGAAGTTGACGATCTTGTGGGTGGAAAACCGGTCGACGATGGCGTTGAGGGGACCGTCAAACATGATCCGCCCGTGGTCGATGATGATGACCCGGTGGCACAGCTCCTCGATGTCCTGCATGTAATGGCTGGTGAGCATCGTGACGATGCGGTGCCCGGCGTTGTAATGTTTGAGGAATTCGCGGACTTTTTTCGCGCTCGCCACGTCGAGGCCGATGGTCGGTTCGTCCAGAAAGAGCACGCGCGGGGCGTGGAGCAGGGCGGCGATCAGCTCCATCTTCATCCGTTCGCCCAGGCTCAGTTCCCGCACCATGACGTTGAGTTTCCCCGCGACATCGAGCAACTCGGAGAGGCCGCCCACGATCCGGTCAAAATCGTGGCGCTCAATGCCGTAAATGGCGCGGTTGAGTTCGAGCGATTCCCTGGCGGGGAGATCCCACCAGAGCGAATTTTTCTGCCCCAACAGCAGCGAGAACTGCCGCTTGAGCTCGTCCTTGCGTTCCCACGGGACATGGCCCAGCACGCGCGCCTCGCCGCCGCTCGGGTTCAGCAGGCCGGAGAGCATTTTGAGCACGGTGGTCTTGCCCGCGCCGTTGGGGCCGAGAAAGCCGACGAGTTCCCCCTCCTCGATGGTGAAGCTCACGCCATCGGCGGCGCGCGTTTCGTCGTAGTTGCGGTGGACCAACCCCTTCACGGCACCCCAGAGCCCCGCTTCCTTGCGGTAGGTGCGGTAAATTTTCGTCAGGTTGCGGGTCTCAACGGCGGGCATGGGAGAAGGAAGATAGACGAGAGGCGTGTCTTTTCACAATTCCCGATTTCTTCCCCTTGCCACCCATTCACTTTTCCCTATGTTGTGCGGCTCATAACCGATTCTCACCATGAAATTGACAGCACCGCTTGTTTTTGAACCCCTCTACATGGAACGCGTTTGGGGTGGCCGCAAACTGGAAACGCTCTTTGGAAAATCGCTCCCCAGCGGCGCGGTGATCGGCGAGGCTTGGGAGTTGGTGGACCGCGAAGAGGCCCAAAGCGTCGTCCATTGCGGCACGCTGCGAGGGAAAACCCTCAACGAACTCTGGACCGAATACCGCGAGCAAGTTTTCGGCAGCCGCTATGCGAACGCCGCAGGCCGGTTCCCGCTCCTGGTCAAGCTGCTCGACGCGGCAGAGAAACTTTCCGTCCAAGTGCATCCCCCCGCCGCCGTGGCTCCAGAATTAAAAGGCGAGCCCAAGACCGAGATGTGGTACGTGGCATCGGCAGAGGAGGGCGCGGATATGTTCGCCGGGCTCAAGGCGGGCACCACGCGCGAGGCGTTCGAAAAATCGCTGGAAACAGGCCGGTGCGCCAATCTGCTCCATCGCATCCCGACGAAAGCCGGGGATTGCATTTTCATCCCGAGCGGCCGGATTCACGCCATCGGCGGCGGCAACGTCATCGTCGAGATTCAGCAAAACAGCGACACGACCTACCGTGTGTTCGACTGGAACCGCACGGGGCTCGATGGCAAGCCGCGCGCGCTGCATGTCGCCGAGTCGATGCGCTCCATCGATTTCGCCGACTACGAACCGCAGCTTCAGAACCCGAAAAGCAATCCGCTGGTGAAGTGCGACTATTTTGAGATCGAACGCTGGACGTTGGACGCCCCGCGCGAAGCCGCGCCTGCGGGAGATTTCGCCATCATGGTCTGCCTGGGCGGCAAAGTCGCCTGCGCAGGCGAAACCTTCGCCCCCGGCCAGTTCTTCCTGGTCCCCGCGACCTTGGAAGACCGCCTGCTCACGCCGGTTGCGCCGGGCACGACGGTATTGAAGACGCGGATTCCGTAGCCGGGACCCTTGTTTCAAAAACTGCGGAACCCTGCTACTTTACAAACTCCAACTCCACCGGGGCGGGAATCAACCCCGCGT
This sequence comes from Verrucomicrobiota bacterium, assembly GCA_037141555.1. Taxonomy (GTDB): domain Bacteria; phylum Verrucomicrobiota; class Verrucomicrobiia; order Chthoniobacterales; family Chthoniobacteraceae; genus UBA695. The sequence goes on along the minus strand of JBAXCI010000040.1, from coordinate 983 downwards.
CGGCGGCGCGTTTGAGGAAAAGCTCGATCGCTTTGCGGCCGCTCTCGCCGTAGTCGAGGGTGTAGTCGTTGACATACATCCCGATGAACTCGTCGGCGAGCGGCGTGTCCATGTCGCGGGCGAGCGGCATGGCGTGGGCGACCCCGGCGGCGCGGTGTTCGAGGCCGTAGCGGATGCTCGCTTCCAGGATGTCCGCGATTTCCTTGCGCTGGGCGGGCGGAATGTCTTTGCGGATCACGTTGCCGCCCAACGGGAGCGGCAGGCCGGTGGAATCCTTCCACCATTGGCCGAAGTCGCGGATGAGCTTGAATCCGTCGCGCTCGTAGGTGAGTTGGCCTTCGTGGATGATGAGCCCGACGGGGCTTTCGCCGCTGCGGACATGGTTGAAAATTTCGTCGAACGGGACCACGACCGTCTCGCAGTCGCCCAAATAGAGGCGCAGGGCGAGGTAGGCGCTGGTCATCTTGCCGGGGACGGCGATGCGTTTGCCCTTCAGCCAGGCTTTGATTTCGTCGTCGGTGGCGTTTTCGGCGAGGCCGTCGCGCGAATTGGCGATGAGCATCGGCCCGTAGCCGTCGCCCATGCTCGCGCCGCTGGGGAGCAGGGCGTATTGGTCCATCACGTAGGCGTAGGCGTGGATGGAGATGGCGGTGATGTGGAGTTCGCCTCGCGTGGCCCGCTCGTTGAGGGTTTGGATGTCCTGGAGAATGTGCTGAAACGTGTAGCCGTGGGTGTCGATCTTGCCCTCCGCCATGGCGTAGAACATGAAAGCGTCATCAGGATCGGGCGAGTGGCCGAGGGTAAAGGTCTCCGGTGTGGACATAAGGGGGCCAGCCTACCGGAATGCCGCGGCGGTGACAATAAGAGAACGATCAGGAACTCAGGAAGGGAAGGAACGGAGATGCAAGCGAGGATGCCGATTTCCGGCTCTTATACCACCCGCATAGTCGGTTTAGTAGAAGTTTGGTGACATGGTGGATGTA
>JBAXCI010000039.1:0-14147 GCA_037141555.1 Verrucomicrobiota bacterium | reverse complement strand
CGTTGAGGTTCTGCAACGCCACGTCGTGAACGATCATGTCGTAGGCGCGCTGCATGAAGGTCGAGTAGATGGCCACAAAGGGCCGGAAACCCTGGATGGCCAGGCCGCACGCGAACAGGGCGGCGTGCTCTTCGGCGATCCCGACGTCGTGGTATTTGTCGGGATGTTTGTCGGCGAAATGGACCAACCCCGTGCCGGTGGGCATCGCGCCGGTGATGGCGCAGACGGTTTGGTCTGTGTCGGCAAACCGCGCGAGGGCTTTGCCGAAGGTTTCGGAATAAGTCGGCGTGGCCGAGGGGACGGTCTCTCCGGTGTCGTGCTTGAAGCGCCCGAGCCCGTGGAATTTGTCCGGCTGCATCATGGCGGGCGGGTAGCCGTTGCCTTTTTTGGTGAGGACGTGGAGCAGGACCGGTTCGTTCTGGGTCTTGAGAAACTCAAAGGTGCGCAGGAGCAGCGGGATGTCGTGGCCGTCGATGGGGCCGTAGTAGCGGAGCCCGAGTTCTTCGAAAATAATACTGGGGAGGACGAGGTTCTTGATCCCCTCCTCCATTTTCTTGCCGAGGTTGCGCGCGGTCTGCCCACCGAGGCGCTCGACGATCTTCGCCGTTTTTTCGTGCAGCCGGTAATAGGTGGGATGCGTCGCGATCTTGTTGAAGTAGTTGGCGATGGCGCCGACGTTCTTGGCGATGCTCCACTCGTTGTCGTTGAGGACGACGATGAGCCGCTTGGTGGAATCGGCGACGTTATTGAGCGCCTCGTAGCTGACGCCGCAGGTGAATGCGGCGTCTCCCGCGACGCACACGATCGATTCGTCGGAGCCGCGCCGATCGCGTCCCGCCGCCATGCCCAGCGCGGCGGAAAGGGCGGTGCCCGCGTGGCCCGCGCCGTAGCAGTCGTGCTCGCTTTCCGTCCGCAGCAGGAAGCCGTTGAGCCCCTGGTATTGCCGGATGGTGTCGAGCCGCTCGCGCCTGCCGGTCAGCATCTTGTGGACGTAAGCCTGGTGGCTCACATCGAAAAGGATTTTGTCTGCGGGGGTGGTGAAAACGCGGTGCAAGGCGAGGGTCAGTTCCACCACGCCGAGGTTGGGGCCGAGATGCCCTCCCACGGAGCGCGGATTTTCCTCCGAAAGGGTGTTCACCAATGTCGTCCGAATCTCCTGCGCAAGCTCCGGCAGGGCGCTCTCGGGGAGCGCCTTCAGGTCGGCTGGACTGTGGATCGTTTCAAGATACGCCATGAGCTAGAAAAGGCTGACATCGTCCGAGGGCGCGGGTTTGGATGTCCCTTTGGGCGCACGCGGTGCCGTGGACGCGGGCGGAGTCGCGGGGTCGTACTCGGTGATCTGCGGTTTGCCAGCAGCGTTGCGGGTCACGATTTCGATGCGCTTTTCCGCCGCCACGAGCTTTTCAGAGCAGAGCTTTACGAGCCGGGTTCCCTCTTCGTAGCGCTCCAACATCTCTTCGAGCGGAAGCTGGTCGCTTTCCATCGCTTCGACGATCTGCTCCAGGCGTTCGACGGCGCTTTCAAACGTCGTTTCGTTGGTTTTTGGTTCAGCCATGACAAAGAAAAATAGGTGCGATTAGTCCATCCGATCCGTCCAGCGGTCCCGGTCACTGTAGAAGATACACTGGTTGTCGATCGGCATGGCGGTGACGGCTTTCAACGGGAAATCCTTGATGTTGACGTTGCGCAAAATGAACGGAGCCCATTCCTTGTAGTCGCCCTTTACAATGTCGCTGATGAGCGCTTTGTTGCCGCTGATGGGGGTCAGGTAGATACCGGCAACCCGGCCTCCCATGCGCTCCCAGTCGTTGAAATCGATGAAGGTCTGAATGGTCATCGGGAGCCAGAGGCTCTTGCGGTCGGCATACCAGGCCACGGCCCAAGGCATGTCGGAGGCGATCACCTCTTCGGGCTGCGTCCATTCCCGCATCAGGCTGATCCCGGGAGGAATATAGGGCGGCCACTGCAAGCCTTTGCTGCCGAGGGTCATGTAGTTCCAGAGCGGAAGAGAGCACAACCCAAAGATCAGGGCGAAAAACGCGTATTTTACCAGCCTCACGCTGATATCCAGACGCGTCCACATGACCAGGATGAATGCCATTCCAAAGGCGGTAAAGGTCGGGATGAACAGCACATTGAGGTCGTTGGAAGCCAGCGTTGTTCCTTCATCGTTCATTGCCAAAACGGCCATTCCCAAAGCTGCACAGAGCCACATCAGCAAAAGCGCCCAGCGGAAGGTTCGAGGCAATGGCTGTTTAAAGTAATACAGGAGCGCCATGAAGAAAACCGGCGCCGCCAGCAACCCTCCAAAATCGCTAAGGAGCGTTCCCATTTGCGACGAAAGATGGCTCTGCACTTTTCTGCGGAAAGTTGTTGGAGAAACTCCCGTCAGATCAAGATCCTGGGAGCGCATGATGGAATTTTCGCTTCCGCGCACTTGCTCCAGCGCCGTATAGGCGCTCACGCCGAAGGGGCTGCGACATACTTTGTAATTGCGGTAGACCCACGGGCTGTACACAGCCAAAAAGATCGTTCCCATCAACAGCGCCGTTTTCCAGCGGGGTCTGAAGTGAGCGACGGAAAACACGAAGGCCCCGGCAAAAATCCAGGCGGCGATTCCGTGCGTCAGCGCGAGCAACCCGAAGAGCAACGATGCCAAAGAGAGCCAGCCAAAAGGCCAGAGGAAGCGCGCGCCGATTTCGGTCGCCCGCAGCAAGGCGTACAGCGCGCTGCTAAAAAGAAAGAGCATCAACATCTGGGGCAAGCCGCTGAGGGAAAACTGCCAGAAGAGATTGCACCCCAGCATCAACGCCACCGTCCAGATCCCAACGTGATGATCGAAGATTCGCCGGACGGTGAAATAACTGACCATGACGGAGAGAAAAAAGAAGCCCAACGCCACGGCGGAGATCATCCGGTCTCCGATGTAAATATAGTCCCGCGTGGTCATCTGCAACCGGTCGGTCGTGGGAGCGTGAAAGGTGGGCAGACGAAACGGCGAAAGGGAACCCGGGACGTATTCCGGAAAAGCTTCCAAAGCCCACAGAAACGGCGCCACCGTCGCGGGCCAAAGCGGTGCATGGTAGGTATCCGGCAACTTGTTGGTCGGAACCGAACCTTTTTTCATCCTCATCTGGCTGTACGCCAGCGGCCGGATCATTTTCGTGGTGAATCCATGGCCGCGCGCAATTTCCCGCGCAATCTGGGCCTGCTCCATCGCCTTGGGGTGGGCGAACCCCTTGTAAAGTCCCCAGCCCCACGGATCAAGAATGAAGGCGCCATACAGCCCCACCATGGCGGTCAGCAGTGCCGCCAGTTTAACCCACTTCGCCCACCGGCCCTCTTCGAAGCGGTGAACCAATTCTTGAACTTGTTGATCTGTGGCCATTTACGATGAGGTTGATTTGAGTTCCTGGAGACGGCGGTGGAGCGTTCGGCGGCTGATCCCGAGCCGTTTGGCGGCCTGGGTCCGATTGCCCTTGCTTTCCTCAAGGGCGCGCATGATGAGCCGATGTTCGGTCTCATGCAAATTCAAATAGCTGGCGGGCGCGGGAACAACGGCCCGGCCCTGCGGTTTTGCGCCAGTTTGGCGAAGGGCCGCAGGGAAGTCGCGCAACCCGATCTTTGCCCCCGTCGCCATGACCACGCCGTGCTCGATGGCGGTGCGCAGCTCGCGGACGTTCCCGGGCCAGTCATAGGCGAGAATCGCCTCGGTCGCCTCGGGGGTAATTTCCCGCATCGGCTTGGCGTTTTCCTTCGCAAACTGTTTGAGGAAAGCGTTCACCAGCAACGGAATATCTTCTTTGCGTTCACGGAGCGGGGGGAGGGTGAGCTGGACCACGTTCAGACGATAAAACAGATCGTCGCGAAATTTCCCCTCGGCAACCATCTTTTCCAGATTTTTGTTGGTCGCGGCCACCAGCCGCACATCGACCTTGATGGGCAGATTCCCGCCCACCCGTTCAAACGACCGGTCTTCGCCCAAAACCCGGAGCACTTTCACCTGGAGATTGGAGTCAATCTCGCCGATTTCGTCCAAAAACAGCGTGCCGCCGCTGGCCTGCTCGAAGCGCCCGATGCGCCGCTCGGTCGCCCCGGTGAACGCCCCGCGTTCGTGCCCAAAAAGCTCGCTTTCGAGCAACTGCGGCGAAAGCGCCGCGCAATGCACGGCGACGAATTTCTGCTTGGGCCGACCGCTCAGGTTGTGAATCGCGTGGGCCACCAGTTCCTTGCCCGTGCCGCTCTCGCCTTGGATCAATACCGTGGCGCGCGAGGGGGCCACTTGACGGATGACGTCGTAAACCTCGCCCATGGCCGCCGAGTTTCCGATGAGGCTCTCCAGCCCAAACCGTTGCTCCACCTGCTGGCGCAGTTCTTTGTTCTCCTTTTCCGCCTCGCGGCTCCGCAACGCCCGGTTGATGAGAATCTCCAGGCGGTCGATGTTGAGCGGTTTGGTGATGAAGTCGTAGGCCCCGTGCTTCATTGCCTCCACGGCGGTGTCCACGGACCCGTAAGCGGTCATCATGATGCAGACGGGCGGGTGCGGCAGCGTCAACGCCCGGTCGATCAATTTCATCCCGTCCTCGCCGCCCAGCCGCAGATCGGTCACCATCACGTCGACCGGGTCGGCTTCGAGAATATTGAGCGCCCCCTGGATATCCGCCGCCACGTAGACGTCGAAATCGTCCTCCAACGAGCTGCGCAACCCGTCGCGGGTGTGCTTCTCGTCGTCGACAATGAGCAGGGTGGGGTTCATTTTGATCAAACCCTATTCCTAATCGAGCCGGGCATCCGCTGCAACTCCGAACAGGAAAAATGTGCGCCAGAATGGCGCTTTACGCCAACAGGGCGTCGATCACATCCCTGGCCGTGTAGGTCTTGGAGCCGGGTTTCAGGAATTTCCCGATGTTCACCACATCGTCTCCTGCGGTCAGTAAGGGTGCCTCGATCTTGCCGCCCGACACCACTTGGCCCAATCCGATCGTCCCGAGGAGCCCGTTGCAAACGCATTTGCGCCCTTGGGCATCCTGCTCCAGCCCGCCTTTGCGGACGTAGTTTGCCACCGGCTCTGCCGGGCAACGGTAGCCGAGCGTGCCATCTTCCTTGCGGTAGGCATGCCGCAAATAGCCGAGGTCGCAAACCCGTTTGCGCGCTTCGTAAACGGCGGAATTGGAGACACTGGTCTCCACCTGGAGCACTTTGAATGGGAAGCCTGTGGGAGAAGCCAAGGGGTCCGTGTGAACCTTCAGATTCCCCTCAAAATAACTTTCGATCACCTGCGCCTTGAGTTCAGGCGCGATGCCGGATTCCTCGCAGAACGCAAAGGCCGTTCCCACTTGGATGCCGACCGCGCCCAATGCAAGGGCTTGGCAAAGTTTGCCCGGGACTCCATACGAGCCTGCCAGCCAGAACGGCAGCCCGATCTGAGCGATTTTTTGGAGGTCGGGCACGTCCCGCTCCCCGTAGATCGGCTCGCCGTTTTCGTTCAAATGCATGGGGCCACGCGGCGGGGCGTTGTGCCCGCCAGCCGTTTCGCCTTCCACGATGAATCCGTCGACTTTGCCGCTGGATTTGCGCGCGAGGGTCAACGCCAGCGTGGCCGAGGAGATAATCGCAAGGAAATTGGGCCGCTTGAGCTTCGGGGCTTCGCCGCCACAGAACGCTTTGGGGTCAAAAGTGGTGTGGTATTCCTGATCGGAGGTCGCCCCTTCGACGTCGAGCTTGAGCTTGACGGCTTCCCCTTTGGCGAAATGATCGAGAATGCCGGGAATCGCACGGGGAATTCCCGCGCCCATCAGGATGAAATCGACCCCGGCCAGCATCGCGCCGAAGATGGACGAGAGCGTGGGCATCTGGATTTTTTCCAGGAAATTGATCCCGACCTCGCCGGCATGGCCCGCCTTGGCGAGAAACACCTCCACGAAGTTTGCGAGCGTGTGGAGTTCGAGGATGTTTTGGTGAGGTTCCGCCGTAATCAGAGGGACCGGCTTGAACGGCTGCCCGGGGGCGATGCCGCCTTCCACGAAATATTGATCCCAAACGCGGCGCGCGATCTCCGGGAACGGGAAATGATCCAGAGCCCGGCGCACGTGGCCGTCGGGATCGCCGGATTGCAGGCGTCGGGCAAGCACCACGTCCAGCGCGGTGCCGGAGACTACGCCGAGTTGTCCCGCGATGGAAACGGCCCGGGCGAGTACCCAATTGGATACCCCAACGCCCATGCCACCCTGTATGATTTTCGGATAAAACATCTTGATCAGCCCCAACCCTCTCATAATGAGGGACAAAAGTCCTAGCTAAATTTGCATAAAGCGAAGTCTGAGCCAAAAATAGGCGTTTGCCGGAGGAAAATGGCGTTTTTCTGGCTACTTCATCCCCAACGCCGCTTTCAAAAACGGTGCGGTGCGGCTGGTCTTGCTGCGGGCGACTTCCTCGGGGGGGCCGCTGGCGACGACTTTGCCGCCGTCCGGCCCGGCTTCGGGACCGATGTCGATGACGTAGTCGGCTTCCGCAATTAAAGAGACGTTGTGCTCGATGACGACGACGGTTTGGCCCTCATCGACCAGGCGGTGGAGGACATCCAGGAGCCGCTCCACGTCGGCCATGTGGAGGCCGATGGTCGGTTCTTCCAGCAGGTAGACGGTCGATTTGGGGGTGCGTTGACGCCGGATGCGGTCGTTGGCCGCGCGGGTGACGCCCCGGGTCAATTCGCTCACGAGCTTGAGCCGCTGGGCTTCGCCGCCGCTCAAGGTCGGGCTGGGCTGGCCGAGTTTGAGGTAGCCGAGCCCCGTGTCGCAAAGGAGCCGCAACGGACGGGCGATCTTGGGATTCGCGGCGAAAAAGTCGGCTGCCGTTTCGAGGGTCATCTCCATGACGTCGCCGATGCTCCGATCGTTGTAGAGCACTTCGAGGGTGGCGGCGTTGTAGCGTTTGCCGTGGCAATCGTGGCAAGGGATGTAGCTTGCCGGGAGGAAGTTCATCTCGATCTTGATGATCCCCTGCCCTGCGCACGTTTCGCAGCGGCCCCCGGCTGTGTTGAACGAGAAGCGCGAGGCCGTGTAGCCACGCATCCGGGCCAGCGGCAGCGTGGAGAATTGTTTGCGGATCTCGTCGAAGACCTTGATGTAAGTGGCCGGGGTGGAACGCGAGGTCTTGCCGATGGGCGACTGGTCCACCTCATACACCGTCTCCACGAATTCTTTGCCGAGAATGGAATCGAAGGCAGGCAGTGCAACTGCCGGGATACGTGCGTTCCCAAGTGCAACTTGGGAACGAGGAGCAGAATGAGGAGCAGACGCGTGCTTGTCCCCGTCCCCTTTCCTGATTTCCTGAGTTCCTGATAGCTTTCCTCCGGCCTTCCTGAGTTCCAGCGCGGGGCGGAGCACGCCGCGCATGAGGGAGCTTTTGCCGGAGCCGGAGATGCCGGTGAGCACCGTGAGCCGTCCCACGGGGAACCGGACGTCGATGTTTTGCAGGTTGTTCGCACGCGCGCCGCGCACTTCGATCCAGCCGGGCGCGTCGTCGAGCGAACGCCGCGAGCCCTTGATCGGGTGGCGCATCGGCTCGCGCAGGCAGCGGCCGGTTTGCGAGGTGGGATGCTTGAGTATTTCCGCGATGTTGCCGATGGCGACGACTTCGCCGCCGTGCATGCCCGCGCCGGGGCCGAGGTCGATGATGGTGTCCGCGCGGCGCATCGTCTCCTCGTCGTGCTCCACGACCACGAGCGAGTTGCCCTTGGCGCGCAACGCCTCGAGGGTGGTCAACAACTGCTCGTTGTCGCGCGGATGCAGGCCGATGGTCGGTTCGTCGAGCACGTAGAGAACGCCGCGCAGGTTGGAGCCGAGCTGCGCCGCCAGCCGGATGCGCTGGGATTCGCCGCCGCTCAACGTCTTGGCCGAGCGGTCCAGCCCGAGGTAGTCGAGCCCCACGCTCCCCATGAATTCCAGCCGCTGGCGAATCTCCGGCAAAATGTCGGCGCTGATGAGTTTCTGGCGCGCGTTGAATTTGATTTTGCCAAGCTCCGCGAGCGCTTCGCTGACCGGGAGATGCACAAACGCGCCGAGCGTCCGGTCCTGGAGCCGGACATTGCGCGCGATCTCGTTGAGCCGCGTTCCGTGGCACTCGGGGCAGCATTGCGCTTCGCCTTCTTCGAGCCATTCGTGGCGGCGTTCCTCGTCCATCTCGGCCTCCAGCGGCGAGTCGGCTTCCGCAGCCGGGCCTTCCCAGATTTCGCCAAAGCCGTGGCAGAGCTCACACCAGCCATGCGGGGAGTTGAACGAGAACAGGCGCGGGTCAAGTTCCTCGAACGATTCGCCGCAACCGGGGCAGCTCATTTCCGTGCTCAACACGGTGAGTTTCCCGTGGGCGTCGCGCAGTCGCGCGGTGCCTTTGCCGATTTGCAGCGCGCGCCGGAGGATCTGCTCCAGCCGACCGGGCGAACGCCGCTCGCCCACCACCACGTCGATGGTGTGTTCGCGGAAGCGTTCGAGGCGTTTGAAATCCGCCACGCGAACAATCCGTCCGTCCACAAGGAGTTCTTCAAACCCCTCGCGCGTCGCCCAGCGCGCCACTTCGCTGTGGAATCCTTTGCGGGCTTTGATCAACGGAGCCAGCACGCGGACGCCGCCCCGTTTGCGCACGGCGGATTCCGCCTTTTTCAGGATGGCGGCGAAGCTTTGTTTCTCCACCGGCAACTGGCATTCCGGGCAGTATTGCGTGCCGAGTTTTGAAAAAAGGAGCCGCAGGAAATGGTAGACTTCCGTGACGGTCGCGACGGTCGATTTGCCGCCGCCGCGCGTGACGCGCTGTTCGATGGCGACTGCTGGCGGAAGGCCGGTCACGAGATCGACATCGGGCTTTTCCAACTGCTCCACAAACTGCCGCGCGTAGACAGACATGCTGTCGAGAAACCGGCGCTGGCCTTCGGCAAAGAGGATATCAAACGCGAGCGTGCTCTTGCCGGAACCGCTCAGGCCCGTCACGACGACGAGTTGATCGCGCGGGATCGCGAGCGTGATGTTTTTGAGGTTGTGCTCGCGGGCTCCGTGGATGCCGATGCAGGAGGAATTCAATCTGGAACTCAGGAACTCAGGAGAAGAGGCGGTGCGTCCGCTGCCGTTGTTGGCTTTTCCTTTCCTGGTTTCCTGGCTGCCTAATTCTTTTTTCTTTCCGAGCACGCCCCCGAGCGCATGCCCGGTGTGCGAGGCGTCCACCTCTGCCACCGCCTCCGGTGTGCCCGTCGCGACAACCAAACCGCCGCCCGTTCCGGCTTCCGGGCCGAGATCGACGAGGTAATCGGCGCACTTGATGACTTCGAGATTGTGCTCGATGACTAGCAATGTGTTGCCCTGCTGCACGAGGCGCTCAAACACACGGAGCAACATCGCCACGTCGTCGAAGTGCAGGCCGGTGGTCGGTTCGTCCAGGATGAGCAGCGCGCCTTGGGTCCCCTCACCGCCGGTTTGACCCGCCAAATGACTCACGAGTTTGAGCCGCTGCGATTCGCCTCCGCTCAAGACGTTGAGCGGCTGGCCGAGCCGCAAATAGCCGAGCCCGACCTCCGAAAGCAGCCGCAGCGTGGCCAACAGCGAGCGGACCGAGTGCGAACCGCCCGAGGGCTCATTCGTGTCGACTTCAAAAAACTCGGTCGCCTCCGTGACGGTCATTTCCAGCACGTCGGCGATGGATTTACCACGGAGCCGCACGCGCAACACATGCGCTTGATACCGCTTGCCGTCGCACTCCGGACAGCGGACGAAGAGATCGCTCAGGAACTGCATCTCGATCTTCTCAAATCCCATGCCCGAGCAGCGGTCGCAGCGGCCCGAGCCGGAGTTGAACGAAAACGAGCTTGCGGTGAAGCCCGCCGCCATCGCCTCCGGCAACATGGCGAAGCGTTCGCGGATGGCGTCAAAATGATCGAGGTAAACGATGGGGCTGGAGCGCGGCGTGCGCGAGAGCGAAGACTGGTCCACCATCACCACGTTGCCCACGGCCTCCGCGCCCGCAATTCCACGGCACGCGCCCGCTTCCTCGTCGGCGAGCGTGCCTCGCAGCTTGAGCAGATTGCGGTAGAGCACTTCGTGAACGAGCGTGCTTTTGCCGGAGCCGGAGACGCCGGTGATGCAGGCGAAAACGCCGAGCGGGAACTCGACGTCGATGCCGCGCAGATTGTTCTGTGACGCCCCGGCCACGCGCAGCCAGCCTTGCGGCGCGCGGCGTTGCGCGGGGATGGGAATCGTTTTGCGGCCCGTGAGGTAATCCGAGGTGAGCGTCTTGCGCATCTTGGCCAGCGGCCCGCTGTAGACGAGTTCGCCGCCTCCCTCGCCCCGGCCCGGCCCGATCTCCACGATGTGATCGGATGCGCGCAGCACGGCTTCCTCGTGCTCCACCACGACGAGCGTGTTGCCACGGTCGCGCAGGTCGTGCATGACGCCGATCAAGCGGCCAACGTCGCGCGGGTGCAGCCCCACGGTCGGCTCGTCCATGACGAAGAGCGTGTTGACCAGCGACGCGCCAAGGCACGTCGTGAGGTTCACCCGTTCGACCTCGCCGCCGCTCAGGGTCCGCGTCGGGCGGTCGAGACTCAGGTAGCCGAGGCCCACTTCCGCCAAATAGCGCAGCCGCGAACAGACCTCGCCGCGCAGCATTTGCGTGGTGGCATCGGACGCATCCTCGCTCGTGAATAATTGCAGCAACGCATCCACCGGCATCGCCGCCAGTTCGGGCAGCGTTTTTCCCGCCACGCGGTAGCGCAGCGTCGCAGGTTGGAAGCGTCCGCCCCGGCAATCCGGGCAGGTCGTGTAGCTGCGGTAGCGGCTCAACAAGACGCGAACGTGCATTTTGTAGGCTTTGGATTCGAGCCAGTTGAAAAAGCCGCGCACGCCATACCAGCGTCCGTCTTTCCAAAGCTCCTCGGCGCTTTCGGTCGCGCGTTCGCCGTACAAAACAAAATCCTGATCCGCCTTCGGCAGTTCCGCGAACGGGCTCCTAATATTGATGTCCCGCTCCGCGCATCCCTTCAACAAATCGCGTTGGCACTCGTGACCGCTCTCGGTTTGGAACGGTTTCACCACGCCGTCCTTGATGCTCAGGCTGCGGTCGGGGATCGCGCGTTCGAGGTCGATCCCGATCACGCGGCCAAAGCCTTTGCACGTCGGGCACGCGCCAAGCGGGCTGTTGAAGCTGAACAGGCCGGGGCTGGGCGGCGTGATTTCCACATCGCAATGCGCGCAATGCCAGCCGCTCGAATGCGGCAAAATGCGCGGAGTTCCATCGAGCCCCGCGATAAACGCGATCTGCCCTTTGCCAAAGCGCAACGCGGTCTCCACAGCCTCGAAAAGGCGCGGGCGGTTGGGCTCCGTCACGGCGATGCGGTCCTGGATCACGCGCACGACGGCGGGCAGACGCTTGGGCGCGAGGGCCGGTTCGTCGGTGCGAAGAATCGCGTCGTCGATCCAGACGCGCAGGTATCCCTGGCTTTGGAGAAACGCGAAGAAATCCGCCGCCTTGGTCCCGGTCGGGACCGGCACGCCGAAGGTCACGAGCACCGGCTCTGCGGCCGCTTCGGCGAAACATTGCGCGACGATGGAAGCCGCCGTCTCGGGCTGGATCGGCCGCTCGCACGATGGGCAGAACGCCCCGGCGACGCGTGGGAAGAGCAGTTTGAGGTAATCGTTGATCTCCGTCATCGTCCCGACCGTCGAACGGGTGGTCTTCACCGGGTTCGACTGCTCGATGGCGATGGCTGGGGGGATGCCGCGAATCTCGTCCACCTTGGGCTTGTCCATCCGCTCCAGGAATTGGCGCGTGTACGGGCTGAAGGTCTCCACGTAGCGGCGCTGGCCCTCGGCGTAGAGGGTGTCGAACGCGAAACTCGATTTGCCGCTGCCGCTGGGCCCGGAAACGACGGTGAGCTTCCCGATGGGGATGTCGAGGTCGATCCCTTTGAGGTTATTCTGCCGCGCGCCGCGGATTTGGACGAAATGTTCGGTACTGTTCTTCACTGCGGCTGGAAAGGTAGGACCGGTTACCTTCGCCCAGACCGGGCCGCATGGCAAGAAAAGCCGCCCTACCGCGCCCGTTTGTTCAACCCGTGGCGCAGCAGCACGAGCGGCAGCGCCGCCGCCAGCCCCATCGACAACGCCACAAACCAACCGGGGACGATGCGGGCGCGGTCTTGTTCGACGGCTTGGAGGGCGTCGGCGACCACTTGCTCCGCCGGGACGCGCATCAAATCCGGCGGACTCACAACATCCGGGCTGGTTGCGCGCTCGGCGACCTTGCCAAACTCCGTGGAAACCGGCCCCGGGCAAAGCGTGGTCACGCGGACGCCCGTGCCGCGCAGTTCGGCCCGGATCGCCTCGGAAAAGCTGGAAACATAGGCCTTGGTCGCGGCGTAAACGGCCAGTTTGGGCATCGGAATGAAACTCGCCACCGAGGAGACGTTCAAAATCGCCGCACCCGCCTGGGCTTTGAGCGTGGGCAACAGCGCGAGGGTCAACTGCGTGAGCGCGCCGATGTTCACGTCGAGCATTTGGCGCACGCGCTCCCAATCGCTGTTTTCAAACCGCCCGCGATCCCCGAGTCCCGCGTTGTTGACGAGCAGATTGATGTTCACCCCGGTGCTGGCCAGCCAGGCGACGAGTTCTTCAACCTGGGCGCGCTCGGAGAGGTCGATCTGGCAGCAATGGATGGTAAGGCCGGGACGGTCGAGTTCCCGTTTGAGCGCCTCCAGACGATCCGCGCGGCGGGCCACCAACACCAGCGTGGTGGCCCGATGAGCGAGCTGCCGGGCAAATTCCGCCCCGAGGCCGGAAGAAGCCCCTGTGATTAAAGCCGTGCAGTGGTCGAGAAAGTTCATGGGAATTGCTTTAGAATCGCGCCGCTATTCTGTGCCAGCCCTGACGTAACGACGCACCTCGAATTCCGGGTGAACCAGCACGGTTTCGCGGTAGGCAAAAAGCGACTCGAACTCCGGGAAGAATGTGTCCCCTTCCACCTCCAACGGCACCATCGTGAGCAGCAATTCGTCGCAACGCGGCAGGAGTTGCTCATAAATTTGCGCGCCGCCGATGACAAAGACATCCGTGCCGGGTTGGGCATACGCGGCGGGGTCGAACGCTTGGATGTCGCGAATGACGGTGACGCCTTCGATCTCCGGGCCGCGCGTGATGACGAGGTTGCGGCGGTTGGGCAGCGGACGGCCCAGCGAGGCGTAGGTTTTGCGGCCCATGAGCACGGTGTGCCCCGTGGTGGCGCGCTTGAACCAGCGCAGTTCGTCGGAGATGCGCCACGGGATGGTGCCCGCGCGCCCGATCACGCGGTTGGGTGCAAGCGCGGCGATGGCGATCAATTTCGGTTGTTCACTCATGGAGGATCGTTCTTCTTATACCATTTCCCGAAGAGATGTGGACTTTTTGACGCGTGTCATCCCGAGCGTAGCGAGGGACCTCTCAAACCATCCCAGTGCGTGATTCTTTCTATTATGCGGAGCTTGGAATGGCTTGCGGGGTCCCTCACTGCGTTCGGGATGACAAGCAGGATGGGACGGTTTGCTCATTTTAAGGACGGTATTAAACCGCGACGGGCGCTTTGATGGCGGGGCGCGGATCGTAGTTGCTCAAGGTGAAATCCTCGTACTTGAAGTCGTGGATGTTCTTCACCGCCGGGTTGAGCGTCATCGTCGGCAGCGAACGGGGCTCGCGGGAAAGCTGTTCTTTGACCTGCTCCATGTGGTTGGAGTAGAGGTGCAAATCGCCGAAGGTATGCACGAAGTCGCCCGGCTGGAGCCCGCAGACTTGCGCGACCATCATGGTCAACAGCGCGTAGGAGGCGATGTTGAAGGGCACGCCGAGGAACAGATCGGCGCTCCGCTGGTAGAGCTGGCAGGAGAGGACCCCTTCGTGCACGTAGAATTGGAAAAGCAGATGGCACGGCGGCAGTTTCATCGTCTCGATCTCGCCGGGGTTCCACGCGCTGACGATCAAACGGCGGCTGTCGGGGTTCGTGCGGATTTGCTCGATCACCTGGTCGATCTGGTTGATGGACCGCCCGTCCGGCGTGCGCCAGTCGCACCATTGCGCGCCGTAGACGCGGCCCAGGTTTCCATCGGCGTCGGCCCACTCGTTCCAGATGCTCACGCCCAC
>JBAXCI010000038.1:0-14196 GCA_037141555.1 Verrucomicrobiota bacterium | reverse complement strand
AGTCCTGGCAATGGTCCATCACGGGAAGGTCGAACATCTTCGCGTATTCCAAAGCGCGCCGCATGAGGTCGTGATTTTGAATGCACCTGCCGTCGTCGGTGAGGGCGACGATGCCCGCCTTGGCCATCGCGCCGATGGGGGAGAGTTCTTCGCCCGCGATGCCTTTGGTGATGGCCCCGGTCGCGAAGACGTTCACGCACGCCTCGTTGCGCGCCTTGTCCAGGACCCACGCGACGACGCTGGCGCTGTCGATGGAGGGGGAGGTGTTGGGCATGCAAACGACGCTGGTGAACCCGCCCGCCGCGGCCGCTTTCGCGCCGCTGCCGATGGTTTCCTTGGCCGACTGCCCCGGCTCGCGGAAATGGACATGGATATCGATCAAACCCGGCGCGACGACCAGCCCGGTGCAGTCGATTTCTTCAACGGACTCGCCGAAGGCAACGGTGGAGGGATCGGCGACGCGGCCATCGACGAGAAGGAGATCGGCGATTTCGTCACGTTTGTTGGCCGGATCGATCACGCGGCCATTGCGGAGGAGGGTGGTGGTCATTTCGTAATTCTATTTGCTGACTTGATCCGAAAATATCTCACGCAAAGACGCAAAGGCGCAAAGAGAGATGACGCGGCGACGCTCAGTCCCCCTTTGCGGCTTTGCGGCTTTGCGTGAGTCATTTTGCAGCGTTCCTATTTCCCGCGCGCGCCGGCGCAGAGGTAGAGCACGGCCATGCGGACGGCCAGGCCGTTGGTGACTTGGTCCAGGATGACGCTGCGCCCGCTGTCGGCGATGTCGCTGTCGATCTCCACGCCCCGGTTGATGGGCCCCGGGTGCATGATGAGCGCGTTAGGCTTGAGCCGCGCCGCGCGTTCTTTGGTGAGGCCGAAGAGCGCGGTGTATTCGCCCAGGCTCGGAAAATATTCCTGCCGCTGCCGCTCGTGCTGGATGCGCAGCAGGTTGACGACATCGACGTCTTCCAAAATGTCGTCGATGCGGTGGGTGACGGCGACGCCCATCTTTTCAAAGTCGCGCGGAACAAGCGTGCTCGGGCCAACAAGGGTGACGCGCGCGCCGAGTTTCAAGAGGGCATGGATGTTCGAGCGGGCGACGCGGGAGAACAGGATGTCGCCGATGATCGCCACGTGGAGCCCCTCGACGCGCCCGAGTTTTTCGCGGATGGTGAAGGTGTCCAGGAGCGCTTGGGTGGGGTGTTCGTGCGCGCCGTCCCCGGCGTTGATGATGCTGGCTTCCAATCGCTGGGCCAAAAATTGCGCCGCTCCCGCGCTGGAATGGCGCAGGACGATGATGTCCGAGTGGAGCGCTTGCAGGTTGAGCGCGGTGTCCTTGAGGGTCTCGCCTTTGGTGAGGCTGGAGGTGCTTGCGGAGATGTTGACGACGTCGGCGCTCAACCGGACGGCGGCCAACTCGAACGAGGTGCGGGTGCGCGTGCTCGGCTCGACGAAGAAATTCACCAGCGTTTTGCCGCGCAGGGAAGGAACTTTCTTGATGTCGCGCGTGCCGACCTGCTTGAAGGCGGCGGCGGTGTCGAGGATGTTGACGATCTCGACGGGCGTGAGATCTTCGAGGGCGACGAGGTCTTTGCGGGTCCAGGCAGTCATGGTGGGAGGGGGTGACCGTTAAGGTTTGCTGATCCAGACGGCGTCCGGCTCGTTGTCGGTGGCTTGCAAGCGCACGAAGACCCGCTCGCCGGGGGCGGTGGGGATGTTCTTGCCAACGTAGTCGGCCCGGATGGGCAGTTCGCGGTGGCCCCGGTCGATCAAGACGGCGTATTGGATGCGCGCCGGGCGTCCGAACGAGGAGAGGGCGTCCATCGCGGCGCGGCAGGTGCGCCCGGAGTAGAGGACATCGTCCACGAGGACGATGGTCCGATCTCCGAGGTCCTCGGGAAGGTGGCTCGGTTCCACCATCGAAAGCCGCTGGCGGATGCGCAGGTCGTCCCTGTGCATGGAGACGTCGATGACGCCCGCCTTCACGGCACGGCCTTCAAATTGTTCGATATGCGCGGCGATGCGCCGGGCCATTTCCACTCCGCGCGAGGGGATGCCGACGAGGGCAAGGCGGTCGAGATCGGGATTCGCCTCGATGATTTCGTGGGCGATGCGCCTCAGGATGCGGTCGATGGCGGGCGCGTTGAGAACGATAACGGCGCCGGGAGTCGGCGGCGTAAGGGGTTGCGGTTCTGGCATTTTGTCTCCTTGGCGACCTCACGGGATCGCGGTTAAAGGATGCTGTTTTTTTGTTGAGCTTACTTTCCGGTGATTTCCTGGCGTCGTTTGTCGCGCCAGGCTGAACGGTGCTTCACGATCCAGTCGAGAAGCGCCCGCTCGAAGCCAATATCGTGACCGGCTTTTTCGCTTTCCAGCCACTTGTGGACAAGAATTTGTTCCCGCTCGGCAAGGAACTCGCGGTAAAGGACGGAGTTCTTGACGAGATCCGAGTTGTCTGGGTTCGGATGATCCATGCTGCTCTCACTCTTGATAAGAATTCCGCTGCCGTCAATTCTGGAGCGAGAAAATTTACGGGCTATGCGGTGGCTGTTGTAAGAAGGAAAAGCGCTCATTTGGAAGATAGGGTGGAACAAACAAGGGCTGCGGCTGCGGTAAATGCTTTGCTTACAGGGGATTCTGCATCGGAGACGACGATGGGGATGCCGCGATCTCCCGCTTCGCGGGTGGCGATGTCGATGGGGATTTCACCCAAAAGCGGCACATTGAGCCGCTGGGCTTCGCGGCTTCCGCCGCCGGACCCAAAGATGTCGTAGCGTTTGCCGTCGCTCGGGCAGAGGAAATAGCTCATGTTTTCGATGAGCCCCAGGAGCGGGACATTGACTTTGCCAAACATGGAGGCGGCTTTGCGGACGTCGATGAGGGCGACCTCCTGCGGCGTCGTGACCAGGATGGCTCCCGCGAGGGCGACGGTCTGGACGATGGTCAACTGGATGTCGCCGGTGCCGGGCGGCAGATCGAGGATGAGGTAATCGAGGTTGCCCCATTCCACCTGCCGCAGAAATTGTTGGGTGGTGCGCGTCACCATCGGCCCGCGCAGCACGGCTGGCGAGGTGTCATCCAGAAGAAAGCCCATCGACATCAGCTTCAGGCCCGCCGTTTCGATGGGAATGATCTGGTCGTCCTCGGTCGCCATGGGCCGTTCGCGGCTGCCGAACATCAGGGCGATGCTCGGGCCGTAGATGTCGCAATCACACAATCCCACCGACGCGCCGGTTTTCGCAAGCGCGAGCGCGAGGTTAACGGCTACGGTCGATTTCCCCACGCCGCCCTTGCCGCTGGCGATGGCGATGACGTGTTTGACGCCCGCAATGGCGGTGGGACCGGCGGAGCCGGGGACCGCTTGTGCGGCGGGTGTGTTGACCTCCATTTGCACCGTGACGTTCCCGATGCCGGGCAGGGCGCGCAACGCCTTTTCGCTGGCGGTTTGGATCGCCTGGGGGATCGCCGCGTCGGCGGTGGTGATTTGCAGTGTTACCGCAACGTCGTTGCCGGTCGTTTGAATGCCCTTCACAAGGCCAAAAGAGACGATATCCCTGCTGAAGCCGGGGTAGCGTACCTGGGAGAGCGTGGAGCGGATCAGGTCTTCGTGAATTGCAGCCATCATTGGAACAACCACAGATACCCTGAAAACGGCGTCAGGGCAACCCCGAATCGCTAATTAAAGCAGGTCTGCCGCTGGCGGGAAAAACGCGTCTTCAAGCATCAAGCAAAGCGTGTGGTACACCGGCAGATGCAACTCCTGGATGAGATAGGTCTCGCAGGAGGGGACGCGCACGCTCATCTGCGCGAGTTGAGCCGCTTTCCCACCGCCCGCTCCCGTGAGCGCCACGGTGTTGAGGCCCAATTTGCGGGCAGTCTCCAGCGCAAGCGCGACGTTCTTGGAATTGCCCGAGGTGCTGATCCCCACCAGCGTGTCTCCCGGTTTGCCGAACGCCAGGACGAGCTGGGCGTAGACGTAGTCCGGGTCGCAATCGTTTTGCCACGCGGTGCGCAGCCCGAGAAACCCGGTAAGCGGGATCACCGGCAACGCGCCTTGCAGTTGGCCTGCCAATTCCTCGCCCAATTTGCTCTGAAGTTCGCCCCCGATGGGCCGTTTGCTTCCAAAACCTTTCAGCAGCTCGCCCGCCCAATGCTCCGCGTCGGCCCCGCTGCCGCCATTGCCGCAGATCAGCAATTTGCCCCCGGCAGCCAGCGAGCAGCGCATCGCTTCAAACGCATTCTGGATGTCTTCGATGCAGGGAGCGAGCGCCGGGGCGCGTTGGAGTAGGCGGGAGAGGTGGGGATTCATGGGATGGCGGCAACGATAAAGGATTTCGCGTTTTTCGCAAGAAGCGGATACTTCTGGCAATCCATGAACGCGAAAACCGTCCTCGCCGCCGCACTTCTCGCGATCGTTCCGGCGTTATCCCAGGCATGGGACGCCCGGGGGCATATCCTGATCGACTCGATTGCCGCGCAGAAGCTCCGGCCTGAGGTGATTCAAAAGATGGACGCGCTGCTGCCGCTGCTGGGGACGCGTCCCTACACCGTTGCTACCGCCGGGGTCTGGCTGGACGACATGCGCGGCAGGGGCAACCCGTGGTCGCGCTGGCATTACATCGACGTGCCGTGCGCGGGCGATGCTTTTGTCGAGCCGCCGCCGCCCCACGCGCTCTGGGCGCTCGACCAAGCCACGGAGGTTCTCCGTTCCAAAACCGCCGCGCCGAAAGCCCGCGCCGAAGCGTTGGGGCAAGTCATGCACATCGTCGGAGACATTCACCAGCCGCTGCACGTTGCCGACCGACACGACAAAGGCGGCAACGGCGTTCCCATCGCGCCGTTGATGGCGGATGAATCGGGGCCGTCCAATCTCCACGCGTTCTGGGATGCGGCCTGCGAGTATGATGCCAGCGAGGGGCGCATCACCAGAGTGCGCGACTTTAACGAGAAACCGTGCGATTTCGCGATGTCCCCGGCATCCCAACATCCGTGGCGCCAATGGGCGCGTGAAACCCACGCGATTGCCTGCAAAAGCGGCTGGCCCAAAGAGTGGTTGGAGGGGGACAAGGCCGCCCCGGTGCAACTCACCCCGGAGTTTGTGCACGCCTCGCACGCGATCGCCCTGGCGCAGGTCACAAAAGCCGGAGTGCGGCTGGCCGCGCTGCTCAACGAACTGCTGGGAGGAGAGAAGTAAAAACTTAACAGACAGGAGGAACAGGAGGGGATCGAGTTCCGCCTATGTCATGATTTTGCAAGTGACGAAGTGCCGAATTTTTTTAACAGGATTAACATGATTGAGAGGATTTACAGGATTAAGATTCACGGATATTCACAGGCGCTCTGAGCGCCGCATGCGAAATCCTGATAATCCTAAAAATCATGTTAATCCTGTTAAAAATCGTCCAGCGTGCCACGGCGTAAAGTCAAAACAGATCGCTCACCGACTCCGCCCGCGCAATCCGCTCGCCAAGCGCGGCGAGCGCCTCGTCACTAAACGCCGAGACGAGCTGCACTGAACGCGGCCCGAATGGCGTCCTGAATACCACTTCGTCCCACTGGATCGACGAAATCAACGCATTGAACTTCGCCACCGCCCGTCCTCGGAAAAACGCCCGCGTCGTTGTCGGCGGCTGGAAAATGGCGTCGCGAATTTCGTCCTCCTTCAGGAACCGCCGCACCGCGCACGTCCGCAACATCTCGTGGTAGAGCCCCGCCACCGGGTCGATGTTGTGGTATTCCATGTCGATGGATTGCAGCCACGGATCGGACCAATCGAGCTTCTCCGCTTCGCGAAAGGTCGTGAGCAGGAATTTTTTCGCCGCCCAATCCACCCGGTCCGCGCAGCTCAGCGGATCGGTTTGCAAATCGTTGAGCACCGATTCCCACTCCGCCAAAACCCAGCGCGCTTCCTCGCCGCTCTGGTCGCAGTGGCTGCGGGCGGCGTCGAGATAGATGCGCTGGATGTCGATGGCGGAAAGCCGCCGCCCGTCGGCGAGTTCGACGCTCCATTTGTAATCCGCATCGCGGCTGATCGACTTGGCTGCTTCCACCGCGTTGGCCAGTTCCAACACCGGCGCGTGGCCTTTTTCAATGAGCTCCAACACCAGCGAAGTCGTGCCGATTTTGAGCGCCGTCGCCACCTCGTTCATGTTGGCGTCGCCGATGATCACATGGAATCGGCGGTATTTGGATAAATCGGCGTGCGGCTCGTCGCGCGTGTTCACAATCGGCCGCCGGTTCATGGTGTCGATGGAAACCAGCACGCTGAAAAAATCCGCCCGCTGCGAGATCTGGAAAACCCCGGGCTGCGGCTGGCTGTTTTCGCCCTCGATGCCCATTTTACCTGCGCCCGCGAAGATCTGGCGCGTGACCAGGAAGGGGACCGTCCCGGTGACGATCCGGTCCCAAGGCGTTTCCCGCGACATGAGGTAGTTGTCATGGCAGCCGTACGAGTGCCCCACGAAATCGGTGTTGTTTTTGTACAGCCGCACCGTGCGGTCCGCCTGGTCATCGGCGATCCGCTGGTTGCGGCGGCGGGCGCATTCCCACATCACGCGTTCCCCGGCCTTGTCCTGGGCGACCAGCTGGCGCAGCGTCGTGCATTCCGGCGTGCTGTATTCCGGGTGGGCGTGGTCGTTGTAAAACCGCGCGCCGTTGCTCAACACGAGGTCGCCCTTGATCTCCTCGAAACTCAGCGGCCTGCTCTTGTCGATCTCGTAATAGGCCGCCTCGTCCGTATCCTGGAGCAGCTCGCGGGCGCGGAAGCCGCGCGCGTCCTTGTGCGGGTCTTCCAGGTCGTAGTCCCACTTCATCGACACCCCGTGCTCGGTGTAGCTGCGGACGATCTCGATGGACTCCTGCACCACATCCACGACCTCCTGTCCGTCCACGGCGATGCCATATTCGGTCTCGATTCCAAACACCCTGTTCATATGTGGAGAGATTTTTTGTTCTCACGCAAAGCCGCAAAGACGCAAAGGAGACAATCTGTTTCCTTCCGCCGCTTCCAAATCGTACGCGCGGGTTTGCTGCCGCCGGAAATGGGAGATAATGCGCGCCGTTCTCTCCTCCTCTTTGCGCCTTTGCGTCTTTGCGTGAAACATAAGGAGTTAAACCACATGCGTGTGCGGCGGGGCTTTGGCCAGGCCGGGCCTTACCGGCGTGATGCGGACGACGTTCTCCGAATCGTAATCGATGAGCTTGAGCCAATCCTCGGTAATATCCGTGGGCGGGAAAATGTCGTTCTCGACGTATTCCGCATCCAGCGAACAGCGCAAATCGGATTCGCCGATCCCCTCCGCGCCGCCGGTTGCAATCGCCCGTTTGATGGCCACGGCCTTCGCCCGTTCCACGATGGAGGCGATGATCGCCCCGCTCACGAGGTCGCCCCGGTAAAGCAACTCCTTGCGCCCGCTGCGGAGCGTCACTTCGATGAAGCGGTTCTCGTCGCGGCGCGCGAATTGCCATTCCAGGAGGCTCTCCACCAAGCGCTCCACGGTCGCCTCCGCGCCGCCGGATTTCGCCACCAGCTTCGGGTCGTAGGGCAGATCCGGGGTGAGATAGATTTTGTAGATTTCGCGCGCCCCCTCGCGGTCGGGGCGGTTCACCTTGATCTTGCGGTCGATGCGGCCCGGTCGCAGGATCGCGGGGTCGATCAAATCCGCCCGATTGCTGGCGAGGATGATCACCACGTCGTTGAGCGACTCGATGCCGTCCATCTCCGCGCAAAACATCGGCACGAGCGTGGAAAGAATATTCGAGTGCCGCGAGGCGCGCCGCGTCCCGAGCACGCTCTCGGCCTCGTCGATGAACAGGAACGGGAGAAACCCGTCGCGCCGCTTTTCGCGCGCCGTGGCAAAGATTTCGCGCACGATCCGTTCGCTCTCTCCCACCCACATGTTCAAAATCTCCGGCCCTTTGACGTGCATGAAACATTCCCGCACGGGCGCGCCGCTTTGCGCTGAAAGCATGGCCGTAAGGTTGTAAGCCGTGGCCTTTCCGATGAGCGTTTTGCCGCATCCGGGAGGGCCGTAGAGCAGGAATCCCTTGGGGGTCTGGTGCTTGAAGCGGGCAAACAATTCCCGGTGCAGCAGCGGCAACTCCACGGCGTCCTTGATCGCCGCGAGCGCCTCCTCCTGCCCGCCCACTTTTTCCCACGGCAGCTCCGGCACCGCGTCCAGGTAGTAATCGTCCGCCTTTGAACGCGAGAGCACTTCCACCGCCACGCGGAAATTCGAGTCCACCCGCACCTCGTCGCCGGATTTGACGGTCGTGGCGATAAGATCCGCCCCGCGTTGCAACACCACCGATTGCACGCCGTGCTCCGTGCCCACGCGCAACCGCTCTTCGCCGAGCAGTTCGGTCACTTTGGCCACCGGGCCCGTCGTGTCGTAGCCGAGATCGCCCACGATGGCGAACGCCTCGTTGACCAACACGCGCGTGCCCCGTTTCAGGCTGTTGAGCGCGAGACGCGGATCGGCGTTGCAATAGTAGTCGGCCCCGCCGACGACGATTTGCGCCGTCTCGGCATTGGGCGCGTTGAGGAAAGTCCCGATCCGGTTTGCCGGCGCGCTGAGCTTTTGCACGATCTGCTCGAGCTTCTCGATGGCTTGGCGGGCCTCCGCCATCGTCCCTTCGGTTTCTGAAAGGGCAACGCGCAGGTCGATCAACTCACGTTGTAAAGGATGCCCCGGAGGCACGGAAGCGATCGCCCGATCGATGCGTTCCAGCGGAGAAAGCTCCGGTTCACTGGCATATTTTTGGAAGGGCGCGTTCTGCATTTGTATATGTTTACGGCACCCCAACGGTCGCCGGACTCATTTTGGCGGGCAGGTGTTTCCCGCTTCGCAAAATTCGGCTGATCCCTTATTCTCAAGCCCATGCCGCCAACGCCCGCACCTGCCGCCCAAAATAACGTGAGGCAAGCCTTCCAAATCTGTCTTTTGGGAGCGCTCCTGTTCGCCGCCGGGCTTGCGCTGTTCACCCGGTTTAACGGGTTCCCGTTTTATTACCACCCGGACGAACCAGGGAAAGTCACGCAGGTGCAGACAGGCCGCTGGGAGTTTCATCACCCGATGCTGATGCTCGCCACTGCGCGTCTGGCGGAGCGCGTTTGGGCGGGGGGTCTGGCCGATGCTCAACACGTGGTGGTGCTGGGGCGCTGGGTTTCCGCCGGGTTTGCCGCCGCGTCCGTCGCCCTGCTCGCCGCGGTGGTGTGGATCGTCGGGGGACGCTTTGCCGGCATCACCGCCGGGCTGCTTTTGCTCACCCACCATCAGCTTTTCGAGCTTTCCCACTACTTCAAGGAAGACACCGCGTTGCTCTTCGGCATCAGCGCATGGTTGCTTGGCCTCGCGCTCTATACGAAACGTCCGCACTGGGCCACGGCGGCCTTGGTCGGCGCGGGTGCGGCCTTGGCGGTCTCCGGGAAATACATCGGCGCCTTTGCCCCGCTGCTTTCGCTCTTTTTGATCCCTTATTGCAGCCAGCCCGGGCGGCGAGGCGAGGGGATCGGCGCGTTTGCTTGCGCGTTCTTGGCCGTTTTTGCGCTCGTGAACCTTCCGCTGCTGCTGCAACTGACCACCTTCCAGTCGAGTTTTCACCGGGAAATGGAGTTTGTGGTGCATGGCCAGCGCGGCATGACCCGTTCCGTGCCGCACACCGTTTATTTGAAAGCGTTCCAGGATAATGTGCACGTCGGGCTTTGCCTCTTCATTATCATCGCGTTCAGGAGCTTCTGGCTGCGGCGCGAGCGCCGGACCGCGTTGGATTGGTTGCTCCTTCTCGCCCCCGTGATCTTTTTGATCCTCCTGTCGTTCTCCCCGAAAACGCACGACCGTTATTTCCTGCCCGCGACCGCGCTCTTTGTTTGCCTCGCCGCGCTCGGGGCCGGTCAGTTGCGCTCGCGCCCGGCCTGGCGCAAGGCTGCTCTGGCGCTGGTTGGAATCGCGGTGGCATTGCAGCTTGCGGGGATGCCCAGGCACGACTTGCGAAGCTACTATAGCGCGTTTCAAACCGACGACCGGGCCGAACTCGCCGCGTGGCTCAACGCGCAGCATCCCAGAGCGGTTATTGTCCAAGACCGGCGAACCCTTTTGCCCACCGAGGAACGGCAACGCTTTCTCGCCTATCAGCCCGCCCTCTCGGCCAAGGTCTTCGGCGAGCACCTGGAACAAATCGCCGATCTCGAAGCGCTCCGCGCCAAGGGCGTTACGCTGGTCGCGCTCTGCCAGGACAACTTCGGGGTTTACGATCTGAAAAGTTTCCGTCCCCAACGCGGAAAGGAAGAGGTGTATGGCAAAACCGTCAAGCTTTACTCCGCGTTGCGAGAGGGCCGCAAACCGCTCTGGGAACGGCCCCGGGGGTTGGTCACCTATCTCCATCCCGGCTTGATGGTCTACGACCTGCCGGACGAACCAAAATGAGCACGAGGCACTTTCGTGTCGGAACGCTATCGGAAGGTTTGACATTTTCCTCCGCCCGCCAGATAGATTCTCGCTATGAGAACGCGTTTCCTATGGTTGGTTATCGCTTTGTTGCCCATGCACCACGTTTTGGCAACGCCGCAGGGCGGGCTGAAGGTCTCGCTCGGAGTTGGCTCCTCGCCTGCTCCGGCCTCCAGTGCGACTCCGGCAAACCGGCCCACTCCGCCGCCAGTCGTGCCTTTCGCGCAACTGCTTCCATTCCTGCCGGCGGTGCCTGCGGGTTGGACCGCCGAAAAACCGGGCGGATCGACCACCGAGATCGAGGTGTTCAACCTCAGCACGGTGACGCAGACCTACCAGAAGGGGGATGACGAAAACGCGCCGGTTGTTACCGTGACGATTATTGACGCGGGGGGCCACAAAGGGTATTTCGACGCCACCACGTTGCAGTGGAAAATCAACGCCCAAAACGCCGATGGGTACGACAAGACCGTCGAAATCGACGGGATGCGCGGCTATGAGCATTATAGCACGGCCAACAACAGCGGTTCGCTTTCCGTCATTGTTGCCAACCGCTATTTCATCCAGGTCGAGGTGGCAAATCAGGACCCAAAAGAGTTACGGGAGTGGATCAAGAAGATCGACCTGAAAAAACTCGGGGAGCTGAAATAGCGGGAGCGCTGGCGCGCGGGCCCGGACGGCACGGAGTGCCGACCCCCTATAGTCACCTAGAACCGCACGGGTTGGCCCGTGATTTCTACCACCGCCTGCCAGAGTTCGCCCGCCGGGTCGACCTTGGCGCGTCCGTGGGTGACGAGGTCGATGGGCATGTGGACGTAACTGCCGTGCCTGCGGCCAATGACCATCGCGGTCTTTCCCGCCATGGCGGCATGCACCGCGTGCTGCGCGAGCCGCCAGCAGTAGACGTTGTCTTGCGTGGAAGCGGGCACGCTGCGGATCGTGTAACTCGGGTCGATGTATTTGAGGGTGGTCTCGATGTTGAGTTCCTTGAAATACGCGCTGATCCGGTCCCGCAAATAGACGCCGATGTCCTCGGATTTCTTGTTGCCGGAGGCATCGCTGCCCGCTTCGGCAACCAGGTCTTTGCCCGCTCCCTCGGCCACGACGATCACCGCGTGTTTGCGTTGGTCGAGCCGCGTGCGCAAGCTTTCAAGCAGCCCCCCGGGCCCGTCTACCTTGAAGGGAACCTCCGGGATGAGCACGTAATTGACCTCGGCGCACGCGAGTGTGGCAAGGCACGCAATAAAGCCCGAGTCGCGCCCCATGAGCTTCACGAGCCCGATGCCGTTGAGCGCGCCCAATGCCTCGGCGTGCGCGCAGGAAATCACTTTGCCAGCCTCGGCGACGGCGGTCTCGAACCCGAAACATTTGTCGACATACATGATGTCGTTGTCGATGGTCTTCGGGATGCAAACGACGGATTTCTTCAACCCGCGCCGCGCAATTTCCTCGGAGATTTCGCCTGCGCCACGGATGCTTCCGTCGCCACCGATCACGAAAAGAAGGTTGATCCCCATCTCTTGGAGCGTGTTGACCATCACCCCGACATCCTGCGGTCCGCGCGAAGAACCGAGCATCGTCCCGCCCATTTTATGGATCGTGAGAACGCTCTCGGGAGTCAGCCGGATGGGCGGACGCGCGAAGCTCGGCACCAACCCTTCATAGCCGTAGCGGAAGCCGTAAATGTCTTCGATCCCGTAGTTGTGGTGCAGCACCATCACCAGCCCGCGAATCACGTCATTGAGGCCGGGGCAGAGGCCGCCGCACGTGACAATGCCCGCCTTGGTCCGGCGGGGATCGAAAAAGATTTTGGAGCGCGGTCCGGCGATTTCGAAGCTCGGCGGCGTCTCCTTTTTGGCAAGCGCCTCATTGAAGGAAGCCATGGTGTCGTTAAAGAGCACGCGCTCGTCGTCGCTGCGGAAATACGTGGCGGTCTGTTCGCTGCGGGTGAGCGGCGAAGGGTATTGGCAAGGGCCCAGCGAGCTGATGACGGTCTGCATAACGGGGGTGTTCTATACTGGGCCAAAGCCGTTGGAGCAATACGAGAAGCAAAAATCCGCGAAAATCTGCGGATAACTCCTCTGTTGAAACTCTCGCGCGCTCTGCCATGATCGGCCTTTATGTGGAAAGGCCGCTTTAAAACCGATACCGCGCAACTGCTCAAAGATTTCAGTGAGTCGATCTCCTTCGACTGGAGGCTCTACCGGCATGACATCGCCGGTTCCATCGCCCACGCCACCGCGCTGGAAGCCGCCGGGCTGATCACCAAAGACGAACTGGAAGCGATCCGCGCCGGGCTGCTGACGATCCGCGATGAGATCGACGCAGGCGCGTTCCAATGGAAACCGGAGCTGGAAGATGTCCACATGAACATCGAAGCCGAGCTGACCCGCCGCATCGGCGATCCCGGCGCGAAGCTCCACACCGCCCGCAGCCGCAACGACCAGGTGGCGCTCGACATCCGGCTCTACCTGCGCGACGAAGCGGAGGCGATCTGCCAGCTCCTGGCGGAAGTGCAAAAGAGCCTTGTGGATTTGGGCGAACGCAACGCCGAAGTCGTCATCCCCGGTTACACCCATCTCCAGCGCGCGCAACCCGTCCTTTTCGCCCACCATCTGCTCGCCTACGTCGAGATGTTCGCGCGTGACTCCGGCCGCGTCGCCGATGCCCGCCAGCGGCTCAACGTCCTGCCGCTCGGCTCGGGAGCCATCGCCGGGTCCACCATCAACCTTGACCGCGAACTGGTCGCGCGGCTGCTGGAATTCCCGGCCATCACGCAAAACAGCATGGACGCCGTGAGCGACCGCGACTTTGCCGTGGAACTGCTCTCCGCGCTTGCGCTCGTGGGCATCCACCTCTCGCGTTTGAGCGAAGACCTCATTCTCTGGGCGAGCGCCGAGTTCAAGTTCGTCACGATCTCCGACGCCTACACCACCGGCTCCAGCCTCATGCCGCAGAAGAAAAACCCGGACGTGTGCGAACTCACGCGCGGCAAAACCGGGCGCGTTGTCGGCAACCTCGTCTCGCTGCTCACTACGTTAAAAGGCCTCCCGATGACCTACAACCGGGACATGCAGGAGGACAAAGAGCCGGTGTTCGACTCCGTGGACACCGTGAAAGCGTCGCTGCAAATCTACGCCGCGATGTTGCGGGAAATCCAGGTGAACCCCGAGCCGTGCGCCGCCGCCGTCGATGACTGGAACCTCCTGGCAACGGACGTGGCCGACTATCTGGTCCTCCACGGCGTGCCGTTTCGCAAAGCCCACGAGATCGTCGGGAAAACCGTCGCGCTGTGCGTGGAGCGCGGCCTCGGGCTGGCCGATCTGACGCTGGCAGACTACAAAGCCCTCTCGCCCGCGTTCGAAGCCGACGTGTTTGAGATCCTCAACGTCCGCCGCTCCATCGACGCGCGAACCAACCCCGGCGCACCGGCTTCGGCAAATGTGAAGGGGCAGTTGGAGAGGTGGAAAGCTGCGCTCGGGTAAACAACATCCGCATATGCTAACGGCATTGTCGAACTGCATTCTTAAAATTGAGCACGGCATCAAGACGTCTCATCCCTCGTTCCCAAACTCCATTTGGGAACGTCATTGTCCCGGCAACTCTATTGCCCGGGAGAATGCTCGCAGCGAAGCAGGAGCGCAATCTCCACCGCCGCGCAATGGAGTTGCGCCAGCAAGTGCGTTCCCAAATCACAGCCGTCCCATAAGGGAGCAAATGCAAAGGTCTGTCTTGATTACAAGGCAGT
>JBAXCI010000037.1:0-14348 GCA_037141555.1 Verrucomicrobiota bacterium | reverse complement strand
CAATGATTGCCATCTTTCACGTTTTCATCTCGCACTTCGCGGTGGGCGGCGGGTTTTACCTCGCCATGACCGAAGCGCGGGCGATGCGCCTGGGCCGCAACGACTGGCTGGCGGTCCTCAAAAAGCACGCGAAGTTTTTCCTGATCCTCACCGGCGTTTTCGGCGCGGTGACCGGCGTGGGCATCTGGTTCGCCATCGGGCTCGCCAACCCGGAAGCCACCAGCACGTTGATCCATTACTGGGTCTTCGCGTGGGGCATCGAATGGGTGGTGTTCCTCGTCGAACTCTCCTCCATCGCCGCCTATTATTACCTGTGGGGCCGCATCTCGGACTCGCTCCATCTCAAACTCGGCTGGTTTTACGCCATCACCGCGTGGCTCTCGCTCTTTTTGATCAACGGCATCCTGACCTTCATGCTCACGCCCAGCCAGGCGTGGCTCAACGTGGCGGGAAGCGGCCAGGAAACCTTCGTCTTCTGGTCGGCGTTCTTCAACCCGACCTTCTGGCCAAGCCTGCTGGTGCGCACCCTGATCTGCCTTTCCATGGCCGGGGTGTTCGCCCTGGTGACCGGCAGCCGCATCGACGGCGACAAGCAACCGGAACTCAAGACGGAAACGATCCTCTGGGCGCGCCAATGGTTGCTCCCGCTCTTCCTCCTCCTGCCGGTCGGCCTGTTCTGGTACCTCGCCGAGGTGCCGGAATCGCAACGCGCCTTGCTCGGGTTGGGCATCGCCACGGTCGGCCAAGGGTTGTTTACTGTCCTGACCCGCCTGACCCTCGTCCTGGCGCTTTCTTCGATGGGCGTGGTTGCGGGAGTTTACCTGCTCACCGGCAAACGCAACGCCGCGGGGTTTGGGACTGGCGCCGCGCTGGCCATTGCCGCGATGGCCTACATGACCATCGGGGCCACCGAGATGCTGCGCGAAATGTTGCGCAAACCTTACGTGGTGGGCCAATTCATGTTCTCCAACGGCGTCCGCAAGAGCGAGATCGCCGGGTTCAACCAAAACGGCTACCTCGCAAAAACGCTTTGGGTCAAACAGGAAGAACGCGCACGCTGGGCGGCAACGGATTTGGCGACAGCCAAGGGCGCACCGGCGAGCGCCGACCCGGCGCGGGGCGAACTCATATTTCGCGGCCAGTGCATGGCGTGCCATACCTGGGATGGTTATCGCGGGATGCGGAACCTTTTGAAGGGCCGGGATCGCCAGGGCGTCTCCAACATCCTCAACGTGCTGCACGCCTACCGCGAAGACTCCCCTTACCGCGTCTTTATGCCGCCGCTTGTCGGCTCGAGCGCCGAAGTGGAAGCGCTCGCGGATTACCTCAGCTCGCAGGTTTCGACCAAGACGCCGGAAGCGTCCCCCAGCGCCGCTCCTACGCCTCCTCGATGACCGGGTTGGTCAGCGCGCCGATGCCGTCGATCTCGACCGTCACGGTGTCGCCCGGCTTGAGGTAAAGGCGCGGGCGGCGGGCCATGCCGACTCCGTGCGGCGTGCCGGTGAGGATCACCGTGCCGGGAAGCAGCGTCGTGCTGCCGCTCAGGAATTCGATGAGCGCGGGCACGTCGAAGATCATGTCGTTGGTGTTCCAATCCTGCACCGTTTCGCCGTTAAGGATCGTGCGGATGCCGAGCGCGTTCGGGTTGGGGATTTCGTCGGGCGTCACCAGGCACGGGCCGAGCGGGGCGAACGTGTCGAAGGTCTTGCCCCGGCACCACTGGCCGCCGCCCTTGTAAATCTGCCAATCACGCGCGCTCACGTCATTGGCGCAGGTGTAGCCGAGCACATGGTCGAGCGCATTGGCCCGCGTGGCATTTTTGCAACTTTTCCCAATAATGATAGCCAGCTCGCACTCGTAATCGACATCATCGCTGCGGAGGTGGCGCGGGAGCACGATCGGGTCGCCCGGGTTCTGCACCGTGTTGGGGCCTTTGAAAAACAGGACGGGATATTGCGGGATTTGCGCTTTGGTCTCCTCCGCGTGGCGGCGGTAATTGAGGCCGACGCACAGGAGCGCGGCGGGTTCCACCGGGGCGAGGAGCTTCGCGACGTCCGCCGGTTTGCCTGTGGGCGCGATCCCCTCGAAAATGCTTCCGGCGAGTTGTTCGCGGGAGCCGTCGGCGTGTTGTAGGGCAAAGTGGACGGCACCGGTCGGGTCGAGATAACGCAGGAGCTTCATGCGCAGAGATCAAAGCCGATATCAGCTCCCAGGGAAAGGCAGAAGAGTTGTCCGCAGATTTCGCAGATGGACGCAGATTTTAGGAGGACAGGAGGTTGCTGTCGCAATGCCTCTTTCAGAATCTGCGGAAATCTGCGAAATCTGCGGATTCTTCTGTGGGGGGGGCTTTGTGAAGGCGCCGATCCGGGGGAACAGGGGGGAGATCGGCGCCCTCACTCGAGAATTCTATTCAGCAAGCAGCGTGCTCATGTTAAAAGAAAAGCATGACAATCTTCGAAAAGATCGCCCGGCGCGAAATTCCCGCCGCCATCGTTCATGAAGAAGAGGACTTCTTCGCCTTCAAGGACGTGAACCCGCAAGCGCCCGTGCATCTCTTGATCGTGCCCAAGCGGGTGATCCCGGGCATCAGCGGCAGCCAGCCCGGCGATGCCGAACTTTTGGGCCGGATGCTTGTAGCCTCCAAGGAGATCGCCGCGAAATTGGGCGTAAGCGAAAGCGGTTACAGGCTCGTCATCAACCACGGAGCCGACGCCGGGGAGAGCGTCCCGCATCTGCACATCCACCTGCTGGGCGGGCGGGCGATGGCGTGGCCTCCGGGGTAGCAACTAGGGCTCTTTCTCCACCACCCGCGTAAACCGCTGGATGCCCAGCGCTTTGCCGGTCGCTTCGTCGATGTCGATGATGGCGCCGTTGAGCGAGACCGGGCCTTTGGCCACCGGGAAGGTCGCGGGCAGATTGGTGATGAAACGCGAGATGATCGGCTCGATCTCCCGCCCGAGGATCGACTCGGTGGGCCCGCACATCCCGGCGTCGCACAGAAACGCGGTGCCGCCGGGGAAAACCCGCTCGTCGGCGGTCTGAACATGCGTATGGGTGCCGACGACCGCCGAAACCCGGCCATCCAAAAACCGGCCCACGGCGATTTTTTCGCTCGTGGTTTCGGCATGAATATCGACGAAAATAACCGGGGTCTCCTCGCGCATTTTGGCGAGGGCGGCATCAAGCGCGCGGAACGGATTTTCCAGCGGCGGCTGCATAAAGGTGCGCCCCTGGACGTCAATGACCCCCACTTTGCCCTTGGGGGTTTCCAGGACCACGCTTCCCTGGCCGGGGGTGTCCTCGGGGTAGTTGATGGGCCGCAGCAGGCGCGGTTCGGTGTCGATGAAGTTGAAAATCTCCTTTTGATCCCAAACGTGGTCGCCGGTGGTGACGACCGCAATGCCCGCGCGCAGCAGGTCGATGGTGATCTTGGGGGTGATCCCGCGTCCCCCAGCCGCGTTCTCGCCGTTGACGATCACGAAATCGAGTTCATACTCTTTTTTAAGCACCGGCACGAGGTCGATCACGGCACGGCGTCCGGGTTCGCCCACCACGTCACCCAGGAACATAATTCGCAACATAGAGGTTCCTTACTGGAAAACCCCGACTCTCCACAAACGATTTCATTCAAAATGCGCTATTTCCTTCTCCTCCCGCTGGCGGCCCTCGCGCTTTTCGCCCCGGTTCGCGCCTCGGAGCCTGTGAGCATCCTTGCCCAACGGCCGATCTGGCCGGATTTGCTGCCGTTCCAAAAGACGATCACGCGCGCCGAGTTCGTGCGCCTGCTCGACACGGTTTACGCCCCCGGCGGAGCGTGGAAGGAGTGCATCGAGGTCAGCTCGGATTCCGCGCGCATCCATCAGCCGGGTCAATCGGGCGCCGATTTCAAACTGGAATTTGCCCCGAACGCCGCCGCCGCCCAACCAGTGCCACGCTATTGGACGCCGCCCGGGGCTCGCAAAGCCGTGCCCGGCAAACCGCTCGCGGGCTACACCATCGCGCTCGACCCCGGCCACCTGGGCGGCCCGTGGGCCCGGATGGAGGAGCGCTGGTTCAAGATCGGCGATGCGCAGCCGGTGATGGAAGGGGAAATGACGTGGCTTGCGGCGCAGCATTTGTCCGAACGGCTGACGGCGCTCGGGGCCAAGGTGGCGATGGTGCGCAAAGGGTCCGAGCCGGTGACCTTCGAGCGGCCCCGCTCCCTGCGAAGCGTGGCCAAGGCGGAGCTCGCCCGCGCGGGGATAACGCACCCTCGCGAGGGCTACGACGGGCCGGATGATCCGCTCAAAACCCAAACCATCCAGTGGCAGAGCGAGTTATTTTTTTACCGGGTCAGCGAGATCCGGGCGCGCGCGCAGCGGATCAACGAAAATCTCCGGCCGGATTTGGTGATCTGCCTCCATTGCAACGCGGAGGAATGGGGCGACCCGTCGCATCCGCTCCTGACGGACAAAAACCATCTCCATTTGCTCGTCAACGGCAACTACCATGCCGGTGAACTCGCCCTGGCCGATGTCCGGCACGAGATGCTTTTAAAACTCCTGAGCCGTTCCGCGCGGGTCGAATTGCCGCTCTCCAACCGCGTGGCGGCCTCGCTGGCCAGCGCCACCGGCCTGCCGCCTTACGAATACCACAACGGCAAAGCCTTGCGCACGAGCAACGCCTACGTCTGGACGCGCAATCTGCTGGCCAGCCGGCTTTATCTCTGCCCGGTGGTCTATTGCGAGCCGTACGTGATGAACAGCCAGGTGGTCTTCAACCGGGTGCAGCTTGGCGATTACACCGGGGTCAAAGCCATCGACGGCGTGGAACGCAAGAGCCTCTACCGCGAATATGCCGATGCCGTGGCGGAGGGGGTTGCCGCGTATTTTGCGGAGAAGGCGAAGTAGGCGGAGGGGCGAATGAAGCGCTTTCCCAAAGCGGCGCAGGGGCGCACGCAGTCCAAAACGCTGCCGCGAAACAGAGGGCGTCTTGTTTTTCGCGGCAGCGTTTTGGACTGCGGTGGCTTGACACCGCTTTCGCGCGAAGAGACTGCCAAGAAAAAAACGAGCACAGGCCTCGTGTGGAGACCTGTGCTCGCAAAAAAACAAATAAAAACTCACGAGCCGGCGAACCGGTTCGACTTCCCGAAATGTGGTGCGATCTTCCCGCCCGCTTACGCGAGGACGGCAAGCTTCTTGGCCAGGCGGCTCTTGCGCCGGTCAGCCAGGTTCTTGTGAACACGGCCGTCGATCACGGCTTTGTCGAGCGTGGAAACCAGCACCTGGAGGGCGGCTTTGGACTCGTCCTTCTTGCCGGACTTGATTGCGGCATCAAAGGTTTTGGTGTAGGTCTTGATTGCGCTCAGCGCAGTACGGTTCTGCGCCGTCCGGACAACGGTTTGTTTGGCGCGTTTAGCGGCGGATTTAGTATTAGCCATGGCTTATCTCAAAAGTAAAAGGACAGTAAAAGGAGGCGGAAAATGACCTCCAGGAAGCCACTTGTCAACAAGAGATATGCAGTTAACGACTCTAATCCGTTGACTCCGGGCGAGTCTGCCCCCATATTCCCGGCCTTTTTGAACGAGAATATTGAGAATTTTGATATGGAGCACATCCGAAACATAGCCATCATTGCGCACGTCGACCATGGCAAGACCACGTTGGTGGACCAACTGCTCAAGCAGTCGGGCACCTTCCGCGCCAACCAAGCCATTTCCAACGAGGAGCGCATCATGGATTCCATGGACCTCGAACGCGAGAAAGGGATCACCATCCGCGCCAAGAACGCCGCCTACAAGTGGCACGACTACCATGTGAACATCGTCGACACCCCCGGCCACGCCGATTTCGGCGGCGAGGTGGAACGCATCATGAAGATGGTGGACGGCGTGCTGCTCGTCGTGGACGCCCACGACGGCCCGCAGGCGCAGACCAAGTTCGTTTTGAAGAAAGCCCTTGAGAACGGCGCCAAGCCGATCGTCGTCATCAACAAGATCGACCGCGAAAACGCCCGCCCCCACAAGGTGCTCGACATGGTGTTCGACCTCTTTTTGGAACTCAACGCCACCGACAAACAGCTCGATTTCCCGGTCGTCTACGCCAGCGCCCGCGACGGCTACGCGATGAACGAGGTCGGCCAGGCTTCGGATAATCTCCAGCCGCTCTTCGAGGCCATTGTTAAACACATTCCGGCACCCGCGAAGTCCGACGTCTCGTATTTCCAGATGATCGCTTCGAACCTGGACTACTCCGATTACCTGGGCCGGATCGCCTACGGACGCATCGTCAGCGGCCGGGTGAGCGTCGGCGACACCATCGTCTGCATCCACAAGGACGGCACCCGCGAACGCGCCAACGTGACCGCCCTCTTCAGCCATCAGGGCCTCGCGAAAGTCGAGATCAAGCACGCCAGCGCGGGCGACATCATCGGCCTGTGCGGCTTTGAAGACGTGTTCATCGGCGAAACCCTCACCGACACCGAAGAGCGCCTGCCGCTGCACTTCGTGGACATCGATCCACCCACGATCACCATGCAGATTTGCATCAACGACGGCCCCCTGGCCGGTCGCGAAGGCAAATTGCTCACGGCGCGCCAAGTCCGCGAGCGACTCGTCCGCGAGACCCGCACCAACGTCTCCATCATCTTCAGCGACACCGACACCGCCGGGCATTTTGAAGTGCAGGCCCGTGGCGAAATGCAAATCGCCATTCTGGTCGAGCAGATGCGCCGCGAAGGGTTCGAGATCCTGGTATCCCGCCCGGAGGTCATCTTCCACCGCAACGACGACGGCGAGTTGATGGAGCCGATTGAAACCGTTTACGTGGACGTGCCCAACGACAACCTCGGCGACATCCTGCAAAGTTTGGCGGGCCGCAAAGCGGAGATCGTCAGCATGGACCACCAGGCGCACAGCGTCACCGTGCAGGCCGACGTTCCCACGCGCGGCTTGATCGGGTTTGAGACCGACCTCGTCAACTGCACCAAGGGGCACGGCATCATGTCCCACCTCTTCAAGGAATACGCGCCTTACAAGGGCGATATTCCCACCCGGTACAACGGCGTCTTGATTTCCATGGAGGGCGGCGTCTCCACGGCCTACGCCCTGGAAACCATCCAGGAACGCGGACGGCTCTTCATCGGGCCACAGGTGGACATCTACGAAGGGATGATCATCGGCGAAAACGCCCGTCCCGACGACATGCCGGTCAACCCTTGCCGGGCAAAGCGCCTCAACAACATGCGCTCCACCGGCGACGGCAAAGGCATCGCCCTCGCCCCGCCGCTCCTCATGACGCTGGAGCGTTCGCTCGAATACATCGCCCCCGACGAATACGTCGAGGCGACGCCCAAGAGCCTGCGCCTGCGCAAGAAGATCCTCGACGCCGGAGCCCGCAAACGGGCGAAGGACAAGATCGTGGCGTAGCAGCCAAAATTCACCGTTAAATTAAGCATAATTGCTCGCGATTTTTGGCTCGCTTGCCTAAAACCGTCGCCATGCAATTGATCGACGGCAAACAGATCGCGAATGTAGTCCACGCGGAGACGCGCGCGGCGGTGGAGGCCCTCCAAGCCAAGGGGATTACGCCCGGGCTGGCCGTGGTGTTGGTGGGGGACGACCCGGCTTCTCGCGCCTACGTGCGTTCCAAGGACAAAATGTCCAAGGAACTCGGGATTTACTCTGTCAAACACGAGCTTCCCGCCGAGACAACCCAGGAAGACCTCATCGCGCTCGTCCACCGGCTCAACGCCGATCCCGCCGTGCACGGCATCCTCGTTCAATCGCCCCCGCCCCGGCACATCGACGAAGCGGCTGTAATCCAAGCCATCGACCCGCGCAAGGACGTGGACGGCTTCCATCCCATCAACGTCGCCAAACTCGCGCTGGACGACCCCACGGGGTTTGTGCCGTGCACGCCGCTGGGTTGCCAGCGGCTCCTGCTCGCCAGCGGGGTCGATCCCGCCGGAAAACACGCCGTGGTGTTGGGACGCTCGATGATCGTCGGCAAGCCGCTCGCCCTGCTGCTCATGGCCAAGGGCAAGGGCGGCGACGCCACCGTGACGGTCGTTCATTCGCGCTCGCGCAATCTCGCCGAGATCACCCGGCAGGCGGATATCCTCATCGCCGCCATCGGTCGGCCCGGTTTTGTGAAGGCCGAGCACGTCCGCGAGGGAGCGGTGGTGATCGACGTGGGGATCAACCGCGTGGAAGACCCGTCCCGGGAAAAAGGGTACCGCATTGTGGGCGACGTGGCGTTTGACGAAGTCGCCCCCAAGTGTTCGCAGATCACCCCGGTCCCCGGCGGCGTCGGCCCGATGACCATCGCCATGCTCATGGCCAACACGGTCAAGGCGTGTCGGCAGCTCACGGGCGGGTAGTCCGCCTTGGCTGCGCCGGTACAAAAAAGTTGGAAGGCGTCGTTGTTACTTCCCTTTTGCTTTCAGGGAACCAGTGCTTTCGCAGTTTTTTAAGACTCCTCGAAAGGACCAGCGCGTCTTCCTGTTTTTAATATCGCTCAGCTTTCGCGATGCGCAAGGGGGTTATTGGGCCGCTTTCAGTTTCCCGAGTTCCCGCTGCCCGTTCCGGTCGAAGATGTAGTAATAAACCGTTTCCTTTTTGTTGATCGTGCCAGCGTCAATCGCCGCTTGCGGGATCGCCCAAATGGGGGACACCGGCCAGCAAAGAAGATTCAGAAAGCCATAGAGCCACTGGTCGGATTCTTCTGTCCCCGATGCCAGATAAAAATTTCCGAAACCGGGAAGGATGTTCAGGGCGCCCGCCAAGGCGGGACTCTTGGCCTCTTGGTCATTTCCCCTGATTCCGAGGCTCTTCAACTCCCGATAATGTTCCTTATCAGAGCGACTCATCGTGGTGCATCCGGCCAAAACGAGGAACCCAAGCGCGAACAGGAGGGAGGCTTTCATCCCCTCTCGTATGAAGGAAACCCCGGTGGTTCTGCAAGCAAAAACACGAACTCAATTCCGAGAAGATGCTGGCGCTCACCTGGCGGCTTGTCGCATCCCGAACGCAATTCGAAGAGCCAGGGCCGTCCGATAGCCTGGAATTTCCCCCTCGCTCCCAAGTGCCTTGGGACCGCGGAAAGCTCTCTTCTTTTGCGTCCTTTGCGGCTTTGCGCGAAACTCTTCCCAAACTCTAGGAAATACTCAGCTCTTTCGTGATCCCGAAAATCTCGATCCGCTTGCGCAGGGTGGCGCGGGTGATGCCCAGCAGTTTCGCCGCGCGGACCTGATTGCCCCGCGTGATTTTCATCGCGTGCAGCGTGAATTCCTTCTCCAGCCATGGCAGTAGCTGGACTTCGGGATCGGCTTGCGCTGTCTGGAGCAGGAACTCGATGGCGCTCTCCTTGGTCAATTCCAGCAGCGAACCGCCTCCGGCAACAAGGTCGGCTTCCAGCGGGATGCTGTCGTTGCCCAACGGAAGGTCCTTGGGCAGGATGAGGTCGGAAGTAGCCAGAACCGTGGCGCGCTGGATGGTGTTCTCCAGTTCGCGGACGTTGCCGGGCCATGGGTAGGATTCCATCATACGCACGGCCTCCTCGCTCAACCGCATGCGCGGCAGATGCTTTTTGGCGGCGACTTTTTGCAGGAAATATTCGGCGAGGAGCCGGATGTCCTCCACCCGCTGGCGCAGCGGCGGGAGTTGGACGCGCACGACGTTGAGCCGGTAAAACAAATCCTCGCGGAAACATCTGCGGCCCACTTCCTGTTCGAGGTTTTTGTTGGTTGCGGCGACGATGCGGACATCGGTGCGCAGAGTGTCGTTGCCCCCGACGCGCGAAAACTCCCCTTCCTGGAGCACGCGCAGGATTTTGCTCTGGATGGGCAGCGGCATGTCGCCGATCTCGTCCAAAAAGAGCGTGCCGCCGTTGCATTGCTCAAAGCGGCCCGCCCGCTGGGCGACCGCGCCGGTGAACGCCCCTTTTTCGTGGCCGAAGAGTTCGCTCTCAAGCAGTTGCTCGGGGATGGCGGCGCAGTTGATGGCGATGAAGTCTTTGGCGGCGCGCTGGCTGTAATGATGGATGGCGCGGGCGACGAGTTCCTTGCCGCTGCCGCTCTCGCCGGTGATCATGACGGGGGCGTCGGAGTGCGCCACGCGGCCCACCATTTTGAAGACCTGCTGCATGGCGAGCGATTGCCCCACGATGCTGTCCTGGTGTTGTTCGACGGTGAGCTGCGGCTTGAAAGTGACCGCCGAGCGCATCTGCTCCTGTTCGGTCAACGCGGCATCCACGACGTGCTTCAAATTAAACGGCAACCCTTCTTTGCGCAGGAAATCGAACGCCCCGAGCTTCATCGATTCGATGACGGTCTGGGTGGTGCCGAAGGCGCTCGTGAGGATCACCATCGCGTTGGGGTCGCGCTGCCGGGCCTTGACGAGCAGTTCGAGACCGCTGTAAGGCTGCAAGTGCGTTTCGGTGATCAGCAAGTCCGGCGCGTCCTGGCAGTAAATGCGGTAGGCTTCGTCGGACGCCTCTGCGGTGAGCACGCGGATCGTGGGCGTTTCAAGCTGCTTTTGAACCCAGTCAAGAAAGTCGGGATCGGGATCAACAACGAGGATGGTCTGTGACTTTTCGCTCATGGATTCATAGCCCGCCGAAGCGGCGCTGGCGTTGGCTGTATTCCCGAACGGCCCGGAGAAGGTCTTCCTTGCGGAAGTCCGGCCAGAGGGTTTCGGTCATGTAGAACTCCGTGTAGCTGAGTTGCCACAGCAAGAAATTCGAGAGCCGCATCTCGCCCGAGGTGCGGATGAGCAGGTCGGGATCGGGATAGGATCGCGTGTAGAGCCGCTGGCTCAGGAGTTCGGCGTCGATGGCGGCGGGATCGAGTTGCCCGGCCTGCACCGAACGCGCGAGGCTCTGGATGGCGTCCACGATTTCCACCCGGCTGGAGTAGCTCAGTGCGAGCACGAGCGTGAGCTGGTCGTTGTGCGCGGTGGCTTCAATGGCGGCCCGCAACGCTTTCTGCGTGGAATCGGGCAAATCCGTGAGCCGCCCGATGGCTTCGATGCGTACGCCTTGGGCGTTGAGTTCCGGCACTTCCTTCGTGATAAACCGTTCGAGGAGCTTCATAAGCCCCATCACTTCCGCTTTGGGCCGCTGCCAGTTTTCCGTGGAGAAGGCGTACAGCGTGAGGTATTTCACCCCGAGTTCGCGGCAGCCCTTGACGCAATCGCGCACCGCCTCCGCTCCGCGCTCGTGGCCGTTGAGGCGTTCGAGCCCCTTGCCGCGCGCCCAACGCCCGTTGCCATCCATGATGATGGCAATGTGCCGCGGCACGGAACCGGGTTGCTGGGAAACGGGTCGAATGGAAGGCATCGTTACGAAAGGCGGACCCTCGCACGAAAATGGGTTTTCTTACAGAAGAATCGTCTGATCGCGGTGCGCTCCCACACTGACAATGATGAGCTTGCCGCCGGTCAATTCGGCAACCTTGAGCGCGTAAGATTGTGCGTTTTTCGGAAGTTCCGCGAAGGTCTTGCAATGGTCGGTGGGGGTGTTCCAGCCGGGAAGCTCGATGTAAACCGGTTCGCAAGCCGCGAGCCGCTGGTAATCCGAGGGCGGCACTTCGACCTCCTGCCCGTCGAGTTTATAGCCGACGCAAACCTTGATCGTCTCCACCGTGTCGAGTCCGTCCAAATTCGTGATCGCGATTTCATCGATCCCGTTGACCATCGCGGCGAACCGGGTGGAGACGGAGTCGAACCAACCGCAGCGGCGGGCGCGTCCGGTGGTGGCGCCGTATTCGCGGCCCATCCCGTGGAGCAGGTCGCTGATCTCGTCGTTCTCGGTCGGGAACGGCCCTTCGCCCACGCGGGTGGTGTAGGCTTTCATCACGCCCAGCACGCAATCGACCCGGTGCGGCGGGACGCCCGAGCCGGTGGATGCGCCGCCCGCCGTGGTGTTGGAGGAGGTGACGTAGGGATAGGTGCCGTGGTCGATGTCGAGGAACGTGCCTTGCGCTCCCTCAAAGAGCATCTCTTTCTTGGCCTGGAGCGCCTTGTGCAAATAGAGGACGGTGTTGATGACGTGGGGGCGGAGTTTCTCGGCGGCGATCAGGCTCGCGGTCTTGATTTCCTCAAAACAGACAGGCTCGGCCCCCATCGCCTGGAGTTGCGCGTTGGCTTCTTCGACGCGCACGGCGAGCTTTTCGCAGAAAATCGCGGGCTGCATCAAGTCGGCCAAACGGAGGCCGGTGCGAGCGACTTTGTCGCCGTAAGTCGGCCCGATGCCGCGTCCGGTGGTGCCGATTTTGAGCTTTCCTTTGGCCAGTTCCTTCGCGGCGTCGAGCGCGCGGTGGTAGGGCATGACGAGGTGGGCACAATCGCTGATGAGCAGGTTCTCGCCGACGGCAATTCCCTCGGCGCGCAGCCCCTCGATCTCGCCCACGAGCGCAACCGGGTCGAGCACGACGCCGTTGCCGATGACGCACTGTTTGCCGGGCCGCAGGATGCCCGAAGGGATGAGGTGGAGGACGTATTTCTTGCCGCCCGTGATCACGGTATGGCCGGCATTATTGCCGCCCTGGCTGCGAACGACGATGTCCGCCTTTTCGGTCAGAAAGTCGATGATTTTGCCTTTGCCTTCGTCACCCCACTGGGCTCCCACAAGAACGGTATTTGCCATAAAAAAGAGTCGAGAAATCAGTTCACAGAAAAACGTCCCGAGGACGGCACACGCCGAAATTCGAGACGTTTGGGGAGTTTATCGGGCGGGGGGCGTGCGGCAAGCCCTTTCTTGGGGAAGAGAAATAGGACTTATAGGACGTATGTGACTTATGGGGCTTATTGCCTATTTCGTTGCTGCAAACGGGCGCGGGTCATCCTTTCGCGGATGCCGCCTTCCTTGAGGAAATCCTGTTCCAACCGTCGGATTTGTTGATCGAGCAGGTAGTTGGTCTGGTGGATGAGGCAGAGCGCGATGTTGGCAACTACGCCAGCAGGGCGGGTTTCCACATAGGTCCTATAGGTCTCATAGGTCGTATGGGACCTATTTCCCAACTGGCGAACGTAAAGGGCTTCTTTGGAAGCCTTGCCCCAAATGGGGAGATCCCGCACACGGAGGAAGTCTTGGTAATCCACCAAGAGTTCTTCCAAACTGGCGCGGGCGACATTCGTGAGCTTGATCTCCATCTCCTTGGATGTAAGCGAGGCCTTGGGGCGGGAGGAAAGAATCGCCGCTCATGCCTCACGCCGGTTCGATATGCACGAGCACGTCGCGCACCGCCGGGTGATCGGCCCGCAAGCGGTCTTTCACATCGTGGGCGATCGCGTGGCCCTCGCGCACGCTCAGTTCGCTATCCACCAGCACGTGGATGTCCACGTAATACTCCAAACCCATCTTGCGCACATGGCATTTGTCGATCTCCCGAACGCCGGGAACCGTGCGCGCCGTCTCCCGGATGGCCCGGCTGACGTTGCCCGCAGGCGCGGTGTCCATGATTTCGAGAAACGCGGGGATCAAGAGCAGGACGCCGTTGATGGCGATCACCGCGCACGCGACCAGGGCGGCGCATTTGTCGGCGATCTCGTAG
Source organism: Verrucomicrobiota bacterium (assembly GCA_037141555.1). Lineage (GTDB taxonomy): Bacteria > Verrucomicrobiota > Verrucomicrobiia > Chthoniobacterales > Chthoniobacteraceae > UBA695. The sequence continues at coordinate 818 of JBAXCI010000037.1, read as the reverse complement.
CCTTTCCCGCCGACCAGGGCGATGGAGATGCCGATGAACGCGGCGATGGAAGTGATCGCGTCGCTCCGGTGGTGCCACGCCTCGGTTTTAAGCGCGGTGCTGCTCACGTCGTCGCCCAGTTGAATCACGCGGCGGAACAGGAACTCTTTCACCACCACCACCCCCAGCAACACGACCAGCGTGAACACTTTGGGCGTCGCTTGGTGCGGCGCATGAATCTCTCGAACGCTCTGCACCGCCAACCCCGTCGCGGTGGCAAGCACGACGAGCGCCACGACAAGCGCGGCGATCGGCTCCGCTTTCCCATGCCCATAGGGATGGTCCTTGTCCGGCGGCTTGGCGGCGAACTTGAGCCCGCTCCAGATCACGAGCGAGCTGCCGATGTCGAGCATCGACTCCACCCCGTCCGCGATCAACGCATAGGCGTTCCCGAGCACCCCGGCGGTGATCTTGATCAACGCCAGCGCCGCATTGACGAGCATCCCCTGGAAGGCAAACCGTTGACCCGTGGCGTGTACAGACATCGAGGAAAAGTCGGGGCTTCTCCCCAACGGTGCAAGTGTTACGCTTCCTCGTCGAGGATGATCTTGTCGTAGAAGGCCACGAGGTCGTCCTTCTGCGGCGAATCGTTCCACGCGATGGCCGAGCGCGGATGCCGGTTCATGAACCCGGTGAGCATGTAGGGCACGCTGAAGCCCCAGCCGAGCTCTTCGCGCATCGGCTCGATGGCTTCCTGGAGGCATTTGAGCACGGGCCGGACGTTATATTTCGGGTTGTGCAGGAAGCGCAGGAGCAGCTCCATCGGGCAGTTGCCCGCG
>JBAXCI010000036.1:0-14377 GCA_037141555.1 Verrucomicrobiota bacterium | reverse complement strand
TCGGTGAACTCGGGGAATTTCCCGTTGTTCCATTTGAAGTTGCCGCTGTCGACAATCACGCCGCCGATGGAGGTGCCGTGCCCGCCAATGTATTTGGTGGCCGAGAGGACGACGATGTCGGCGCCGTGCTCGATGGGCCGCACAAGGCCCACCCCCACGGTGTTGTCCACGACGAGCGGGATGCCCGCTTCATGGGCAATGGCCGCGAGTTTTTCAAAGTCGGGCACGTCGAGTTTGGGATTGCCGATCGTCTCGGCGTAAATCGCGCGGGTGCGCGGTGTGATGGCTTTGCGGAACGCCTCGGGGTCCTGTGAGTTGACGAATACGGCCGTGCGCCCAAGCTTCGGGAAGGTGTAATGGAGGAGCGAATAGGTGCCGCCGTAGAGGTTGTCGGCGGCCACGATCTCGTCGCCGGGCTGCGTGATGGCAGGCAGCGCGAGGCTGATCGCCGACTGGCCCGAGGCCACTCCGAGCGCTCCGGTGCCGCCTTCGATCGCCGCGACGCGCTGCTCGAACACGTCGGTCGTCGGGTTCATCAGGCGCGTGTAGATGTTGCCGAATTCTTTCAACGCGAAGAGGTTTGCAGCGTGCTCCGTGCTCTTGAAGACGTAGGAGGTCGTCTGGTAAATGGGCACCGCGCGCGAGCCGGTGGTGGGATCTGCGACTTGCCCTGCGTGCAAGGCTACTGTTTCAAATCGAGGTTTTGACATAGGTTGGAAGAGGGGTTGAGGTGATGGTTGGCTGGTTGTTTTTGTTGGTTTTGGCTTTCGCGGACGCTTGCGCATTTCGGAGGGGAGGAAGCCGCCCCCGGAGAGGAAATCTCCGAGGGGGCTCTCTTTTTTTTCCTCAGTCCACTAGAATTCGTATTTGGCCTGAACCGCCAAACCTTTGTTTTCAGTCGTATTGATGAGCTGGCCGAAGTGCCCCCACCCAACCGTGACGGTGGCATGTGGGTTGACAACGAAAGCGGCGCCGATGGTCCACCAGTTGTCTTCGCGACCGACGAGACTGCCGCCCTTCGCGTTGAGGATCGGCTGGTAAGCGTTCGCCTTGCCGCGGAATTCCGCAGCGAGCCAGAGCCAATCGGTGATGCCATAGGCGAGGTTGCCTTCAAACGTCGGGCGATATTTGTCGCCGAAGCCGAGGTAACCAAGTTGCTCGGCTTCGCTCAACCGCAGACCGGCCGTGACCAGCAGGGGACGCCCGAACACTTTCGGGAACGCTTTGGTGGCGGTCAGCGTGAAATCCGTGCCGCTATTGCTGTCGTATCCGATGCCGGTCAACGCGCCACCCAGCTTCCGGTTGATGCCGCCAATGCCGTCATTGTATTTGTAGGAGGCGCCGAGCGTCACCGCAGGCAGCGGCAGTCCGAAGCTGCCTACGGGCAAAGCCAGCACGCGGGCGTTGAAGTTATGAACGACCACCGAATCGGCGATAGCGATGGTGGTGGCGCTCTTCACGTCATCTACGAGATTGCCCACACCGAAGCGGCTCGCGGCATAGCCGAGTTCCACACGGCCGAAGAGGGTTTCCGTTATCACGGCCGACTCGACGTTCTTGCTGTTAGCTTTGACGTAGGTCGCCGAGGCTGACGGCAGGCCCCAAACCGTTCCCGCAGGGCCTGGATTTACCAGATAAGCGACCGGCGTGATCACAATGCCCCCCACGCCTTCAATCGTATGGAGCGGAAGCGGCGGGGCTTTTTCGGTTGTGGTGACCTTGGTTTCTTTGGCGGCGGTGTCATCGCCCGCTTGAGCGACGAGCGGGAGACCGAGGATTTGAGCGGCCGCAATTGCGGACCAGAGCAGTGAGGTTGTTTTCATGGAATGAGAAGTTGGTTATTGTAATTGGGTAACTGATTGGAAACCGCCGGATTCCCGGTAGGTCGACTTTGTCATCTTGGTTGTTGAGCCTCCGCGTGTGCGGTCGGTTTTGAAGAGGAAGGGACGCGAATTTTGCGGCTGGTCTCGATCTGGACGACCTCCCCGCCGTGGACCTTGATCTGGACGGTGCCGTAGTCGGCCGACTCCACCGCTTCGCGGATGAGGTTCAGCCAAGCGGGGGCGGGACGACCACGGGCGGGCGCCTCATCGGCAGGAGGAAGAAGTTCTGGCGCAGATAAAAGAGCTTTCATGCGTCCACCAAGTAGCAGGGTGGGTGTTAGGCATCAAGTACTTTTTGAAAATATTTTTAGTCTGCTGTTTCGAGCCGGGGGATGCTTTCAACCTGAATCCTGCAATGGGATTTCGCGCAAAGTACGCAAAGACAGGAACTTCTGAAGAGAACCCGCCCCGATGAATATCTCCAACCGGGTGAGAAAGCGCCTGGTGTCCTTTTCTCTCTTTGCGGCCTTTGCGTTCTTTGCGCGAGCCTCAATTCCGGACACCCCCTTTTTTTTGACAGACTGCTTGCTTTTGCGACTGAATCTCAATACCGTGCGGCGTCATGATTCGCTCTGCCGATTCCAGTCTTTCTGAAAACAGCGTTTCTCTGCTCGCTTTGGCCTCGCGCCAACTCGCCCGCATCACCGGGTTCGACCTTCCGCCCGAACGCCGCTCCCGCCTCCTGGAAATGGGGCTCACCACCGGGGCGCAAATCCAACTCATCCGCTTTGCCCCGCTGGGCGATCCTGTCGAAATCGAAGTGCGCGGCTACCGGCTTTCTTTGCGCAAACGGGAGGCCGCAGGCATACGGGTGGCCTGCATATGAGCGCAGTTTTGACCCATCCGACCGCACAATCCGTCCAAAACGTCGCCATTGCGGGCAATCCGAACTGCGGCAAGAGCACGATTTTTAATGCGCTGACCGGTCTGCGCCAGAAGGTGGGCAACTACCCCGGCGTGACGGTGGAACGCAAGGTGGGCCGTTTTTACGGGAGTCACGGCGAGCCGATGACGCTTCTGGATTTGCCGGGCAGCTACAGTTTGCAGGTTCGAGCTCCCGACGAGGCGGTTTCGCGGGACGTGCTGCTGGGCCGCGAGCCGGGAACCCCGCAACCCGACCTGGTGATCGCCGTGGTGGACGCTTCCAATTTGGAGCGCAACCTCTACCTGGTGGCGCAAATCCTCGACCTGCACCTCCCGACGGTGGTCGTGCTCAACATGGTGGACATGGCTGAGCGGGCGGGGATCCGCATCGACGTGCCCGCGCTCCAGGAGGAGTTGGGCGTGCCGGTCATTCCCGTGGTGGCGACGAAGGGAACCGGCCTCGTGGAGCTCAAACAAGCCGTTTCACGCCAGCCCGTTCCCGTGCCCGCAAAGCGTCCGCCCATGCCGGAGCTGATCGAGCGCGAGGTGCGCGCTTTGGCGGAGCAGTTGCCGGTGGAAGCCGCCGTGGCGTTTCCCGAGGCGCTCCTTTTGCTCACGCTGCACGACCAGGCGCTCGACGATCTGGCCGAACACAACCCGGAAACCGTCCGCGCCACGCTTGCCGCCCAGGAACGGCTGCGCGCCGCCGGGCTCGACCCGCTCTGCGCCTTGGTGGAAGCGCGATACGCCTGGATCAACCAAGTTTGCCACCGCACGGTGCACAAGCCGGAAGCGGGGCCGGGGCTCTCGGTGTCGGACCGCATGGACCAGTTCCTGACGCACCGCGTTTGGGGGTGGGTGGTGTTCCTGGGGGCCATGACCCTGATGTTTTTGAGCATCTTCACGCTGGCGCAGATCCCGATGGGCTGGATCGACTCCGGCATGCACGCGCTGGGCCACTGGCTCTCGGGGCATCTCCCGGCGAGCCAACTGCGCGATCTGCTCGTGGATGGGGCGATCCCCGGCGTGGGAGGGGTGCTCATTTTCCTGCCGCAGATCATGATCCTCTACTTCTTCCTCGGGCTGCTGGAAGATAGCGGCTACATGGCGCGCGCCGCGTTCCTGATGGACCGGGTGATGTCGAGCGTGGGGCTGCACGGGAAATCGTTTATCCCGCTCCTGAGCTCGTTTGCCTGTGCGATCCCGGGGATCATGGCCGCCCGCACCGTGGAAAATCGCAACGACCGCATCGCGACGATCCTCATCGCGCCGCTGATGAGTTGTTCGGCGCGGATTCCCGTCTACACGCTCATGATCGCGGTGCTCTTACCCGGCACTTCGGCCCTTGCCAAGGCCGGGATGATGCTTGCGCTCTACCTGCTGGGCATCGTGGCGGCGTTCGTGCTGGCGTGGGTTTTCAAAAAGACGCTGCTCAAGAGCGAGGCCTCCATGCTGCTCTTGGAGCTGCCGCCCTACCGCAAGCCGTCGCTGCGCTCGGTGGCCCTCTGCATGAAGGAGCGCGCAAGCCTCTTTGTGACGCGCGCGGGCACGGTCATTCTCGCCCTCTCGGTGATCCTCTGGGCGTTGGCGACCTATCCCAAACCGTCCGACCCGAACACCACCCGCGCCGACGCGATCTCGCAGAGCTTCGCGGGGCAGATGGGGCGCGCGCTTGAACCGGCCATCCGGCCGCTCGGGTATGATTGGAAAATCGGCATCGGGTTGATCAGTTCGTTCGCCGCGCGCGAGGTTTTTGTGGGAACGATGGCGATTGTTTACAATGTCGAAGGCGACATGAAGGAAGGCACGGCGAGCCTGCGCGACACGATGCGGGCCGAACGCCGCCCCGACGGAACCCCCGTTTTCACGCCGCTGGTCTGCGTCGGCCTGATGGTTTTTTACGTGCTCGCCATGCAATGCATCAGCACGCTGGCGGTGGTGCGCCGGGAAACCAACTCGTGGCGCTGGCCGCTGCTGATGGTCACGCTGCTCACCGTCCTCGCCTGGACAGGCGCTTTCGTGGTGTTCCAAGGCGGGCACCTCTTGGGATTTCAATAGCTTTATGAACCCGATCCTCGATCAACTGCTCGTCGGCGCGCTCATCCTGGCCGCGCTGGCGTATTTTATTTTTCGCAAAAAGAAGGGGTGCGGCGCCGGGTGCGATTGCGGCGTGACAAAAAGCAGGAAGCCGTAGGCAGAATAGTGTAAAAGTAGAAGACGCACATGAACCAACCGAACATTTCCTGGGAACGCATCCGGGCCGATTTTCCGATCCTCGACCAGCAGGTCCACGGGCATCCGCTCGTCTATTTGGACAACGCCGCGACTTCGCAAAAACCGCGCGCCGTGCTCGACGCGCTCCAGCATTACTACGAGCGCGACAACAGCAATGTGCATCGCGGGATGCACGCGTTGAGCATGCGGGCCACCGACGCCTACGAGGCGGCGCGGGGCAAGCTCGCCCGCTACCTCAACGCCGCGAGCCCGGAGGAGATCGTCTTCACGCGCGGCGCCACCGAGAGCATCAACCTCGTGGCGCAGACCTGGGGAGCCAAATTCCTGCGCGAAGGCGACGTGATCCTGCTCACCGAGATGGAGCACCACAGCAATCTCGTGCCGTGGCAACTGCTGGCGGAACGGACCGGCGCGAAGCTCCGTTTCCTCCCCATCAACGCCCGCCACGAACTCGCGCTCGACCGGCTGGACGAGTTTCTCACCCCCGAGGTAAAGCTCTTTTGCTTCGTCCATATCTCCAACTCGCTCGGCACCATCAATCCCGCCGCCGAACTCTGCGCCGCCGCCCGGAAAGTCGGCGCGGTGACGCTGCTGGACGCAGCCCAAAGCGCGGGCCACATGCCGCTGGATGTGCAGTCGATCGGGTGCGATTTCCTCGCGCTCTCGGGTCATAAAATGTGCGGCCCGACAGGGATCGGCGCGCTTTATGGCAAAAAGGCGCTCCTCGACTCGATGCCGCCGTGGCACGGAGGCGGCGAGATGATCGTCAGCGTGCGCTATGAAAAGAGCACCTGGAAAGCGGCTCCCTATCGGTTCGAAGCCGGGACGCCCAACATCGCCGGAGCCATCGCGCTCGGCGCGGCGGTCGACTACATCGAGCGCATCGGACGCGCGGCGATTTTCGAGCACGACTGCCAGCTCGCCCAATACGCGCAGAAGCGGCTGGGCGAAATCCCCGGCCTGCGCGTGCTCGGGCCGCCCCTGGGCGGAGCGCGCGGCGGCGTGGTCAGTTTTGTGATGGAACACGACCACGCGCATGACGTGGTGACGGCGGCGGACCAGGCCGGCATCGCCCTGCGCGGCGGCCACCACTGCACCCAGCCGCTCATGCACAAGCTCGGGCTGGAATCCTCGGCGCGCGCCAGTTTCTATTTTTACAACACCCGGGCCGAGGTGGACCGCCTGGTGGCCGTCCTCGCCGAAGGCCAAAAGCAGTCGAGCGCGTCGTTTTCGCTGCCGCTGGGCGAGCTGTACGAAACCGTCGTCACCGATCACGCCACGCGGCCCCGGAATTTTGGGAAGCTGGAGGACGGGGCGATCCATGTGCACGGGGACAACCCTTCGTGCGGCGACACGCTCGATTTGCACGTCCAACTGAGCCCGGAAAAAGTCGAGAACATCAAGTTCACCGGCAGCGGCTGCACCATCTGCATGACCTCGGCCTCGCTGATGACCCTCAAGCTCAAAGGCAAAGAGCGCACCGAAGCCAAGCGGATCATGCACCTCTTCCACGATCAAGTGGCCGCCTCGCCCGACACCGAACCCGGGCAGGGTCCGCGCGAACTGGGCGATTTGAACGTGCTGGGAGGCGTCCGCAAATTCCCGCAGCGCGTCAAATGCGCCATGCTCGCGTGGCGGGCCTTCGAGCAAGCGCTCAACGAAGCGGATGCGGGCGTGACCGAGGGCAGCATCTCCACCGAAGACGAAGACGCATCCGCCAAATGAACCTCTCCTCGCGTCCACTCTACGGCATTCTCGACCTCGGCTACGTTTCCGCAGCAGACGCCCCGCGCGTCCTGGAGCAGATGCTCGCGGGTGGCGTCGATCTCGTCCAACTCCGGGCCAAAGGTCGTCCGCTCGATCAAGTGGCCGCGCTTGCGCTGCCGTTGCAACGCCTTTGCACGGCGGCGGGCATCCCGTTCATCCTTAACGACCACCCGCAGCTCGCGTCGGCCCTCGGGCTCGACGGCGTGCATGTGGGGCAGGACGACCTCTCCGTGGCCGAAGCGCGTCGGCTCCTGGGGCCGGGCCGGATCGTCGGCAAATCGACCCATAGCGTCGCCCAAGCCGTGGCGGCTGCCGCCGAGCAGCCGGATTACCTCGGCTTTGGCCCGCTCTTTGCCACCCCCACCAAGCCGGACTACCCACCCATCGGCATCGAAGAAATCCGCCGTGTGCAGGAACTCGTCGCCCTGCCCATCTACTGCATTGGCGGGATCAAGCGGGAGAATCTCGGGGCGCTCCTCGCCGCCGGGGCGCGCCGCGTCGTCATCGTCTCCGGCATCCTCCGCGCCCCCGATACCGCGGGGTACTGCCGCGAGGTAAAGGCTCTTTTGCAAGCGGGGGAGTGATTTCCTCTCACGCAAAGCCGCGAAGGAAGAGGAACCCGCGTGGAGTGATGAAGCGAAGTTTGTGACAAAAAGCACAGAACAATTTGGCGTCTAAAAACGGGTCATCTTCTTTGCGTCTTTGCGTGAGAAAACTTCTAAGCCTTGGCGCGCATTTCGATTGGGGCTATATTTCCCCAACGCACCATGCCTCTCCGCGACGATCCCATGCTCTACTTTGACAACAACGCCACGACGCGCGTCGATCCGCTCGTGCTCGAGGCGATGCTCCCGTTCCTTACGGAACAATATGGCAACCCGTCGAGCGGTTGCCGGCTGGGCAAGCTGGCGGCCAACGCCGTGGAACGGGCCCGCGAGCAAATGGCGGCGCTCCTCGGGTGCGAACCGCGCGAGGTCGTCTTCACCAGCGGCGGAACGGAATCGATCAACGCCGCCCTCGCCTCCGCGCTGCAACAGAATCCCGAGCGGCGGCACCTCGTCACCACCGCCATCGAGCACAGCGCGATGCTCAAACCGTGCGAGGCGTTGGAAAAGCGCGGCTACGAAATCACCCGGCTGACGGTGGACAATCAAGGGCGTCTCGATATGACCGAAGTCGCTCATAAAATACAGGGAGATACCGCGCTCCTCTCGGTAATGGCAGCCAACAACGAAACCGGCGTGCTGTTCCCCATCCGCAAACTGGCCGAAATCGCGCAAGAGAAAGGCGTTTTCTTTCACACCGACGCCGTCCAGGCTGTCGGCAAGATCCCCATCCGGCTTGCAGAAATGCAGGTCGCTTATATGAGCGTCTCCAGTCATAAAATCCACGGGCCGAAGGGCGTTGGCGCGCTTTATGTCAACCGGCGCACGGCGTTTCACCCGCTGCTGCTCGGAGGCGGCCAGGAGAACGGGCGGCGTGCCGGGACGGAAAACGTCGCGGGGATCGTCGGCCTCGGAAAAGCGGCGGAACTGGCAGCGCAATGCATGGAACGCGAGCAGACGGAGGTCAAAGCGTTGCGGGATGCGTTCGAGAACGGCGTTTTGGAGCGCCTCTCCGGCGTTCAAGTCAACGGCGACCGCACCGCACGGCTTCCGAACACGTCGAGCCTCGCGTTTGAGGGGGTGGAGGCCGAAAGCGCGCTCCTCCTGCTGGAGCGGGCGCGCCTATGCGCCTCGGCGGGCTCGGCCTGCATGGCCGGTTCGCTGCACCCCTCGCACGTGCTGCGGGCGATGGGATTCTCCAACGAACGGGCGCGCGGCAGCCTGCGCTTTTCCTTTTCGCGCTTCAACACGGCGGCGGAAGTCGAAAAAGCGCTGGAACTCCTGCCCGGCATCGTCGCCAAGCTGCGCGGCGCAGCGCCGTAAGGCGCAAGAGGTCGCAACCAACCCACAAAGCGTGACAAGTTTTTGATTACCCCAGCACCGCTCCCGCCGTCCGGATCGTCTGCACGGCGGCGCGGACGTTGTGAACGCGGAAGAGATGCGCGCCGCGGCCCAATCCGCTCACAATACAGGCCACCGTGCCCGCGTCGCGCTCTGCGGGCGGCACGTCGAGCACCTCGCCGATCACCGCCTTGCGCGAGACGGGCAGGAGGATGGGGCGTTCGAAGCGCTGGAGCCGCTCCAGGTCGCGGTAGATGCGCAGGTTGTCGTCGTGGAGTTTCGTGAAACCGATCCCGGGATCAAGGATCAGGCGATCACGCGGAACCCCGGCGGCCTGGGCCAGGGCGATTTTTTCCTCAAAGAATGTGGCGAGTGTCGTTATGACATCGTCATACTTGTGGTAAGGATGCCACACCTTTGGCTCGCCCTCGTTGTGCATCAGGAGCAGAGCCGCGCCCGCCTCCGCGCAGAGCCGCGCGTTGGCGTCGGTGGGCAGCGCGCTGAGGTCGTTGAGCAGATCGCCCCCGGCTGGCAACACGGCGCGAACCACCGCCGTTCGCCAGGTGTTCACCGAGAGCAGCGGCGGAAAAAGCTGCGCGGCATCGGAAGGCGGCTCGAAACCGGCCACCTCCGCCACAAACCGCCGCACGAACGGGAGCAAATGCGCAATCTCCTCGGCCTCGCTCATGGCGGCATGCCCGGTGGCTGCGCTCTCGCCGCCCACATCAATGATGTCAGCCCCCTCGGCGACCATCTGGCGGGCGCGCCGCATTGCAAGGTCCAGATTGGCCACGGCATCGCCGGAGAACGAGTCCGAATACAGATTCAAGATCCCCATCACCAACGGGCGGCGCGGGAAGGAAACCGTGCGATTGCGGGCGAGGAGATTCATTCAAATCTTCACCGCGCTCTTCTTCCTCCGCTCCAGCCGCACCAGTTCCGTAAACCCGGCCTCTTTCGCCAGCGCGAGCCCCACCTCAAACCCCGCGCCGACTTCCCCCGGCGCGTGGGCGTCGGAGTTGATGAGCAGGCCGACCCCGGCTTCGCGCGCCAGGTTCAAAAACTCCAGGGTCGGGTAACATTCGCCCGCCGGTTTGCGCAATCCGGCGGTGTTGATCTCGAATGCCGTGCCGGTTTCGGCGAGGGCCGCGATCACCGGCTCGTAATACCGGCGCAAATCCCCCCCGGGCCGATGGCCGAATTTTTTGGGCAGATCGGGGTGCCCGACAAAGTCGAAGAGCCGGCTCCGGATGCACTTCTCATAGGCCGCGAAATAGAGCTCCCAGATCTCCGCCACGGGCTGCGTGGTGAAGCGGGAAAGATGCGCCGGGTTATCCACGTCCCAGCCGGGGGCGATGTAGTGGACGCTGCCGATCAGGAAATCCCAGTCGGCCATCCCGGCAAGCTCCTCGATCCACCCTTCGTGCCCCGCGAGGTAGTCCACCTCCAGGCCGAGCCGGATGGGGAGTTGCGGGAACGCCGAACGAGCGGCATCGACGGCTTCCAAATAGCGGGGCATATCCGCGAGCGCCATGCGCCAGTCGTCGAACGGCTCCAGAGCGGCGGGCATCGGGCTGTGGTCGGCAAAGCCGAGCTCGGCAAGGCCGCGTTCCACGGCCACGCGCCCGTAGTCGGCGGGCCACCCTTCTGCGTGATGACAGAGCGGCGTGTGGGTGTGGTAATCGGTCAGGCCGGTTGGAAGGGGGCTCGCTGGCATACGTAAGCCCAGTGATAACCCGGAAGGGAGCGCGTTGCAGCGAAATTCTGCGCGGGGTCTCTCTTAGGTCGGCTTGACGAAGATCCCCAGCAGAGGCCGCTTGGAGGGCGTGGGGGACTCGAAATCGCTCACAAAGCCGTCTTTGGTGCGAATCTCGACGTGGCCTGCACCGCGTCCGCCATAGACCAGCACGGAGCCGACGGGAGCTTTGAACGGATCATTGATCGAGAGACGGCGGAACCCGTGTTTGTTGATCAACTCATCCCCGGCCTGTTTGGCGTAGACCGTTCCGGGGTAGGTATTGACGACATTCGCGGCAAGGAGCGCTTCCTTCACGTACCGCCAGCAACTCCGGATGGAATGCTGCCGGGCGCGCGCCTCGGCGATCTGCGCCGCGTGAATCATGCGGGAATCGTATCGAACCCCGTCGGCCTTTGGGCCAAACCAGTTCAGCATCCCTGAGTTGGGCGTCTGGGCGGAGCTTCGGTCGTAGAGAGAGGGGGTCGTGGTATCGGGAATCGCTTCCACCGCGCGCTTGGAGAGCTTGGCTGCGGCGGCAAGTTCCTCCGTCGAACGACTGCGGTATTTCGTTTGACGACCCGACGCAGTGATATCCGCCTTTGCCACGAATGGCAGAAGCAGGAACATCAATAATATGGAGCGTCTTGAAAGCATCTGAAAACGAATTGGGTATCAAAGCGCGTGGCGCGCCATCCGTCAAACGAAAACCCCGCAATTTTCCTTAGAGAGCCGTCGGCGATACCCCGAGGCTGTTTCCTAAAAAACCAGCGGGTGGCCCTCGGTCATGACCGCGACCCGGTCTTCGAGGCCGAGCTTCTTCGCCGCCGCGAGCAGCCGTTGTAGCGGTTCCTCGGGCGGTTCGTAGCTGAGCCGGAACGAGCCGTAGTGCATCGGCACCATCCGCTTGGCTCCCAAATCGACAAACGCCTGCATCGCTTCCTCCGGGTTCATGTGAACCTCCCGGCCGCTCGGCGGGTCGTACGCGCCGATGGGCAGCAGGGCGAGGTCGATCTTGAATCGCTCGCCGATCTCCTTGAACCCGTCGAAGAACGCCGTGTCGCCGCAGTGGTAGATCGTCCGCCCTTCCACTTCGATGATGTAGCCGCCGAACCCGCGATGCGAATCGTGCAAAAAGCGCGCCCCCCAATGATGGCAGGGGGTAAGCGTAATCCGCGCGCCCCCGCGCTCGAAGCTCTTCCAGTATTCCAGCTCGTGGATGCTCTGGAAGCCGAGGCCGCGCACTAAGCTGCCTACCTCAAAGGGGACGATGATCGGCTGGTCTTCCGCCACGCTCCGCAAGCTGCGCCGGTCGAGGTGATCGAAATGGGCGTGCGTCACCAGCACGAGATTAATCGTGGGCAGGTCGCGGATTTCCAGCCCCGGGTGGCGGATGCGCTTGATGACCTTGAGCCATTTGGCCCAGTTCGGGTCCACGAGCAGGTTCGCCGTGGGCGTCTGGACGAGAAAGGAAGCGTGGCCGATCCAAGTCAGCCCGATCTCCCCTGCCTTGAGCGTGGGAAAACGCGGAGCGATTTTTTTGCCCGAACGGCGCGTGAAAAGGGATGGAATCAGGACTTCGGTAAGGAAATTGCGCTTGTGCCAGTCGCCCGCCGGCTTCAGCCCCACCTTCTTGGCTCCGGCGGAGACTTTCCGGGCGGTTTTTTTGGGGCGCTCTTTAGCCGGTTGACTGCTGTTTTTAGAAGGCTTATCCACGAGGAGAGGGCATTGTAGCGCGAAACGCGCAGGAATCAAAAGATTCAGCACTTGCACATCAGCGCGAGCACAATAAGCATTCACTATTAGCAAATCTTCAATTTCCTGTTTACGGGATTGTTGAACTGTGAGAATCTTCGCGCCTTTCTGGCGTTTCCCATTCCTGGCGTGGTGTTGTCTATGCGCAACGGGCAGGTCTTGGAAAAACACCGGCAAACCGCATCGCCCCGTTTTTCATTCCGGCGGAAAAACACCGGAACCAACCAAACAGAAATATTATGCCCAAAAAACTGAAGTCATCCGGCAAGGCCGCTTTGAAGAAAGCGCCCGCCAAGAAAGCCCCTGCCAAGAAAGCCCCTGCCAAGAAAGCCCCTGCCAAGAAAGCCCCCGCCAAGGCTCCTCTCAAAAAAGCGGCAGCCAAAAAAGCGCCCGCTAAAGTCGTTGCCAAAAAAGCTCCGGTAAAGGCCGTTGCCAAGAAAGCGCCTGCCAAGAAGGCTGTTGTAAAAGCTATCGCCAAGAAAGCGCCCGCCTTCAAGAAGAACAAGTACGTCTACACCTGGGGCGCTGGCAAAGCCGACGGCAATGGCTCGATGAAAGCCCTCCTCGGCGGCAAAGGCGCGAACCTCGCGGAAATGACCCGCATCAACCTGCCCGTTCCGTCTGGTTTCACGATCACGACCGACGTCTGCACCTATTTCTACGCCAACAAGCGCACCTATCCTGTCGAACTCCAGGGCCAGATCGAGGCCGGCGTTCGCAACATGGAAAAGATCATGGGCACCAAGTTCGGCGATACGTCGAAGATGCCCCTTCTCGTGGCCGTCCGTTCGGGCGCCCGCGACTCCATGCCCGGCATGATGGACACCATCTTGAACCTCGGCCTCAACGACGAGACCGTTCTCGCCGTCGCCAAGGTCACCAACAACGAGCGTTTTGCCTGGGACTGCTACCGCCGCTTCGTCCAGATGTATGGCGACGTCGTTCTCGGCGTCCAGAAGCTCCCGACCGAAGATCACGACCCGTTCGAGACGATCATCGGCGGCCTCAAAGACGAGCGCTATGGCGACCACAACAAGGCCGACTCCGAATTGACCGCCGACGACCAGAAAGAACTGGTTGCCCGCTTCAAGAAAGTGGTCAAGGAGCGCACCGGGAAAGACTTCCCCGCCGATCCCTGGCAGCAGCTCAAGGGCGCCGTGGGCGCAGTGTTCGGTTCCTGGATGAACGATCGCGCGATCGTCTATCGCCGCAAATACAACATCCCCAGCGAGTGGGGAACCGCCGTCAACGTCCAGTCGATGGTCTTCGGCAACACGGGCGAAGAGTCCGGTTCCGGCGTGGCTTTCACGCGTGACCCGGCCACCGGCGAAAAAGTATTCTACGGGGAATTCCTCATCAACGCCCAGGGCGAAGACGTGGTTGCCGGCGTTCGCACGCCCGAGCCCGTCAAGGAACTCAAGAAGCAGATGCCCAAGGCCTATGCCGAACTCGACCGCATCCGCACCACCCTTGAAAAACACTTCAAGGACGTGCAGGACTTCGAATTCACCATCCAGGCTGGCACCGTCTACATGCTCCAGACCCGCAACGGAAAACGCACCGGCGTCGCCGCCGTTCGTTTCGCCGTGGAAATGGAACGCGAAGGCCTCATCGACTGGCAGACCGCCGTGGGCCGCGTTCCCGCCGAACAGCTCGAGCAGGTGCTCGCGCCGATCTTCGACCGCACCGCGCTCAAGAACACCGCAGTCATCGCCACCGGCCTTCCCGCCGGCCCCGGCGCCGCCACCGGCATCATCTACTTCAACGCCGACCGCGCCGCGGCCGCTGCTGCGAAGGGTGAAAAAGTCCTCCTCGTTCGCGTCGAGACCTCGCCTGAAGATCTCCGTGGCATGATCGCCGCCGAAGGCATCCTCACCGCTCGCGGCGGGGTCTCCTCGCACGCCGCACTCGTTGCCCGCCAGATGGGCAAAGTCTGCGTCTGCGGCGCTGCCGCCATCGACGTGGATTACCACGCCAAGACGATGACCGCCGCTGGCAAGACCTTCAAGGAAGGCGTTGACTACCTCTCCATCGACGGCACCTCGGGTCTCGTCTATGCGGGCGAAGTCAAAACCGCTCCCTCGGAAGTCATCCAGGGCCTCCTGCACAACGACGCGACCGCCAAGAAGGGCGCGACCTACAAGAACTTCGTCAAGCTCATGGACTGGTGCGCGAAAGCCACCAAGCTCCAG
>JBAXCI010000035.1:0-14555 GCA_037141555.1 Verrucomicrobiota bacterium | reverse complement strand
TCCCAGGAGGTATTTGGCGGCAAAACCGCATCCGACAAAAACGGTCGTGTCCTTGAGCTTGGAGGTGATCGACATAGAGCGGCCATGCTGCCGCACAAGCGCGCGAAAGTCCAGAAACGGAATTCGCGCGGGAGGGTGCCCCCCCGCGCGAATGCATTGCTTCGCTTACAAAAGAGCTACGCCGGGATCAGATCGTCCACGTTGTCGCTTTCCGCCGCGACATCCGCGAAGAGCCACGACGAGAGGTAGCGCTCGGTGGAGGAAGGGACGATGGCGACGATTTGCTTTCCGGCGTTCTCGGGGCGTTTGGCCAGTTGCAAAGCCGCCCAGATGGCCGCGCCGCTGGAGATTCCCACGGGGATGCCATCGAGCTGGTTTACTTCCTTGGAGACGGGACCGGACTCTTCTTCCAAAACCGGGATGATCTCGTCGATGATCCCCGTGTTGAGCACCGCCGGGACAAACCCCGCGCCGATGCCCTGCAATTTGTGGGGCGCGGGTTGTCCCCCGCCGAGAACCGGGGAGCGCGACGGCTCGACCGCGATGGCTTTGAAGCCCGGTTTGCGCGCTTTGATGACTTCCGCGATGCCGGTGATCGTGCCGCCCGTGCCGATGCCGGAGACCACGAAATCCACTTGGCCATCCGTGTCGCGCCAGATCTCCTCGGCGGTCGTGCGGCGGTGGATCTCCGGGTTGGCCGGGTTGGCAAACTGCTGGAGGATGATGCTGTTGGGGATTTTCTCGCGGAGTTCCTCGGCCTTGGCGATGGCGCCCTTCATCCCCTTGGGCCCCTCGGTGAGCACCAGTTTCGCGCCCAGGATTTTGAGCAATTTGCGCCGTTCCAGCGACATCGTCTCGGGCATGGTGAGGATCAGTTTGAGCCCCCGTGCCGCCGCGATAAAGGCGAGCGCGATGCCGGTGTTGCCGCTGGTCGGTTCGATAAGCACGGTGTCGGGCTTGATCAGCCCGTCGCGCACGGCGGCGTCGATCATGGCGACGCCGATACGGTCTTTCACGCTGGAGAGCGGGTTGAAGAACTCCAGCTTGAGCAGCACCTCGGCCACCGCGCCGTGTTTCTTCGCGGTGCGGTTGAGGCGGACGAGCGGGGTGTTGCCGATGGTTTCACTGATGTCGTTGAAGATGCGAGGCATAGGTTTTTTTCGTTAAAAGTTCAGGCCGCTTTTGGGTGCGACTGAGGGCAGAATAGCAAAGAACTACATCATGTCAATCGGGTTTATGTAGAAAAGTTTAACGGCTTGATCTTGATTTTCTCTATGTAGATTACGATAATCCTTTCATTATGAAACTTTCGCTTCGTGGAGATTACGCCTTGCGCGCTCTGATTGTGCTGTCCGAGAATTATGGCCGGGGGATCGTGCGCATCCAGACGATCTCCGAGCAGCAGAACATCCCGAAGCGGTTCCTGGAGCAGATCCTCAACGATGTGAAGTCGGGCGGGTTTGTGGAGAGCCGCCGGGGGATCGCCGGGGGCTACCAGCTCGCGCGGCCCCCGGAGCAGATCACGCTGGCGGAGTTGATCCGCTACGTGGAAGGGGCGCTCGTGGCCTTGCCGATCGATACCGAGGGGGGAAAGAAAGGGGGGCGACCCGACGAATGCCAACTCGCCATCCGCAGCGTCATGAACGAAGTGGGCGCAGCGATCTTGAACGTCTTGGCGCACATCACCCTGGCCGATTTGAGCGAGCGCGCCCGCAAGCTGCGCAACGACACCTCGGGCTTGGACTACATGATTTAACGCAGTTCCCGAAAATGCTCAGACCTCCCCAACATGCTTGTCATCCCGAACGCAGTGAGGGACCCCGCAAGCTACCCCAAGCTCCAGCGCACAGAGAAAGCCGCGCGTTAAGATGGTTTGGGAGGTCCCTCGCTGCGCTCGGGATGACACGCGTCGAAAGCGCCCTATCTCTTAGGTAATAAATTTAAAAGCCATGAAACCGGAAAACACATCGGGATTTAACACACAGGCCGTCCACACGGGACGCGGATTCACGGGCAAAACCGGCGCGGTGATGCCGCCCATTTACATGACCTCGACCTTCGAGCAGGGGAACGGGGACGGCTTTGACTACACGCGCTCGGGCAACCCGAATTTCCGGCTGCTCCAGGAAAGCGTGGCGGCGGCGGAAGGCGCGGCGTTTGCCACCTGTTTTGCCAGCGGCGTCTCGGCGATCACCGCCGTGGTATCGACGCTCAAGAGCGGCGACCTGGTGTTGGCCGAGGAGAATATCTACGGCTGCACGTACCGGATGTTCGAGCGGGTGTTTGCGAAATTTGGGCTGCAAGTGCGCTATGTCGATTTGAGCCGCGAGGAGAACTGGGAGGAAATCCGCCGCAGCCGCCCTACGCTCGTCTGGCTGGAGAGCCCGACCAACCCGCTCTTGAAGATCGTGGATATCGCGGGCATCAGCAAAGTCGCCGCCGAAGTGGGCGCGGCCACGTTGGTGGACAACACCTTCGCCTCGCCCTATCTCCAGCGGCCTCTTGAACTCGGCGCGACGTTGTCTCTTTCCTCGACCACCAAATACATCAACGGTCACAGCGACTGCCTCGGCGGGATCGTCGCCACGAATGACAAAGTGTGGCATTCGCGCATGGAGTTCTCCCAAAAAGCGCTCGGGTTGCAGCCGTCGCCCTTCGACGCCTGGCTCACCACGCGCGGCCAGCGGACGCTCGCGCTGCGGATGGAGCGGCACTGCGCCAACGCGTTGGAGCTGGCGAGCTGGCTGGAGTCGCGCAAAGGCGTGCGCATGGTCCGCTACCCGTTTTTATCAAGTCATCCTCAATACAAACTCGCCAAACGGCAGATGCGCGGCGGCTCGGGCATGTTGATCGCGGAGTTCGATTGCTCGCAGGAACAGGCCTTGGATTTTTGCCGCCGGTTGCGGCTGTTCACGCTGGCCGAGAGCCTGGGCGGGGTGGAGAGCCTCGTCTGCCATCCGCCGACAATGACCCACGCGCAGGTGCCCGCCAAAGTGCGGCACGCCGTCGGCATCACGGACGGGCTGATCCGGTTCTCGGTGGGGATCGAGGATGTGGAAGATTTGCGCCGCGACATCGACGAAGCCCTTACGGAGATCCTGGGATGAGTTCACGCAATTTGCTCACCGATCCGTTGTGGAAAGCGGAAGACCTGGGGCTCGCGCTGCCCGATTCGATCCACGCCGTCTCCGTCTCGCTGCCTCGCTGGGAGGATGTCGTCGGGTATGAAGAAAAGAAGCCGGAAGTGGTCGCGCAGCTCCAAGGCGGTTACCCGCGTTTTGTCATTCACCCGCTCGTGCAGCAGGTGGCCAAGCAGCTCGGCGGCACCGCGCCGTGCCTGCCGTTCCCGTCGGCGCGCGTGGCCGCGATGTGCGTCGAATTTATCCAGCGAAACAGCGGTGAGAGCGCGCGCCAAACCAGCAGCGCGCCCATCTCCCTTGTCGAAACCACCGAAGCGGGAGAGCCAGCCCTCCGCGCCTTTTGGCAACACACCGGGCTGCTCCTCTCCACGCGCCGCGCCCAAGCGTTTCTGGCCGGAAGACCATCTGCTGCGGTCGAGACGGCAACACACCGCTCACTGCGCCGCCAGCTCGCGGGCTTCTACGGTTGCGACGCCGGGGATGTCTTCCTGGCGCCGACCGGCATGGCCGCCCAATTCGCGGCGTTGCGGGCCGTAAGGGCGCGCGCGCCCGGACGGCCCACGGCGCAACTCGGTTTTCCCTACGTCGATACGCTCAAGCTGCAACAGAAGTTCGGCGACGGCGCGACGTTGCTGCATCATCTGGAAACCATCGCGGAGGATCTGCGTGCGCTGCTCGAACGGCAACCGCTCGCGGCCTGTTTCTGCGAGCTTCCGGGCAACCCGACGCTTGGCAGCGCGGATGTGCGGAGCATCACGCCGATCTTGCGGGCGCAGGGCGTTCCGCTCGTCGCCGACGACGTCGTGGCCACGCCGTTCAATGTCGATCTGAGCGCCCACGCCGACCTGATCGCCACCAGCCTCACCAAATACATCGCGGGCACCGGCGACGTGATGGGCGGCGCGTTGGTCTGCAATCCCAAGTCGCCGTATTACCACGAGTTGAAGCGGATCGTCGCGGAGCAGCACGAGGAGTTGCTCTGGAGCGAGGACGCGGCGGTGCTCGACGCGCAGGCGCACGGTTTTCCCGAGCGGATGAAGCGCCATAACGAGAACGGCCTTTATCTTGCCGAACGGTTGCGGAACCATCCGGCCATCGAGCGCGTCTGGTATCCGAAGTGGGAATTCAGCGAAGTCTACGAGGCAGTGCGGCGGCCCGGGGGCGGCTGGGGTTCGCTCATTACCTTCCTGCCCAAGAACGCGGCCACCGCCGCCCCACGCATCTACGACGCGCTGGCCTATTGCAAAGGCCCGAGCCTGGGCACCGTTTTTACGCTGGCCTGCCCGTTCACGCTGCTCGCGCATTACACCGAACTGGAATGGGCGCAAGCGTGCGGCGTCCCGAGCCATCTCATTCGGATTTCCGCCG
Source organism: Verrucomicrobiota bacterium (assembly GCA_037141555.1). Taxonomy (GTDB): domain Bacteria; phylum Verrucomicrobiota; class Verrucomicrobiia; order Chthoniobacterales; family Chthoniobacteraceae; genus UBA695. The sequence continues at coordinate 10,047 of JBAXCI010000035.1, read as the reverse complement.
GGCTCGAAGACCAGGAAGAGCTGTGGCGGAGGCTGGAAAAGGCGTTGGCGGGTTGATGTTCCTGCGGCAGGCCGACCGTTTCGCCAATTTCCGCAACACCTCCAAGTTTTCCAAATCCTCTGCCAGGGCTTTCTCTTTGGGGGTCTCCAGCACCTTCGGGATGGCCGTAAACCGCGGGTCGCGCATGAGGAACCGGAACGGCGCCAGCCCGATCTTGCCCTTGCCCAAGTGCTCGTGGCGGTCCACGCGGGAGCCGAGCGCGGTTTTGGAGTCGTTGCAATGAATCGCCGCCAAACGGTCCAACCCGATGATGCGGTCGAAACGCTCGAACGTCTCCGCCGCGCCTTCTTCGGTGGAAATGTCGTATCCGGCGGCGAAAAGATGCGCCGTATCCACGCATACGCAAAGCCGGTCCGGGTGCGCCGAGTGCTCAAGAATCCAGGCGAGTTGCTCGAAGGTGTGACCGAGCGAGCTGCCCTGCCCGGCCATGGTTTCCAGCGCCACGCGCGTTTTCACCTGCGGCAAAGCCTCGAAAACCGCATCCAATCCGGCGACGATTTTGGCCAATCCCTCCGCCTCGCCAGCGCCCATGTGCGCGCCCGGGTGGAGCACGAGAAAGGGCAGCCCGAGTTGATCCGCCCGCGTCAATTCTTCGGTGAGCGCGCGGCGCGATTTTTCCGCAAACTCGGGATTCGCCGCCGCGAGGTTGATCATGTAGCCGCTATGGCCGAACACCGCCCGCAGTTCGGCCCGGCGCGGGTGTTCGTGGAAGGCTTTCAAATCGGCCTCGGCAAAGGGCGCGGCGGCGAACCACTGCATGTTGCTCTTCACGAAAATCTGCATCGCAGTGCAGCCCACGGAAAGCGCGCGGTCGATGGCAAGCGCCACGCCGCCCGCGATGGACATATGCGCGCCGATGAGGAGCGACGGGGCCGGTATAGGAACACGCTTGGCTGGTTTCATCGCTTGATTGTCTCACGCAAAGCCGCAAAGGCGCAAAGAAAAGACAGTTTTCGTCTCCCTCTTTGCGCCTTTGCGGCTTTGCGTGAGATCCTCTTAAGCGCGAGGCTTCATATGCGGGAAGAGCACCACGTCGCGGATCGATTCCGCGCCGGTGAGCATCATCACCAAACGATCGATGCCGATGCCCACGCCGCCCGCAGGGGGCATGCCGTGTTCCAAGGCCGTGAGGAAATCGTCGTCGATGTTTTGCTTCTCTTCGCCCGCCTGGTCTTCGAGACGTTGGCGCTGCACGATGGGGTCGTTGAGTTCCGAGTAACCGGGCGAGATTTCCTGGCCGTTGATGACCAGTTCATACACGTCGACCACGTCCGGGTTGGCAAGGTTCTGCTTGGCCAACGGCACGAGTTCCTTGGGGCAATGGGTCACAAAACACGGGTTGAAGGTTTTCTCTTCCACCAGTTTTTCGAACACATGCTGGGTCACTTCAAAGTCGGCCATCTCGGGCGAGAGTTCGACGTGCATGGCGTGGCATTTCTCGCGGCGCTGCTCGGGGGTGAGCGAGAACCAGCCGGGAGCGGCTTCTTCGATCAAATCCCGGTAGGAGGCACGCCGCCACGGACGCGTCAGGTCGATGGTGCGGATCAGGTTGCCTTCAGCGTCTTTGTGGTCGATTTTCAGCGTCCCGATCACCTTTTCGGCGACGGTCGTGACCATCTCTTCGACCATGTCGGCCATGATCTCGAAGTCCGCGTAGGCCCGGTAGACTTCCAGCATCGTGAACTCCGGGTTGTGACGGCGCGAGACGCCTTCATTGCGGAAATTGCGGTTGAGCTCGAACACGCGTTCGAAGCCGCCGACCAGCAACCGCTTCAGATACAGCTCCGGCGCGATGCGCAGGAAGAGATCCATATTGAGCGCGTTGTGATGCGTCTTGAAGGGAGCCGCTGCCGCGCCGCCCGCGATCGGCTGCATCATCGGCGTTTCGACTTCCAAAAAGCCCCGGTCTTCGAGGTAGCGCCGGATTTCGCGCACGATGGCGATCCGCTGCTTGAAGACGGTTTTGGACTCCGGGTTGGCCAGCAAATCGAGGTAGCGCTGGCGGTAGCGGGTTTCCACATCGGAGAGCCCGTGCCATTTGTCGGGCAGCGGACGGAGCGATTTGGAGAGGACGTCCAATGTTTTGACGCGCAGGGTCGGCTCGCCGGTCTTGGTGATGAACGCCTCGCCTTGCACGCCGAGAAAGTCGCCCATGTCGAGGAGCTTGAAGATTTCGTAAGCCTCGGGGCCGACCTCCTTGGCGTGGATGAAGATTTGCAGCCGCCCGGTGGAATCCGTGAGGTCGAGAAAATGGCTCTTGCCCATGTCGCGATGGGCGGTGATGCGGCCCGCGATGCGCTCGCAGTTGCCCTCGGCAAAGCGTTCGCGCGCATCGGCGATGGTGCCGGTGACGTCAAAGCGTTGGCCGTACGGGTCCACGCCTTTCTCTCGCAGAGCGAGCATTTTCAGGCGGCGGGTTTCAAAGAGGGCATGGGTCTCGTCCATATTCGTAAAGAGAACAGTCAAACAGGGTCGGAGGGGAAAGTCAAAACTCGAGGTGGTAAAGTGAGGCGATGCTTGCACCCGAAAGCGGTGTCAAGCCACCGCAGTCCAAAACGCTGACGCGAAAAACGCGGTGCATGAGCTTCGCGCCAGCGTTTTGGACTGCGTGCGCCCCTGCGCCGCTTTGAGTGGGGCTTTAACGACACCCGCGAAGCCACGCCAAAGCCTGCCCGGTGGCCTTGGCCCGGTGGCTGATGCGGTTCTTCATTTCGGCGGGCAATTCAGCGAAGGTCTTGCTGTCGCCCTCGGGCACAAAAACCGGGTCGTAGCCGAAGCCTTCGCAACCCCTTGGCGCGTCAATGATCCGGCCTTCGCAAGCTCCCTCAAAGCTCGCCGCAAGCTCGCCGCCGCGCGCGACGGCGATGACACAGCGGAAGCGGGCCGTGCGCTCCGTCGCGTTTTCCAAACGGGCGAGGAGCAGCGCCGTGTTGTCGGCATCGGTTGCGCCGGGTCCGGCGAATCGGGCCGAACGCACCCCGGGCGCGCCGCCGAGCGCATCGACCTCCAGCCCGGAGTCGTCCGCGAGCACCAACACGTCAGCGCCGAAGTGCCGCGAAGCAGCCAGCGCCTTGAGCGTGGCATTCTCCAAAAAAGTCACCCCGGTTTCCTCGACCTCCGGCAGTTCCGGGTGGGTTGTGAGGTCCTCGACCTGGAATTCCGCTCCGAGCAGGGCGGCGAGTTCGCTGGTTTTATGGCGGTTGCGGGTCGCGAGCAGCAGGCGGTGCATGGAAATCAATGCTTGCGGGATTTCGCGCCTTCCTCGATGAGCTGCCAAAAGCCGGGTTTTTCGCCCAGCGTCCGGTCTTCCTCCACCATCGGGAGTTTGGTGCGGAAAAGGAAATCGCGGATCGTGTTCTTGTGCAGGACACGGTGGATGGTGACCCCTTCCGCCGCTTTCTCGAAATAAATCCGGTAATCCTTCGCGCGGCAGCGGTAGAGCGTTTTGCCGTCGCGCTCGATTTTCCCAAACCGCTCCGGGTCGAGGCTGTCGAGGTCCTCGGGCAGGATCTGGAATTCCGCGAGGAGGTCGAGTTGGAGGTCCGTGGGAAGGGCGGACATCTCGGCGGCGCTGATTTCGTTGAAGACGATCTGGAACATGACGCTTTCTCTCATAGCGGGGAACGGCCCGCGTTGCCAGCTAGATATAAAGCCACAAAAGAGAATCAGGAAAAAATGCAGAGCACCTGAGGGAAACTTTTCTCCTCTTCCTGCTGAGTTCCTGATGGATTGAGATGCCCCGCCCCGCGCTTGTGTTTGGGGCGGGCAGGCGTAAACTGCCCGTCTACGCTTCATGACTCCCGGCATCCAACATATCCATTTCCTGGGCATCTGCGGCACCGCCATGGGCGCGGTCGCCGCCGCCCTGCAAGAACGCGGTTTCACCGTCACCGGCTCCGACGAAAACGTCTACCCCCCGATGTCCACCTTCCTGGAGCAAAAAGGGGTCAAACTCACCGCCGGTTATCGCGCCGAAAACCTCCCGGCGCAGGCGCAGCTCATCGTCGTCGGCAACGCGATGAAACGCGGCAACCCGGAAGTCGAAGCCGTCCTCAATAGGAAATTGTATTACCTTTCGCTGCCGGAAACCCTCAAGGAATTCTTCCTGCGCGGCCGCCACAACCTCGTCGTCACCGGCACCCACGGCAAGACCACCACCACCTCCCTGCTCACGTGGATTCTCGAAAGCGCGGGGCTGGAGCCGAGTTACCTGATCGGCGGCATCCCAAAAAACCTCGGCCAGGGGGCGCGGTTCCGGGATTCGCAATACGTCGTGCTCGAAGGCGACGAATACGACACGGCCTTCTTCGACAAACGGAGCAAATTCGTCCACTACATGCCCGAACTGGTCATTGTGAACAACATCGAGTTTGACCACGCGGACATCTTCAACAACCTCGACGAGATCAAACTGAGCTTCCGCCGGATGCTCAACATCGTCCCCGGCAACGGCATGGTGCTGCTCAACGCCGACGATCCGAACTGCCTCGACGTGGGCCGCACCTGTCCCGCGCCCGTCGTGGAGGTCGGCTTCTCGCCCAACGCCGCCAACCGGATCAGCGAAGTGGCCTACCACGCGGGCGGCTCCGGGTTCACGCTCTTTGGCGTTCGGTTCAGCCTGCCGCTCGTGGGCGAATACAACGTGCGCAATGCCGCGATGGCGATCTCCGCAGCGCATTTCTACGGCGTGCCGCTGGAGGTCACCCGGCAAGCCGTCGCCAGCTTCGAGGGCGTTTTGCGCAGGCAGGAAATCCGGGGCGAAGTGCGCGGCATCAAGATCATCGACGACTTCGGGCACCATCCCACGGCCATCCGCCAAACACTCGCGGGGCTGCGCCACCAGTATCCCGGGGCGCGCGTTTGGGCCATTTTCGAGCCGCGCTCCAACACCACCCGGCGGGCGGTTTTCCAGCATCAACTCCCGGCCGCGTTCGAGCAGGCCGACGGCGTTTTGTTTGCAAAGGTCGCGCGCCTGGACCAAATCCCCGAAGCCGAACGGCTCAACCCGGAGCGGGTGATCGCCGACATCGCCGCCACCGGCAAACCGGCCTTCTACGAACCGGGCGTGAGCGAAATCATCGCCCGCCTAAAGCCGCTCGTGCAAACTGGCGACGTGGTCGTGGTCTTCAGCAACGGCGGGTTCGACGGGATTCACGCCCGGCTGTTGGGGGAACTGTAGCGCTTACAGCTTGTCGTGGTCGATGGTCGTCAGCCGTCTCTGGCGCTGGCCGAGCTTCGGGATGCACTCGATGAGGGCGCGGGTGTAGGGATGCTGCGGGTTGCGAAGCACTTGCTCCGCCGGGCCGTATTCGACGATCTCGCCGCGAAACATCACCGCCACGCGGTCGGCGAGGCCGCCGATGATCCCGAAGTTGTGCGTGATGAGCAGGATGCTCATCTTGAGCTGCGCCTTGAGCTCGCGAAGCAGGTCGATGATTTGCGCCTGGATCGTCACGTCGAGCGCGGTGGTCGGCTCGTCCGCCACGAGGATGTCCGGCTGGCACGAGAGCGCCATGGCGATCATCGCGCGCTGCTGCATGCCGCCGCTGAGCTGGTGCGGGTAATCCCACATCCGCTTTTCGGGATCGACGATGCCGACCAGCCCGAGCCATTTGGCGACTTCGGCATCGAGATCCGTCACCTCGGGCCGGTGCAGCCGGATGGCTTCGGCGATTTGATACCGGATGGTGAAGACCGGGTTGAGCGAGGTGGACGGCTCCTGAAAAATATAGGCGATGCGCTTGCCCCGGATGGCGCGCAGTTCGCCGGGGGACATTTTGAGAACATCGCGTCCCTGGAGGAGGATCTCGCCGCTTTTATAGAGCGCGGGCGGTTCGGGCAGCAACCGGGTAAGCGCGAGGGCCGTCACGCTTTTGCCGGAGCCGCTTTCGCCCACGACGGCAACGGTTTCGCCCGCTTCCAGCGTGAACGAAGCGTTCTTGACGGCCTCCACCGTGTTCTCTTCGGTGGCAAACTGGATCGACAGGTTCCGGACTTCGAGCAGCGGCGCGTTCATCATGGTGATTTCAGACACCCGAGAGTTTGGACGCAAACCGCCTTGTGTCAAACCGGTAAGCGGAAATCAGGAAGGAGGGGAGTTTTTTTATCAGGAAATCAGGAAATCAGGAAATCAGGAAAAAGAAGAGACCGTTGCCATGTATCTTCTTTCTATTCCTGATTTCCTGAGTTCCTGATCCGCATTTCCTCAGGCGAACATGAGGCGGCAGATCACGATGGACGCGATGACGCCAACCAGATCGGCGATCAACCCGGCGGGAACGGCATGCCGGGTGCGCCGGATGCTGACCGAACCAAAATAGACGGCAATGACGTAGAAAGTCGTCTCGGTGCTGCCAAAGATCGTCCCGGCCATGAGGCTGTTCATGCTGTCGGCGCCGAAAGTTTTCACGATTTCCGTGAAAACCCCCGTGGTCGCGCCGCCGCTGAGCGGGCGCACCAACACCAGCGGCAGGAGGTCCACCGGGAACCCGATCCACCCCAGGGCTGGCCCGAGCAGTTTGGAAACCAGCGCGATTCCACCCGCCTTGCGGAACATCCCCACGGCCACCAGGATGGCGACGAGGAACGGGATGATGCGGATGGCCACCTGAAACCCTTCTTTCGCCCCTTCCACAAATTCTTCATACACCTTCACCCCGCGCAACCAGGCGTAGAGCGGGAAAAACGTGAACGCAAACGGCAAGGCCATCATCCCCGCCACGCTCAGCAAGCGGGTGCCCAATTTCAGCCGCGCAAGGTTCTCGCTCAACGGTGCATAGCTAAAATCCAACCCCTCTTTGGGAGCCATCGGACGCAGGGCCGCGAGGATCGCGTTGGCTTGGTCCGGGAAAGCGAGGACGAAAAATAAAAGTCCCATCCCGATGCCATAGAGCGCGAGCAGTAATTTGCCGTCACTGGTCAGGGGCGTCCGCTCCGGTTCAATGGTCGCGGCTTCCGCGGCGTCGGTCGGCGTTGCGCCCGGTTCAACCGGCGGCAGTTGATAACCCGGGAGTTTTTCGAGCAGTTTGACGCTCGTGATCCCGGCAGCGCAGGCGCACAGAGTGGCCAGCAGCGCGCTGGCGACAATCGCCGTCGGGTTCTTCGAGCCGTTGATGGCGAGAATGCCGATGGCGGTGGCCGGGATGAGCTGGATGGAAGCGGTGTTGGTGGCCAGGAAGGTGCACATCGCGTTGCTGGCGATGCCGGGGCGCGGGTTGAGTTGTTCCAAATATTTCATCGCCTTGAGCCCCAAGGGGGTGGCGGCATTTCCAAGGCCCAGCATATTGGCCGCCATGTTCATCGCCATCGTGCCGAGCGCGGGGTGCCCCGCCGGAACGTCCGGGAAAAGCCACCGCATCACGGGCCGCAATGCCCGCGCCAGGACGTTGACGAGCCCGGCGAGTTCCGCAAGGCGCATCATGCCGAGCCAGAGGGCGAACCAGCCCGCCAGCGGCAGGGCGATTCCCATCACCGCGTCCTTGGCGCTCTCCGCCGCGCCGCCTGTCACCGCGTTGAGATGGCCGGAGAACCCGCCGATAAACACGGAGAGGATAACAAGCCAGAGCCAGATGGGGTTAAGCACAGCGGGATTATCGCCAAGCCACGCCGATTCGCAACCTTTTGAGGTTTTCGAGGGATATCGCTTTCGGCACGGCTCTCTCACAAAGCGGTGTCAAGCCACCGCAGTCCAAAACGCTTACGCGAGATCTTGCGAACCGCCGGACGCGCGAGCGTTTTGGACTGCGTGCGCCCCCGCGCCGCTTTGTGATGACGTTTGTTTACTCCTGCGAGCGAAACCCCAACAACGAAAAACCTAATCCAGATCGCGGATCAAGTCTGCCCAGCGGCAACGTAAGACCACTCTCAATCTATCGAGGTAATCCACGCTCACATTCCATTCCCCGGCTTCGACCCGTTGAAGCGACCGCGTATCGATACCCGCTAGTTCAGCAAAACGTTCCTGAGTGAGATGCGCTTCTGTTCGCAATCGAGCAATCGTGCGTCCAATCACGGCATGAGCTAAAGGTGCTTCTGACACGCCCGAACCATGCAGCACTCACGCGCCACAGAACACGGCTGTTTGGTGCCGTGTTTTTGAATTGCGCACCCCCAAAAACACGGCAGTATAGAGCCGTCTTACTATTTAAACCGATTGAATGGCGTGAACGTTGTCTGTGCATGGTGCAAAAAGGTGATTCGCGATAGCCCGGAGGAGATCGTATCGCATGGAATTTGCGAGAAATGCGAGAAACGCGTGGCGAAGGACATCGAGCCTGCGCATCATCCCGAGGAGTTTTCGGATTGGTCCACATTCGTCGAACGACAACTGCTCTTCGCGTTCGTCTGCTTCGCCCTTGTTTTCCTTGTGATTCTGGCGGCGGAGGGGCTGCATTACCTCACCGGAGGCAAAGTTCCCCAACTGATCGAGTGGCGCCCCAAGCAACCGCCGGGGGATCAAGCATCTTCTTTCCTCAGCTTTTGAGTTGATTTGACCTCCCTGGAAATTAACTTATGCGGATGTCTGGTTCTTTTTTGCCCGCTTCATCCCTTTCCGCCACCTTTGCTCCCGCCGATTCGTTCGCGCGGCGGCATCTCGGTTCCCACGCCCCAGAGACCGCGGCGATGCTTTCCTCCCTCGGCTTTGACTCGCTGGACGCGCTGGTCGGCACGGCGGTACCCGCGGGCATCCGGCTCCCCTCCCCGCTCAATCTCCCCGCGGCCAAGAGCGAGCACGCGGCGCTTGAGGAACTGCGCGGAGTGGCGGCGAAAAATCAGCTTTTCCGCTCCCACATCGGCATGGGCTATTACGGCTGCATCACGCCGCCTGTGATTTCCCGCAACATTTTGTGCAATCCCGGCTGGTACACGGCCTACACCCCCTACCAGGCGGAAATCTCCCAGGGACGGCTCGAAGCGCTCTTGAATTTCCAGACGATGGTCGTCGATCTGACCGGGATGGACATCGCCAACGCCTCGATGCTCGACGAGGGGACCGCCGCCGCCGAAGCGATGGGCCTCTGCCGCACGCTGCGCAAAGACGACCAAGCGAACACGATTTTTATCTCAAACCAATGCCATCCCCAGACGATTGCCGTGGTGCAAACGCGCGCCGCGGCGTTGGGCATCCACGTGGTTGTCGGCGATGCGGCGGCCTGTGATTTCAGCGAAAAAACCTTCGCCGTGCTGCTGCAAGTTCCGGGAACCGACGGGACCATCGTGGACCCGGGCGCGGTGATTGAAAAAGCGCACAGCCACGGCGCGATGGTGATCGTCGCCGCCGATCTGCTCGCGCTGACGCTGCTCAAATCTCCCGGCGAAATGGGAGCCGATGTCGCGGTGGGCACCACGCAGCGTTTCGGCGTGCCGATGGGTTACGGCGGACCGCACGCCGCCTATTTCGCCACGCGCGACGCCTTCAAGCGCGCCATGCCGGGACGGCTCGTCGGCGTTTCCCGTGACGCGCACGGCAACCCGGCATTGCGCCTCGCGCTCGGCACCCGCGAACAACATATCCGCCGCGAAAAAGCGACCAGCAACATCTGCACGGCGCAGGTGCTCCTCGCGGTGATGGCCTCGATGTATGCCGTCTACCACGGGCCCGAAGGGCTCACGCAGATCGCGCGGCGCATCCACCTTTTTGCCGTCACGCTGGCGGCGGGGTTGCGCAAGCTCGGCTGGAAGGTGGCCAGCGGGCCGTTCTTTGACACCGTGCGCGTGGAGTTGGGAACGGCCCTCGCCGCCGACCTCGTGAAGCTGGCGCAAGCGCGCCAGATCAACCTCCGCGTGCTCGACGCGCACACCGTCACGATCTCGCTGGACGAAACCACGGACGACCTCGCCGATCTTTTCGCGATTTTCAACGGCGGCAAAGACGCGGGGCTCGACCTCGCCACGCTGGCAGCGCAAGCGGACGCGGCATTTGCAGAGAGCCTCGCGCGCAAGAGCGCGTTCCTCACCGGAACGGTCTTCAACGCGCACCACACCGAG
>JBAXCI010000034.1:0-14772 GCA_037141555.1 Verrucomicrobiota bacterium | reverse complement strand
AAGCTGTGCAGCCCGTATCGCATTTCGTCCATTATCCAGACTCGCACCGCCCGGCCCCGGGGCAGCCCCAACACGCGTAATTTATCGAGCAGGTTTTCCTTGAACGCCTCGGTTGCCACGGGATTTTTTTCAGGGACATCCGCCCGGTGTCCTCGATTATGAGCCAACATTCCAGTTCCGCTCACTTTTCATTCCACCGGCCGATGTCTTTTCATTCGAGCCAATTCGCAAGATTCCGGTTGAACTCCGAGTGATTTCCCCTCATGCTCCCCATCCCTCCGTCCGCGGAGGTTTAAAATAAGGATGGGTGGCAGAGTGGTCTAACGCGCACGCCTGGAAAGCGTGTGTACCCAAAAGGTACCGAGGGTTCGAATCCCTCCCCATCCGCCACTTTTTGAGAGAAAAACTGGCTGGTTCACCTTCAGGCCCGTCCAGCCCCTTATTTACGCACGAGGAGTGATTTCTTCACCGGGACGGGTAACACCGTGGGTCGATAAAACATTCAATCAGCCACTAAGCGGCGATGACAGTGTTGCGGTTTGTCCTCGCTGCATAGGAGACCAGTCGCCGGGGTGTTTCTTGAAATCATCCAGCATATCTTGGGTGGGGGCCAAAATTGGCAGATGCACGTAATCAATCCCAAGGATTTGCCGAAGAAAATACTCCAAATCATTCTTTTTGGCCTAAATCCTGCAATGGGATTTCGCGCAAAGACTCGCAAAGAACGCAAAGACAGGAAGTTCTGAAGAGAACCCGACCAAATGAATATCACCAATCGGGTGAGAGAAGCGCCTTGTGTAAGATCCTCTCTTTGCGGCCTTTGCGTTCTTTGCGCGAGCCTCAATTCCGGATTTAGGGTGGTCAACCTCACAAAAAACCTGTAACCCTTAACCCACAAGTGTAACCCATGTTCTGAACCAAATGTGTTACCTATGTTCTGACTGCGCCCTGCTTTCTTTTCCTGAGTTCCTGATAGCTCTAAATGGGTAGGCCACGCAGGCAAAAACGAACGGCGACGGTATACCCGCCGTCGCCGTCCGCCCAACCAAGGAACATCTACTTTTCGATTTTCAACACCGCGTAGGTCTTCTGTCCTTTGCGTTCAATGAACAAAAGAACCGCTTTTTTGCCCTCGTGACTTTCCAGCAGCCTCCGAGCCACGGCGGCATCCGGGGCCGGTTTGGAATCGATCTCCGTGATCACGTCGTCGCGCTGGATGTTCGCAATGGCGGCGGGACTCTCGGGATCAACGCCGGTCACGAGCGCCCCGGAACGCGTTTTGAGCCCGAGTCGGTCGGCCACAGCTTGGGTCACTTCGCCCAAATGCAGCCCGCAATCCGTCTCGCTGAGAGCCGCCCCGGAGCGGTCGGCAGCCGGGCGCGCGGCGTGGGCGACCGGCATTTCTCCCGCGGTGACGCTGATCTTCAGCGTTTTGCCGCCGCGCCAAACGGTCAGCACCACCGCCTGCCCGATCTTCTTGGCAAGCACCTGCCGCCGAAGCTCTTGCGCGGTGGATACGGGCATCCCGTCGATGTCCGTGATCACGTCCGCCGGGCGCAGGTCGCTCTTGTAGGCGGGCGTGTCGGGTTCAATCGTCGTGACGACCACCCCTTTTTCCACCCCGGTGATCTGGTCGCGCAGACTGGAGTCGGCCCCCAGCGTCTCGATGCGAATCCCCAGAGCCGGGTGGGCGATTTTGCCGGTGTCGATCAACTGTTTGCTCGCGTCCTTGAGCATGTTGGAGGGAATCGCGAAGGCAAGGCCCCGGTTGACGCCATTGACGAGCGTGGTCATGCCGATCACGCGCCCTTCCACATCCATCAGCGGCCCTCCCGAGTTGCCGGGGTTGATGAGCGCGCTCGTTTGCAGGTAATCCTCGTACGGCGTGGCCTCCGGCGTCAGCCCGGAGCGCCCCTTGCCGCTCACGCATCCGATCGTGAACGAATATTCCAGGGCGTACGGCACGCCGATGGCGCACACGAGCTGGCCGATGCGGACCTTGTCGCTGTCGCCCCATGTTGCGACCGGCAGGCCCGTCGCCTCTATTTTTAGAACCGCGATGTCGGTCTGCTCATCCGCGCCGATCAATTTCGCGGCGAACTGCCGCCCGTCCTTGAGCTTGACGGTCATTTTTTCCGCCCCGGCGATCACGTGGTTGTTGGTGACGATCACCCCGTCTGCCCGGACGACAAACCCGGAGCCCTCGCTGCGGCTGGGTGGTTCGTGCATCCGAAACGGACTGGGAAAGCTGGCATCGGGCGCGCGGAAAAACGAGTCCAGCCCTCCGGAGGGGAGGCCGTTTTCCTCGTCCGCGAGCGACGGCTTCTTCGTCACGTCGATGACCACCACGCTCGGGGCGGTTTTCTCGAAAACCTGGACGAACCCTTCGTCGAGTTGGCGAAGCAGCGCCAGCGGACTCGGGGCGGTGGACGCGGGAGATTGCGCCCAGCCGGTCAACGCCATGCAAACACAACCAAGGAACGGGAGAATGCGAATCGTAAACATAGGATGATTTCTATGACAGACGCGAACGAGCCGCGTTCAAAGCGAAATCAGAACTAAATCGTCCCATCCAAACGAAAACTGAATTGCGCAATACTCTATAGAGAATAAGAGCTTTTTCCGTCCGGCAGGGTTGACACGGCGGCGGCGATGGCTAATCTGCCCAAAAACCATGCACAAGAACCTGAAGGCGTTTCGATCCCATGCGCCTGGCTGCTGGCCCGATGTGGACGCCACCCAGTGGAACGACTGGAAGTGGCAGCTCAAAAATCGGATTACTTCGTTGGCTCAACTCGAAGCCCTGATGGAGCTGACGCCTCAGGAGCGCGCCGGGACGATCCTCTCCGGCAACAAGCTCGCCCTCGGCATCACGCCGCATTTCTTCAACCTGATCGACCGCCAGGACCCGCACTGCCCCATCCGCCGCCAGGTGATCCCGCGCTTCGAAGAAACGCGGATTTCCCCGAGCGAAATGGCCGACCCGTGCGGCGAAGATTCCCACATGCCGGTGCCGGGGCTCGTCCACCGTTACCCCGACCGCGTGCTGTTTCTCGTCACCGACCGCTGCGCCTCCTACTGCCGCTATTGCACGCGCAGCCGCGTGGTGAGCGGCGCGGGCGAACAGGAACTCCATATCGATTTTGAGCAGGCGTTCCGGTATTTGGAAGCGCACACGGAAGTCCGCGACGTGCTCCTCTCCGGGGGCGACCCGCTTTTGCTTTCCGACGACCGACTGGAATCGATCCTGCGCCGACTCCGCTCCATCGAACACATCGAATTCGTCCGCATCGGCTCCCGCATCCCGATTTTCCTGCCCCAGCGCGTCACGCCGGAGCTTTGCCAGATGCTCCAGCGCTACCACCCGCTGTGGATGAGCGTTCACGTCAACCACCCGAGGGAGTTGACCGTGGAAGTCAGGGACGCCCTGGGGCGATTGGCAGATCACGGCATCCCGCTGGGCAACCAGAGCGTTCTGCTCTCGGGCGTCAACGACAGTGTGGAAACGATGACGGAGCTCGTCCAGAAGCTCCTCAGGTGCCGGGTGCGCCCGTATTACCTCTACCAGCTCGACTTGATCCTCGGCTCCTCACACCTGCAAGTGCCGGTGTCCAAGGGGATCGAAATTATTGAGGGGCTGCGCGGCCACACCACGGGCTACGCCATCCCGCAATACGTCATCGACGCGCCGGGCGGCGGCGGCAAAGTCCCGATCAACCCCGATTACCAGATTTACCGCGACGACGAGAAGATCGTCATCCGCAACTACGAAGGCCAGGTGTTCGAATATCCGGAGAAGAGCGGGGAAACGGAAAACGCGGCGGTAAAATGCGGAAACTGATTGACCGCATACACTGCCGCTCTTCAGCATGACGGGAACTCACTTTTTATGCCTAAAACCGTTGTTTACCGTCAATATGGCGTTCCTGCCGAAACCGTGGAAGTCGTCGAAGTCGCAGCCGCTGAACCGGGGCCGGGCCAGGCGCTCATCAACGACATTCTTGCGCCCATCAACCCGGCGGACCTGAACACCATCGAAGGCAAATACCCGGTTCGCTACCCCTTTCCGGCCACACCGGGCGTCGAAGGAGTGGGAACCGTTGCCGAGGTCGGGTTTGACGTGACCGGGCTCAAGCCCGGAATGGCCGTCCTGCTGCCGCACGCCTATGGCACCTGGCGCGAAGGGGGCATTGTCGAAGCCGCGAAACTCTTCCCGGTTCCCGAAGGCGTCCCCTATGCGGAAGCCGCGATGATCAAGATCAACCCGGCCACGGCCTGGCGGATGCTCCACGATTTCGTGCCGCCCCAACCCGGCGCCTGGGTCATTCAAAACGCCGCAAACTCCGGCGTGGGCCGCGCAGTGATCGCCATTGCCAAAAAACTCGGCCTTCGCACGGTAAACCTCGTGCGCCGCCCGGAACTCATCGACGAACTGACCGCAGCCGGTGCCGACGTGGTGCTCCTCGATGACGAGAACGCCAACGAGCAAATCAAACTGCGCACCGACCGGGCAAAAATCCTGCTCGGGCTCAACTCCGTCGGCGGCGAGAGCGCCACGCGCGTGGCAAGCGCCCTGGGGCAAGGAGGCAAGATGATCACCTTCGGCGCGATGAGCCGCCAACCGTTAAAACTGCCGACAGGCCTCTTGATTTTCAAAGATTTACAGATCCTCGGCTTCTGGATGACCCGCTGGTACGAAAAAGCCACCGAAGCGGAAAAGCACGCCATGTTCTCCGATCTCTTCGAGATGGCAAAGACCGGCGCATTCAAGACCCCGATCGAGCGCATCTATCCCGTGGCGGAAATACGGGAAGCGGTCACTCACGCCCTCCAAGGCAGCCGGGGCGGAAAGATCCTGCTCGGAAAAGCCTGAAGATTCACCACAGAGGAGACGAAGAAAAGGAATAAGCCTTTCGACCCATTCCTCTCTTCGTGCCGTTCGCGCTCTTCGTGGTGAATTTTTAGTCAGCCACCTGGATTTTGCGAGGTTTGATGCTCTCCGCCTTCGGCAGCGTGAGCCTCAAGATGCCTTGCTCCATCTTTGCCACAATTTTTGCAGTGTCGATGGAGGTGTCTATTTCGAACGTGCGCCGGTAGTCGCCGTGCCGCGATTCGCGGTAAATGACCTCCCCCTGCGGCTCGGTATCGCCCCGATGCCCCACAATGGTCAGTTCGTTATTTTCCACGGTCACCTCAATGCCGTTTTTGGAGACGCCGGGCATCTCCAGTTCCAGCAAATAGGCGTCGCGCTCTTCGCGGATATTGGCGGGAGGCAAATCCCACGACGGCATCCGCGAAACAGGTTCTTCCACATTTCTTTCCAAGGTTTTTGCAACTGGGTTCATGATGTTTGCTCCGGTTGAATTTTTTTAAGAAACCGTCACTTCGATCTGTTTGGCCTTGGCCTCGGCGGCTTTGGGCAATTCCACGCAGAGAATGCCGTCCTTGTAGGTGGCCTTGATTTTCTCCGCATCGACTTTGGTCGGCATCGACACGCTGCGATGGAACTTCCCAAAAAAGCGTTCGCTGCGGAAACTTTCCCCTTCGCGCACTTCAGATTCCTGTTTGCGCTCGCCCGAGATGGTCAGCATCCCTTCCTGGAAGGTGATCTCGATCGCCTCCTTTTTCATCCCCGGCAGCTCGGCTTTGATGTAGACGTTGTCTTTGTCCTGGAAGACGTCGACGGTCGGACTCCATCCTCCAAACAGACCCACATTTCCCGTGAATCCAGCCAACGAGCCATCCAATAGGCGGTTCATTTCCTCGCGAAGCGAAGCCAACCGGTTCAGGGGCGACCACGTGGCCAGTTCAGGGTCTTGATAGCGAATTAAGTTCATAAGATATCTCCTTGTTTGCTTCATAAATTCGGTTTGCACCTGCTTTATGAGCTTATCCAATGCCTGAACCTCCCGGTGGGGATACCATGAGCATAAGTCGTTATTGTCCCGACACTTCTTAAAACTCGGCCATTTGTGCCACCCCCGTTTGGTGCGCCTTATTGACACATATTCCGATACAAATGGACGCAGAACGATGTGTCATTTTGGCATACCGCTCTTGTTCGCGAGCACGGCTTTGAAAGAGCGCTCGGTTGCTCTACGGCCCTTTGGCTTCCACCAGCGGCAACCGCAGCGCGCTCACGTCGGGGGCGGCGAGCCGGAACACGCCGGGAGCGCCTTCGACCATCCCGAGACAGGTCCCGTCCTGATCGGGCGCCGCAAGGATCACCTTGTGCGGTTTGCCGTCGGCGGTGGTGAATTCCAGCGTCTCCGAGGCAACCAGCGGGCCGGATTCCTGCGTCCATTGCATCGCCTTGAGCGGAGCCAGGGTGTTCACCAGACTCTGGATGTTCACAGGGTTCAGCGTTCCGGGGGTGGAGCCTTCATCGGCGAGCCACTGGTTCTCCTTGAGGACCACCGAGACCGGCGGACGCGGGATGCCGTCGGTGAAGCTCGTCACATCCAAGCTGGCGATCTCCGACGGCCTGAATCCAAAAACGGGCAGCGCGCGCCACTCCACCGGGTTGACGCTGATCTCGGAGAGGATCGCTTTGTTCACCGAGACGATGAACGACTCGTCCTCCAAGCGCGCATAGACGATCTCCCCGTCGGTTTTGCCGAAGGCGAGCGTGAGGATGGGGAGTTCCCCGGCGTTCGTCTCGGCGGTGTTTTCCGAGGCATAGGAGGAGAAGGTGACGCGCAACTGCGGCTGGTCGAAGCCGTATTTCGCCAAATCCGAGGCGACATCGGTCACGAAGGCGTCGATCTTGCGCGCCTGCAATTCCTTGACGAGGCTCAATACCTTGGCCGTGTTGGCGGGGGCGTTGTTGTCGGCGCGCAGCAGCCAGTCTTCCTGTTTGCGTTGCAAAACGATGGGCGCTTTCCCTGCGGGCCGCAGCGTGATCCGGTCCACGAGGTCGAGATCGACGCGCATCAACCGCCGGTCGCGCAGGTCGTTGGGCTGGAGAGCCAGGATGTTCTCGGATTCCTTGGGCAGGAGGCAGACCGCGCTCCGACCGGAGAACCGGGCGTAAACGCCGCCGGTTTTTTCGTCGCGCGCGCCGATTTCCAATAGAGCCGGTTGCTTCTGTCCCGTGACGGTGAACGCGACGATGCCGCGCGGCTCGCTCAAGCCGTAGCTGTTCAAGTTCGCGCTGTTCTCGGGCAGGAAAGCGACGATTTGCGTGTGCAGAACGCTGTTGAGAAAACCGATCACCCGCGCGGTGTCGGCGCGGACTTTGAGCGGCTTGACGATGCCCCAGCGGCCCGCCTCCAGAGCATAGTCGATCTCGCCCGCCGGGGTTTTCACCGATACTTTGCTGACGCGCGTCGAATCGAAATCCGCCAACTGCCGATCCCGGAATTCGTCGGGTTTATGGATGATGGTGTTGCGCAGATCGGTGCCCGTGACGGAAACGGTATTGGAGCCCTCCAGGCGCACATACATCTTGCCCTCCACGGCGGTATCCCTGCCAAAGAGCAACTCGGGAGGCATCTCCTGACCAAGGAGCTTGAGGCGCACGGACGGTTTGGAAACCCCGAAGGCTTTGAGTTGTTTTTTGTCGGCGTTGAGGCTGCCTACGCTCGGCTCCTTTTGCAGACTCTCGCAGCGGGCGAGGATTTCCTCCACAGCCTTTGCGTTGGCGCGGTCTTTCACTGGCGCTTCCATCATCCACTGGCTGCCGCGTTTGCGGAACTCCACCTTGTCTTCGTTGCTGACGATTGTGATGCCGTCCACGCTGTTGCGATCAAACAAAAGGACATAGCGTTCGCGGCCGGCGGCTTGCCAGCTTCGCGGCTCTTTGCGTTCGTACAGGGCGATGAACCCAAGAAGCAGGCCCGCCACGGCGAGCAAAAGAAGCGTCGTTTTCGTGCTCATTTTTTAGGAAGATTATAGAGGGGTGAGAGGATAGATTATAGATGTTTCGCTTCATCCCCTATTATCTCTCGAAATCTATAGTCTATAGTCTCCCCTCCCCCTACCGCCTACGCTTGAACCAGACGAAGATCCCGAGGAACCCCGCGAAGCCCGGGATGGCGACCATCACCAGCAGCGCCATGACGTGCAGTTGGGATTCGGTCAAGTTGAGGGAAAGGTTGTGCGCGGGTTTGGGGGCGATGCCCATGATCTCTTCGCGGTCGAGCAGCCAGTTGAGGCCGTTGAGGACAAAATCGAGGTCGGCTTCGGTGATGTTGTCGTTGGAAAGAAACGCGGAGCTGCCCACGACAACAAGCCGGGAGGAATCCACCCGCACCCGGTCGTCGCTGGGGGCATCTTTTTCGACGGAGACGGCGACCACGGGGTCGATATGATCCTCTTTGGGATCGAAAAACACGGCACTCTCCGTGTAGCGCGTCTCGCCCCAGAATCCTTTGGACGCCTGGATGAGCGGCTGCAATTTCAGGTCGCCCTCTTTGCCGCGTTCGGCGCTGAGGGTGAGCGATTGCGTCACGCCTCCCTTGAACATGGCCGTGACGTTGGTCAGGCGCTTGGTGATGGCCGACCCGGCCACGAAGTCGCCGGTGATCTCTTTGAGCACCCCCCGGAACAGGCCGCTGGCCAGCCGGATGGGCCGCGTGCATAACACCCGGTCGTCATTGACGATGACGCCCAACTCGCGCAGGAACGCGCTCAGGTTCGGCGTGGGCGTGTTCGGTTCGAGAAACGCAAAGATGCGCCCCGGTTTTTCCCGTTTCCCCCAATACGCGCGCAACGCCGCCAGCTCGGGCTCGGAAAAATCGTATTTCGGCGCGATGATGAAGAGCGCCTTGGCGTCGGGGGGGACCATCTCCACATCCGTCAGCTTGAGCGGATCGACCTTGATGTTCTGGCGCTCGATGTAATCCTTGAGCCCGCTCAGGGAGGGATCGGCGTCCAGCGCCGTTTCGCCGTGCCCCAAGAGGCTGTAAACGCGGTTCGAGCCCGGCTCGGAGATTTCGATCAGCGCGCTGGTGATCGCCGATTCCCCCTTGAAAACCTTCAGCCGGGGGGCGTCCATCAGGTTCAGCGACGGCTCAAATTCCGCCATGTCTGCCGCGCTCACGAACTTTTTGCCGCCCTCGTAGTCGATGATGACGACGTTGTCGTTCTCGCGCAGTTTGTATAAAGCCGCGATTTCCCGCGCCCGGACGACCGCCCGAAACGGATCGACCACCTCGACATCCACCATTTTCTTGGATGCGTAGGCGTATTCTTGCAGCAGGTTGATCGCGTCCTGGGCGACGGGCGAGCCGCCGGAGAAGAACACAACGAGATGCACCGGTTTTTTCAGGTTCGCCAGCACCCGCTTGGTTTGCGCGCTGAGGGTATACTTTTGGTCGCGGGAGAAATCCCACCGTTTGTAGTGGTTGAACCCGAGGTAGTTCGCGATCGCGAAGAGCAGCACGAAAATCGCGGACTGTAGGAGCACGTTCAGGCCGATCCTGAAACGGGGAATGGAAGAATTCTTGGCCATGAAATGGGTGATTTACGCTTTCCAGCGGCGGAATTGGAAAACCTGATGCGTCAACAGGAGCATGAGCGCCGTGCCGGAACCGTAGAAGACGAAGCGCCGCGAATCGAGGACGCCCTTGGAAAACTCGCCCATGTGTTCAAGCACCGAGCAATAGCTCACCAGCATCCGCAACTCGGGCGCGATGTTGGGTTTGAAAAAAGTGAGCAGCGTGCCCAAGAAAAAGAACGTGATGACGCAAAACGAGATCACAGCGGCCACCATCTGGTTTTGCGTCAGAACCGAAGCCAGGCAGCCCACGGAGATGAACAGCATCCCCGCCATCCAGAGCTCCAGGTAACTGCCCAGGTAAGCCCCCGTCGCATTGGCCGCGTCGGCTCTTGCGATCTGTTGGAAAATCACGAAATACAGGAGCGTCGGCAACCACAGCACGCAATAGAAGACCAGCGCGCCGCCAAATTTGGAGAGCACCACCTGCCAGTCGCCAACGGGCGCGGTCATCAACGTCTCGATCGTGCCCATTTTGAACTCCTCGGAGAAGAGCCGCATGGTGATCGGCGGGAAGATCAGGATGAACCCGATCCAGAACGGGATGGAGTCAAAAAACGCCTGGATGACCGTGTGTTCCGTGGGCCCTTGGGCGAGGAATCCCACGCCACTGTAGAAGCAGAGCCCAGTGAGCCCCAGGAAAAAACAGAGGATCACGTACGCGATGGGCGAGTAGAAGTAGGACTTCACTTCGCGGGAGAGGAGGGTGAGGAATTTCGTCATTGCGAGTTAAGAACCACAGAGTTTATCCGCAGATTGCGCAGATTTACACAGATTTTGGGGAGAGATCATGATGGCAACCCCCGCTAAACATCGTCGCCGAGGGTCATTTCCACAAAGACATCTTCGAGCGTGGCACGGCGGCGGGAAAGCTCGCGGACCGTCCACCGGCGGTCGGTGGCGAGCCGCCAGAGTTCTTCGCGGGGATCGGTGCGCGCATCGGTGCGCAGGGTGAAAACGCTCCAGCCGTCCTCGGTTTCCACGCTCACTTCCTTCACGCCCGCGAGTTTGCCGATCTCGGCCACCCCGTCGTCCGCACCGACTTTGGCTTCCAGCCGGATGCCGCCCGCCGCCCGCATCGTGTTGACGAGGTTCTCAGGCGTGTCCGCCGCCTCGATTTTGCCGCGGTTGATGATGACCACTCGGCTACAGGTCATTTCCACTTCGGGGAGAATGTGGGTGGAGAGAAGGATGGTGTGGTGCTTGCCGAGGTTGCGAATCAGGTCGCGCACCTGCCGGATCTGGTTGGGATCGAGGCCGATGGTCGGCTCGTCGAGGATGAGCAGGTCGGGCGAGTGCAGGAGGGCGTCGGCCAAACCGACCCGCTGGCGGTAGCCCTTGGAGAGCGTGCCGACGATGCGGTTTTCCACGTCCTTGAGCGAGCAAAGCTCCTTCACATCCCCCACGCGTTCGCGCTGGCGGGCACCGGTGATCTCCTTGAGGGCGGCCCGGTAATTGAGGTACTCGGTTACCCGCATGTCGGGGTAAAGCGGGACATTTTCCGGCATATAGCCGAGGTGCTGCCGGGCCTGCATCGACTGGCTGAACACGTCGAACCCGGCAATGGAGGCGCGCCCGGAAGTTGCCGGCATATAGCTCGAAAGAATGCGCATCGTCGTCGATTTTCCAGCGCCATTGGGCCCAAGAAAGCCGACGATCTCGCCTTTTTCGACTTCGAAGCTCAGATCTTTAATCGCGGTAAAGCCCGCGTAGCGTTTCGTCAGGTTCTCGACTTTTATCATGTGGCTGGGTGAACTTACTAAACCGGAATGCGCCGGGTTGCATGGAAATTCTTGCCCAAGGGAAGAATTCGTGTTCACGTCCGCCTCGCCTCGACCAACGTCTTTTCACGCGATTGGCGGGCAAGAAAGACACCGTGGTGATGGTCCTCGACTCTTTAAGGCAAAAGAGGATCAGGCACTCGGGACAAGAGAATAAGAACACTCGGCGGCCTTAGGGGTGAAGGCCGCCGGTGTCCTCTTTAATGAGCCGGGGCTCCGCCGGGGAATGGGGAGGGGAGCGAAGCCGAAGCTCAAAATTTCAAAGGGAGGCAGCAAAGCCCCGCGGTCGGAAGGACTCCAGCCAACAACCTCTGAAAACTGGAGCCCTCCCTGCCGCCCAGGCTAGGAACAAACCAACGGGCTCGTCGTCCTTTCGGTCGCCAAACACCGTATCCGAATCCGCCAGGACGCCGCCTCCGTGCGCCACGTCATCCGTTGCACCGACCATCGCTGCGGATGAAAAAACTGCCTCGCATCCTGCCTTCATGGGCAAAAGAGTAGCAATCCTGGCGGGGGCTGAAAATCAGGCAAGCACGGTCCGTAGAGTAGGGGGGAACCTGAACCCGCTTCTTCGAGAATACGCCCGGGGAGACTCGAACTCCCGACCCACGGATTAGAAATCCGTTGCTCTATCCGGCTGAGCTACGGGCGCATATACCTTAGCAAGAACCACTTACGACGGATTTTTCTGCGGTGTTTTTTCCGCTTGTAACCCGTTTTAGTAACCCGGTAGAATTTGCGGCATGGAACCCACACTCACGAAGGTTGCCGAAAATCTTTACAGGAATGCTCATGGAACTTACTTCGCACTTCTAAAGGTTCGGGGAACGCAAATCAAGCGTTCGCTCAAAACCGGCGATCGCGCCCTTGCAAACCGTCGTCTCTCGGAACTCCGAATCAAGGTGCAAGGACTCTCGGGCGATGAAAAGTCCATGACGTTCGACCACCTCGCCGCACGGTGGCTCGCGAGCAAAAAACCGGAACTTCGCCCTTCATCTTATGGGCGATTGGAAGGCACCATTCGGAGCGTCACCCCGTTCTTTAAGGGGTTGCCTGTGCGCTCCATCGGCAACACGGAAATCGAGCGCTGGAATGCCAAGCGTTCGGCGGAGATCAGCCCGCGCACTTTCAATTATGAGCGGGACACCCTGAAACTGGTCTTTGAATACGCCCGAACCACCCTGCGCATCCTCCTCGATAATCCCGCCGAAGGGGTCAAGAAGCGCAAAGGCATCAAGCCCATGCTGGAAATCCCCAGCAAGGGCCAATTCCGCGCGGTCATGGCGGCATTGCGGGCCGAACCTCGGGCAAAGGAGGCTGCCGATTTTATCGAGTTCCTCGGCTACTCCGGTTTGCGCCTCGGAGAAGCGCGGGAAGTCCGCTGGCGCGATGTGGATTTTGAGCGCGACACCCTCACCGTCACCGGGGGCGAACACGGGACCAAGAACCACGAAGAACGCCTCGTCCCGCTTTTCCCTCCTCTGCGCCGGTTGCTGTGCGACCTGGACGAACGCCGCGCACCCGGAAGCCCCGCAAGTCAATGCCTCTTCGGGCTGGAATCCGCCAAGAAAGCCCTGGGCACGGCCTGCAAGACCGCCGCGCTTCCCCACTACGGTCACCACGCCATGCGACACTTCTTCTGCTCCAACGCCATCGAGGCCGGATGCGATTTCAAAGTCATAGCCGAATGGCTAGGCCACAAAGACGGCGGCGTGCTGGTCGCCAAGACCTACGGCCACCTGCGAAACGAGCACAGCGCGGCGATGGCGAAACGGATCACGTTTGATCTTACTGCACCCGAGTAAGAATCCCTGAAAAGGGATTTCGCAGAAATCCCATAGATACTTTCGCCTCAAGTGAGCATTGGGTGTCAAGTAAGCAAACGGAATAAATAGCAGCCTCTTGGGTGTCTCGTCGGTTGGTCCCGGCTGCGGTTTATGCCGGATTGCGTCTTGATACCCAAGCGGAACGGGGCATGGTCTGGCGCGCGGAAGCATATAAAACCCTCTGGCTGAGTATTACTTTTTATCTTTTTTCTTTAAAATCAACGCCGCCATTTTAGCACAATTTGGCAAAATGGTATTACTTGATAAGTTTTGATAGCGTGTATGTTTTACGCCGTGCTGTCTCCGGCGGGCATGAATAAAGGCGCAAAATTAATGTGATACCGTGCAGAAGTTCGGTCTATCTATGTAGAAATTTTAGGTATCAATAGGTGGGCATATGAACGCACCTGCTGCTCTATGCCACCCCACGCCGCGCTTAGCCTACACACGCGAAGAAGCGGCTTTTCAACTCAACACTAGCCCGGCTTCTATCGACCGGCTAACCAAGCGCGGCTTACTGCGGCCATCTCGGGCCACACGCCGCCCCTTGTATTCATCCGAAGAGCTTCAACGCTTTCTCCGGGAGACAACTGGATTGAACGACTAATCCGCTCGCGCTCCTCCGGTCACCCGTCCCATGCCGCGCAGCGGCATGGGACGGGTGGCGGGAGGAACGCTTGGCTCGTCTCTAATACATATCTGCACGGAGGAAATACATGCTATTACTTACCGAACAATCAGAGCTTTTCCCGATTTCATCCCCTCTTCCTTCACCGGATCAGATGGTTGCATATCGGGCAGCCGATCAGGCAAAACGGGACCAATGGGAAGTCCATCAGATTGGCACCGTTGCCCATTTGCGCGCACAGCAAACCGCCCATGATGCAGCGCAACACGCGGCGGCGGATACATGCGTTGTTGAGCTTTACTTGGACGGAATGGGGCTACGTGTCGAACGCCGCAAACCGGGTTTTAGCTGGGCTGGATCGGGAAAGAAGCCTCTCGAAGTCGTCGGACAAGGCGATGACCGCGTATTGGTGAAAAATACAGGGAGCGGCAAACGTGGAAAGTGCAAGGGAGCGACCACTTCCAGCATGAGCCGCTTTCGTGACTTGGTTTACAAGGTTTCCCGGTTTTGTCTGCCCGTTATGCTGACGCTTGGCTGGCCTAAGGCTCAGACTCCAGACCCGGACGAGTGCAAGCGTTGTCTCCATGCATTCATAGAGGCGCTATGCCGGAAACATCCACGCGCGGCGGGCTTCTGGAAACTCGAATTTGGCGAACTGTCCGGGCTGCCCCATTACCACCTTCTTTTGTGGGGTGCAAAGCCTTGGCATAAATGGGTGGCTCGCACCTGGTATCGTATCTGCGCCACCGGGAACCCGGAGCATCGAACGGCAGGAACCCGCGTTGAGGCGTTGCGCAGCTACCGGGGCACGCTGGCGTATTGCGGCAAAAAGTATGTCACAAAAACCAGCATTGCGCCTCCGGGGGACTGGGGGCGCGTATGGGGCTGCTTTCGGCGCAAGCTCATTCCGTGGGCTGAGTGCATTCGGGTGGAAGCCCCTTGGCGCGTGGGCATGTGGTATGCGCGAATCATGCGGCGGTATATGATACCATCTACACAGTTAGATTGGTAGAACGCTTGGAGAGATAGCGTTTACTT
>JBAXCI010000033.1:0-14782 GCA_037141555.1 Verrucomicrobiota bacterium | reverse complement strand
GCTTTGGGCTCAAATTCCGCGCGCCGCTGGTTCCAGGCGTCGTGCCATTCCTGCGGATTGCGCTTGGCGAGTTTCGGGAAAACGTCCTCCGCGCTTTCCGCCTTGAAATATTCCAGCAACCCCTGCGTGGTGCCGTGGAAGACCATGGAACCGTGAAACATGACGACCACGGAATCGCAAAGGGCGATGTGCCGGAGGTTGTGGGTGACGGCCAAAACGACCCGGTCGCCGCCGCGCGTGAGGTCGTACATCAACCGCATAATCTCCTCCTCGGATTTCGGATCGAGGCCGCTGGTGACTTCGTCGGCGATGAGCAGCGAGGGATAGGTGACCAGTTCCAATGCCAGCCCGAGCCGCCGTTTTTCGCCGCCGGAAAGCACGCGCACGCGCCGCCCGGAGATCCCCATGATGCCGACTTGTTCGAGGATCGATTTGGCGCGAAAATAGCGGGCTTGCTCGGTTAATCCCGTCACGCGGAGACGCAGCGCGTCGATCATGCTTTCCCAGACCGTCAGGTGATCAAACGCGATGCTGAATTGCGGGACGTAGCCGATGTCGTAGGGGGCCAAATCCTCTTCGGCGAGGTTGCGCCCGGCCCAGTGAACCGCGCCGTCGGTGGCTTCGTGAACCCCCGCGATCACTTTGACCAGCGTGCTCTTGCCGCTGCCTGCCGGGCCGACGATGCCCACGAGCTGGCCCGCCGGAATGTGGAGGGAAACATCGCGAAGCAGCGTCTGCGGTGCGTGGGAGGGGCCGACTTGGAGTTCGATGTGTTGGAGGTCGAGCACGGCGGGAGCTTACGCGGTATTTTATCGGTTTACAATTCCACGATTGCTCCTCTTTGGCGGGCGGATTAAGCTCCCGCCACTCATGTTGCCCCACAGCAAACCTTCTCTCCGTTGGAGCCGCGTTTTGGCTTGGCTCGGCGGCTCGGTCGCGGCCATTGCGGTTGTCGGTTACTTCGGCTCGTCGATTTTGCTCAACCATTATCTGCACGGCGAATCGTTTCGCGCGTTGCTCAACGAAAAGACCTCCGCGTTTTTCGCAACCGATGGCCAATACCTTCCCATTCATTGCGAGGGGTTCTCGTTTTACTCCGACCGTTACGCGGCGCGCGGCTCAAACGGCGTTCCCGTGAAGGAGCTGCGGGCGGATCAGATTCGGGCCGACTTTGAGCCCGGCGCGCTTTTTCAAGGAGCCTGGCAGGTCAGTAACTTGCAAATCCAGCGGGTGCGAGTGGCGCTCAACACCGCTCCCGCCGCGCCTTTGCCGCTGCAAACTGCGTCGCCCAAACGCCATTCGCGCTGGATTCCCGAGCGGTTTGAGCTCAAGCGCGCGCGCATCGAGGAGACGAATATCGAGTGGTCGCCCACAGGCCGCGAGGGGAGCTTGCTCAATATGCGGCTGGTGCTGGAGCCGAATGGGCGCGATTTGATCGCGACCGGTTACGGAGGCCGTTTGCAGCAAGCCGGGTGGCCCGCGCTCAACGTGGACCACGTGAAGCTGCGCTGCCGCTACCCCGATCTTTTTCTCACCGACAGCCTGTTCCAAATCGGCGAGTCGGAAAACATCGTCGTCAGCGGCCAAGCCGGGCTGGGGCAAAGCCGGGCGGTTGATCTGCTGGTGAAATTCAACGGCATCGCGATCTCTCCCTACCTGCCTGTGGACTGGCGGGCCGGGGTGAAGGGAAACGCAAACGGCGAGGCGCGCGTGACCGGGTCCATCGACGATGCCGCCTCCCTTCAATCCACCGGCAGCATCAGCCTCGCCGGGGGACAGCTCGAAGCGTTGCCCATCCTGGAGAAAATCGCCGCCTTCACGCGCACCCGGCAGTTCCGCCGGTTCCCGTTGCAGAAAGCGGAGGCGAATTTCACCTGCGTCGGCTCGAAAATCGTCGTGAGTAAACTGCTCGCGGAATCCGAGGGGTTGATCCGCATGGAGGGCGGATTTACCGTTGAGGGCGGCATCGTGCAAGGGACATTCCAACTCGGCGTGACGCCCGAAAGTCTGCATTGGCTGCCGGGTTCGCGCACCCGCGTGTTCACGCAGGAACACGACAGCTATGCGTGGACCGTTGTGAAAATCAGCGGCCCCGTGGATAACCTTGCCGAAGACCTCAGCGCCCGGTTGGTCGCCGCCGCCGGGGATGAAGTGATCGAGGGGGTGAAGGGAACCATCGAAAGCGGCGTGAAAAGCAGCATCGAAGGCGCGAAAGGGCTCTTCGACCTCCTCAAGCCGCTTGCGCCGTAATCAATTCCCGGAGTTGCTGGGGGTTTCGGTGGAAGTCACTTTAAAGAGCGTCTCTTTGTTCATGCGCCACGCGTCTTCCAGGCTTTTTTCGACCTTTTTCAGTTGGTCCACGCTGTCGAGGCGGTATTCCACCGTATGCGCATGGGTGGTGGTCGGGTAATCTTTAACCACCTTTTTCCAAACCTCCTCCATGCCCGTCCGGGTTGCGCCGTCCTGGAGTTTTTCCTGCGCCTTATCGATGAGGGATTGCCCAAAACCGATGGGCGATTTGGGGACCAGCGGCTCCAGATAATAAAACCGGGCGACCACCGCGCTGTTGGTGCCCACGGTGAGTTCCGTAACGCGCACCGTGGCAGCCACGACGTATTCGTGCGTGCTCACTGAGGAGACCGCCGGAAGGCTGACCACATAGACGCCCCCGGGGAGTTCGCAACGCCAAAAAGCGGCGTGGGCCGAAACGCCGAGAACCGCAGAAAGGATCGCCGAACACCAAAGGGTTTTCATAAATTGCGTGGGAGTGCGGAGAGGATATGCCCGAGGAATGTGCGGATCAAGCCCTGAAGAGCCGCGCGTATTCGTCCAGTAGATAGCGGTCGGTCATGCCCGAAAGGTAATCGCACACCGCGCGGTGCAGCCCGTCGGCTTCGATGCGGCCCGTGGCATTGCTTCCCAGCAGATTGGGGTTTTCCAGATAGGCGGCGAAAACCCGGTTGAGCATCTCGCAGGCGCGGCGGTTCACGTGGGCGACGTCGGGGTGGTAATACAAATTTGCGTAAAGGAACGTGCGCAAGGCGCGGTTGGCGGTGCAAAGCTGTTCGCTGTAGCCGATGAGCGGCGCGGGTTGCCGCCGCACCTCCTCCACGCTTTGCACGCGTGCGGCGGCGATGCGCTGGGCACTCGTCGTAATCACGTCCGCCACTTCCCGGTCGATGATGCACCGGATGACATACGCGTTGAGCTCCCGGCCTTCGATGTCGGGATAGCGGCGCTTCACGTCGTCGTAAGATTCCTGCCAGACCAGCAATTCTTCAAGCTGCACGGGGTGAATGAGATGGCAGTCGAGCCCGTCGTCCAGATCGTGGCTGTAGTAGGCGATCTCGTCGGCGAGATTGGCGATTTGGGCTTCCAGCGACGGATTCAAATAACACAGCGCGTCGCTGCCGGGTGGCGGTTCGTAGCTTTCGCGGTGCTTTTGCAGCCCTTCGAGTAGTTCAAAGGTGAGGTTGAGCCCGTCGATGTGCGGGTATTTCTTCTCGATCCGCTCCACAATACGGAGGCTCTGCTCGTTGTGGTCGAAGCCGCCGTGGCCGCGCATCTGCTCGTTGAGCGCCTCCTCGCCGGAGTGCCCGAACGGGGCGTGGCCGAGATCGTGCGCCAGCGCAATCGCCTCGGCGAGATCTTCATTCAACCCGAGCGCGCGGGCGATGCAGCGGGAGATGGAGACCACCTCCATCGTGTGTGTCAAGCGTGTGCGCAGGTGGTCGCCCGTGCCGTTGAGGAAAACCTGGGTTTTGTATTCCAGCCGCCGGAACGCCCGCGAATGGATGATCCGGGCGTAATCGCGCTGGTATTCCGTGCGGAACGCGTGGGGTGGCTCGGGATGTCTGCGCCCGGCGGATTCGCCGGATTTCTGCGCGTAAGGAGCAAGCGTGGCGGCCTCCTGCGCAATCATCGTTTCGCGGGTGCGGATCATAAGGGGCGATCCTCCGTATCGTCTTTGAAAACGCGCCCTTTGAGCCGCGCGCGTTCCCTGCGGGCTTCGGTGCGGATCGCGAGCAGGTCATAGAGCGCGAGCAGCAGGGAGGTCGCGGTGAGCCAGAGGCACGCGCCCCAATAGAGGAGGAACATCACAATGTGTTGCGACAACCAAGTGTCTAATAAGAAAGCTCCAAGCCCGAGCAGGCCCAACGCCATCGCGATGAGCCCAAACAAGACCGTGCGCCGCATCTGGCGGTCGCGAAGAATCCCTTTGGAAACTAGAATAATGAAAGGTGCGGGTTGCTCGCTCATGCAAAAACTAAATCCGAGCCGTCGTGGCTGCATCGAAAAGATGCACCTTTTCGGGGTCGATGTCGAACTGCATCCGGCGTCCCGCCCCGCCGTGCTCTCCGCCCGCGCTGGTTCGGATCACCAGTGTGTGCGCGCCGGTTTGCACCGTATAAAGGACGTCCGCGCCCGTCGCCTCCACGTGATCGATGATTCCCTGGCAGCGCACGCCCCGCGTTTTGGTCTCCGCCGCCGCCACCACGCCGATATGCTCGGGACGGATGCCGAGCACGACCTCTGTGTTTCCCTCGGGCCGGTTGGTGAGTTGCACCTCCACCGTGCCGCCGGTTTCCTTAAAGAGCAGGCCATCGGAGGTGGCGCGCAGCCGCCCGGCGATCAGGTTCATCGGCGGTTGCCCCAGCAAGCGCGCCACAAAAAGGTTCGCTGGCTGGTCATAGACCGCGAGCGGCGTATCGAACTGCTGGAGCGCGCCGTCCCGCATCACGGCGATGCGTTGGCCGAGCGCCATCGCCTCCACCGGAGAGCGCGTCGCGTAAATCATCGTCGTTTGAAGCCGCTCCTGGAGCTTCACCAACTCCGCGCGCATTCCCGTCTGTTCGGTGACGTCGAGCGTGGCCAGCGGATCGGCCAGAAGGATCGCCTTGGGCTGGCCGACAATCGCGCGCGCCAGCGCCACCCGGAGTTGTTCGAGTTGCGTAAGCGTCGCAGGTTTGCGCGCCAGCGCGTCGGCAATCCCGACCACTCCCGCCGCCTCGCGAACCCGTTTTTCCACCTCGGTTTTGGGGAAATGGCGGCCCTTCAATCCGAATGCGATGTTTGCGGAAGCCGTCCAATGCGGAAAAAGGGCGTATTGGGCAAAAACCATCGCCACATCGCGGGCTTTTGGGGGCAGGGCGTTCACCGGGCGGTTGCCTATCACAATTTCGCCGCTGGAAATGGGGTCGAGCCCCGCGATCAACCGCAGCACGGTCGCGTTGCCGCAACCGGGAGGGCCGACGAGCACCACGAACTCGCGGTCGCGAGCCTCCAAGGTGAAATCCCGAACCGCGCCGCCGTCCACGGAAATCCCCGAGACGTTTTTGAGAGATACTTGTGCCATGTGTGGGTAACGATCCGCTCAAGAATAGAACCGCCCCCACCGAGGGCAAGCGCAAAGGGAGGCGCGGCGTTAACGTGGATACACCACTTCGCCCATGAGCCGTACATCATCCCCGAGGCGTTCGTAGGTGGGGTTCACGATGTGTGGGGCTTGGCGGGTTTCTCCCGCGCCCGTTCCGCCGGTTACGAGTTTGGGGCCACCCAGCAGCAGCGGGGCGACGTAAAAGCAGACCTGGTCCACGAGCCGTTCGTCGAACGCTTCGCCCAGCACCCGCATCCCGCCTTCGATGAGCACGCTCGTCACCTCGCGCTCGCCCAGTTCCTTGAGCGCTTCGCGCAGGGTGCGGCCTGCGAAGACCAGCGTGCGGTCGCGGTGTTCGTCGGTGAACATTTTCGCCTCGGGCGGCAGATTGCCCGAACGGCTCACCACGACGCGCCACGGCTGCCGGGGTTCGCCCGCGACTCCGCGCACGGTCAGTTGCGGATCATCGACGCGCATGGTCTCGCCGCCGATCAAGATCGCGTCCACTTCGGCGCGCATCCGGTGGGTGTCGGCCCGGGAAATGGGGTTGGTGATCCAGCGCGGGGCGTCCGGCGGGCGGGTGATGCGGCCATCCAGCGACATCCCGGCTTTGGCGATCACCCACGGCATCCGGGTCACGATCCATTTGTTGAATGCGAGATTCAGGCGGCGGCACTCTTCTTCAAGCACGCCCGAGCGCACTTCCACGCCCCGTTCCCGCAGGATGCTGACGGCGCGACCGGCGTGGGCCGGGTTGGGATCAAGCGTGCCGATCACCACGCGGCGGAGCCCGGCGTTGAGGATCGCTTCCGAGCAAGGCCCCGTGCGGCCGTGCGTGGAGCACGGTTCGAGGGTGACGTAGAGTGTGGCACCGTGCGCAAGCGACGGATCGGCCAGCGAGCGCAACGCTTCAATCTCGGCATGAGGCAGCCCGGCTTTGTGGTGCCAGCCGCTGCCGACGATCTGCGGGCCGCTTGCGTCTGTGCGAACGATCACCGCGCCGACAGCGGGGTTGGGGCTGGTCTGTCCCAAGCCGCGCCGGGCCTCGGCCAGCGCCGCGCGCATAAGCTGTTCATCGTCAATCACGCTAGTAATTAAAGCCGAAAAGAGGTGGCCCGGATAGCGATTTCGAGCCCCAAAACAGGTCCGGAGTTTTTTTTGTCTCACGCAAAGCCGCAAAGGCGCAAAGAGAAGTAAACCGTGTCGCAGCTCTTCCTTTTTGCGACTTTGCGGCTTTGCGTGAGTAATTAGTGCAGCTCCGCCGCTCCAAAAACCCATCTTGCAAATCTCCCGCCGCTCCGGCACATTTTGCTCATGCAACCAATCAAAGGCGCTGGCGGCACTCCGGGCGGCATCGGGTCTTTTTTCCTTGGTTTCCTGATGATGTGCGCGGGGTTCTACATGCTTCTGCAATCCATCGTCGTCACCCATGTGTTTGGCATCGGCATGGGGCTTTTCCATTTCGCGCTGTTTGGCAGCTCGCTCTCTATTACGAGTGGCATGATTCTGATCCCGTTCATGTTCGGCGTCGGGATGATCTTCTTCAACGCCCGCAACCTGATCGGCTGGGCGCTGGCCGTGGGATCGCTGGCCGCTTTGGTCGTCGGGGTGATCTCCAGCATCCATTTCATGATGCGCCCGATGAGCCTCTTCGATCTGCTCGTCATCCTGATCCTCGGCCTCGGCGGCACCGGGCTTTTTCTGCGCTCGCTGCGGGATCAGGAACGGGAATGATCAGGATTTTTTATCAGGAAATCAGGAAATCAGGAAAAATTCTGAGCAACGGGTTGTTTTCAATGCTGTCATCCCGAGCGCAGCGAGGGAACTCACAAATTATATAATTCGTGGCCTTTTCTATGTGCGAGATCTGACCTGGCTTGAGGGGTCCCTCGCTGCGCTCGGGATGACAGGCATGATGGAAACGCCTCTCTACAAATGTCTCAACATCTGCGAGAACTGGTGTAATATTGCGGATCACTCTTCAGGATGAGCACTAAACCACAAGACCTCCCCGGGCGCGTTCTCGCGCTGATGCGTTCGCCCCGTTACCAACCGCTGGATAAAATCGCGATCTCCAAAAAGCTGGGGCTTTCGCCGGACGACCGCGCGCTGCTTCGCGAGGTGCTCCGGGATTTGGAGGAACGCGGCGAGATCGCCCGCATTCGCAAGGATCACTATGTGCTGCCGGAAGAGGCGGAACTCGTCACCGGCGTTTTGCAGATTCATACGAGCGGCAACGCGCATTTGCTGAGCGAACGCGAGGGCCAGCCCGATCTCTACATCGCCTCGGAAAACACTTGGACGGGGATGAACGGCGACCGTGTGGTGGCCCGGATTCTTCACGAGGGAATCGCGGGCGTGGCGAGTTTTCGCCGCCGACTGCCTGCTGCGGGCGAACGCAAGGAGGGCCGCATCATCCGCATCCTCAAGCGCGCCAGCGAAACGCTCGTCGGCACGCTCCAGAAATCCAACAAAGGGTTTCATTACGTCATCCCGGACGACCCGCGCATTGCTCACAACATCTACGTTCACCCCGGTGCCGCTCCGCTACGCCAGCCGCCTGTGGTGGGGGATAAAGTCGTCGTGCGGCTCGACGAATGGACCTCGCGCCACATCAATCCCGAGGGCGAAATTATCGAGGTGCTCGGGGCGGCTTCCGCGCCCGGCGTGGACATGCTTTCGATCATCCGCAAACACCACTTGCCCGTCGAGTTCCCCTCGGCGGTGGTCGAGGAGGCGCACCGCATTCCCGAGCAGGTGCCGCCAGCGGAGTTGGAGCGCCGCGAGGATTTGCGCGCGCAGTTGATCTACACCATCGACCCGGACGACGCGCGCGATTTCGACGACGCCATCCAGGTGGAAAAAACCGCCGACGGTTGGCGCATCGGCGTGCATATCGCCGACGTGGGCCACTATGTCTTCCCCGGCACCGCGCTGGATAAGGAGGCGTTCGAGCGCGGCAACAGCGTGTACCTCGCCGACCGCGTGATCCCGATGCTCCCCGAGCGGCTCAGCAACGGCATCTGCTCGCTCAAGCCCAACGTGGAACGGCTCACGCGCTCGGCCTTCATGGATTTCACCAAAGGCGGCAAGCTCAAGAGCGCCCGTTTTTCAATGAGCGTGATTTGCAGCAAGGCCCGGCTCACTTACAAGCAGGCGTTCGCGATCCTGACCGGCAAAACGCCCGATCCGCTGCCCGCGACCGTGCCCGACCGCACGGAGTCGATCCCCGACGCTGTGGCCGAGAACATCCGCCTGGCGTGGGAGTTTGCTTCGATCCTGCGCAAGAATCGGTTCGCCTCCGGTTCGCTCGATCTCGACTTCCCGGAGGTGAAAGTCTGGCTCGATGCCCAGGGCACCCCGGTGAAGATGGAAAAGATCGAGAACGATATTTCCCACCAGTTGATCGAGGAATTCATGCTCGCCGCCAATGAAGCCGTTGCGCGCGAGACCAAGAACAAAAACTATCCCTCGCTCTACCGGGTGCATGAAAATCCCGCGCCGGAAAAACTCGCGGAATTCCGGGAACTCGTGCGGCTCTACAACTACCGCGTGGGCGACCTCACGGTGCGCTCGGAAGTGCAGCGGCTGCTGGAGGCGATCAAGGGCAAGCCGGAGGAATACGCGCTCAAAATCGCCTTTTTGAAGAGCCTCAAACGCGCGGCCTATGGCACGCGGGCGCTGGGACATTACGGGTTGGCGAAGGTCAACTACACGCATTTCACCAGCCCCATCCGGCGGTATGCCGATCTCGTGGTTCACCGGGTGCTGGGGCACATCGGCGAGCAACGGCAGAAGCTTGCGGCGGCGGATCTGCCCGCCGTGGCCGAGCGCATTTCGACCACCGAACGCACGGCGGAGGACGCCGAGCGCGAATCGGTGAAGCTCAAAAAGATCGAGTTCTTCGCGCTGGCAGCGGGCCGCCGCGACAAGTTCACCGCCGTCATTTTGGATGTGCGCAATTACGGACTCGTCGTGGAGTTGCCGGAATTCCTCATCACCGGCCTGGTCCACGTCTCCGCGCTTTCGGACGATTTCTATCTCTTCGACGCGGCTCGGCTGCGGTTTGTGGGCCGCAAGAAAAACCGCGTCTTTGCCGCCGGGGAGCGCATCGAAGTCGCCGTCGCCAAGGTGGACATGTACAAGCAACAGATCGATTTCCAACCCGCTCCCGACGGGGAGGGGAACGGACTCGCGCCAAGAACGCAAAGGCCGCAAAGGCAGCGCAAGGAAAAGGAACGCACAAAGGGCCGGAGACGCAGGTAATGAGACGGCTGCTGGTTGCATCAGCGATGGCATGCGCAGCGGCGGCACCGGTTTTTGCCCAATCGCCTGCCACCATTCCGACCGTGCCGTTCGAGCGGCTCTCCGATACCCAGATCACCGTGGACGGACGCGGACGAGGAGATTAAGACGTTCTATCGCGAATCGCGGGCGTTAACGGCGTTCCTGAGCGGCGAGGGAAACAAAGCGCGTTTTTTGAAAATGTTCACCGCGATGGCGCAGGGTGCGCCGTTTTCTCTCGCGTGGAACGACGCTTACGGTTCCCATTGGCCTTCTTTGGGCGCGATGGAGCTTGAATTTAAAAAATACCTGGAACAGAACGGAAACTAACGAAAATCGTCGCACCATGCGTTCTCCTCTTTGGATATTGCCACTATTCATATTGTTCACGGCCTGGGCCAAGGGGGGCGACGCGCCGCCTCCCCGGGAAATCCCTCTAGTGGAAAAAAGGGCCGAGCAGCTTTCCCTGCATGACAATAGCCCGCTGGGACTCAAAGCCCTCGCCATCGCGCCCGCGAAATGGAAGCACGCGGAAACCGACCATTTCATCGTTCACTACCGGCGCGCGACGGAAGCTCAGAAGGTGGTGCGGGAGATCGAATATACGCTCTGGTTTGTGGCGCAGTCTTTGGGAGCTGCCAAAGAGCGGTATGCCAGAAAATCGCATGTCTATGTATTTCAGGACCATCGGGAATGGATCGGCTTCCGTTCTGAGGCTGGGGTTCCGAGCTGGTCGGCGAGCTTTGCGACGGGCGACAATCTGTTTCTGCACATCGGCGGGGCGGGGGAGGGGTTTGATTCCGCGACACTCGCCCACGAAACCACCCACGCAGTGGTGGCGCGGCTTTATCCCAACCAGCAGTGGCCCATCTGGTTGAATGAAGGGTTGGCGGAATACATGAGTTCGGCAAGCACCGCCGCGCGCAAAAAGGTTTGGACGCAGGGAATGCAGAAGGGGCTTTCGCAAGCCTCTTTCCCCCTCGCGGAACTGGTGGCGATGACGAGCTATCCCGGGAAAAAAGGGGACGACGAGGAGGGGGCGCAAAAGGACGTTCACCGATTTTACCAGAGTTCGGAAAAGCTCGTCCGCTATTTCATGAACGAATTTCCAAAGGACCGTTTTCCCCGGTTCATCGATGCGATCCTCGCGAAAGCGACGTTTGAAAGCGCTGTGCTGAAGATCTACGGCGACCAGGTCAAAGATTACCCGGCGTTCGTCAAGCAATACGAGCGATTTACCAAGTAGCAGGACGAAAGGGGAGCAATCAATCTGGAACTCAGGAATGGGACGAAGAGCAAGCTGTGCTTGTTTGCGAAAAATGCGAGTTTGCGCCTTTTCCTGAGTTCCTGAGTTCCTGATTCTCCGCCTTTCTGCAATGAAGATCTTTTTGCCGTGACCAAGTAGCTTGATTCTTTGACGCCTTTATCTGAAAATCGCCTGATGTCCGCTTCTTCCAAACGCAGCCCCGCCAAAAGTCAGGCAATCTGCGCTGTGGTCGGCTCCGACGAAGCGGAGGTGAAGCGCGTCGCCCTCCAACGCTCCGGCGAACTGTTGCCTGCCGACGCGGGCGATCTCGGCTGCGAGATCATTGACGGCGTGGCGGATAACGCCGACCAGGCCGCCACCCGCGTTCACCAGGCGATCGAGGCGATTCTGACGCTCCCATTTTTTGGAGGCGACAAACTGGTTTGGCTCAAAAACGCGAATTTTCTCGGAGATTCCGTGACGGGCCGCTCGGCTGCCGTGCTGGAGGCGCTGGAAAAACTGGTGGAGACGCTGGAAGCGGGATTGCCCGCCGGCGTCCGGTTCCTGCTCAGTGCGCCGGAGATCGACAAACGCCGCGCCTTCTATAAAGCGCTCGGGAAGCTCGGCAATCTTGAGATTTTCGACAAGCTCGATACCAGCCGCTCGGGCTGGGAGGAGGAGGCGGCGTCCGTGTGTCGCGACCGCGCCGAAGCCCTCGGACTGCGCTTGCGCGGCGATGCGCTGGAGCTTTTTGCGCTCCAGACCGGTGGCGATTCCCGCCAGATCGACAACGAATTGCAAAAACTCGACCTCTATTTAGGTGCGTCGCGCCGGGAAGTTTCCGTGACCGATGTCCGCTTGATGGTTCCCGCTTCGCGCGCCGGGGTCGTCTTTGAACTGGGGAACGCCCTCGCCGCGCGTGACCTCAGTGGCGCTCTCGCGCTCGTGGAACAACTCCTTTTCCAAGGCGAAACCGCCATTGCCATCCTGCTCGTGGCGATCATCCCCACCGTGCGCAATCTCTTGCTGGCCAAAGACTTGATGCAGCGCTACCGGCTGAGCCGACCCGCCGCGCCGTTCCATTTCACCGGCACGCTCAACCGGCTGCCCGCCGACGCCACAGACCATCTGCCGCGAAAAAAGGACGGCACGATCAACACCTACGCGCTGGGGATTGCCGCGATGCACGCCCAGCGTTACACCCTGGGGGAACTGCGGGCCGCGATGAGCGCTTGCCTGGAGGCCAACGTCTCCCTGGTCAGCAGCGGACTCGAAGCGCGCACCGTTCTGACGGAACTCGTGGTGAAGATCGCCGCGCCCAATGCTCTGTGAACCCGTTGAAAACAAAACTTCTCTTCCGCACATTCATCCATTAAAAACTACCAAACCTTATGAGCAACTCACCTTCCCAACAGACAGCTCTCGTCACCGGCGGCGCCGGATTTTTGGCCTCGCACCTCACAGATCGCCTCCTTGCAGAAGGCCATCGCGTGATCGGCATCGACAATTTCATCACCGGCAGCCTGGCCAATATCGAGCATCTTTCGGGGAACGAAAATTACCGCTTCATCAAACAGGATGTTACGCAGTACCTTTTTGTAAACGAACCGGTGGACTTTGTTTTCCACTTCGCCTCTCCCGCCAGCCCGATCGATTACCTCGAGCACCCGATTCCCACCTTGAAGGTCGGTTCGCTTGGCACGCACAACGCCCTCGGGCTTGCCAAGGACAAGAAAGCCCGCTTCCTGCTGGCCTCCACGAGCGAGTGCTACGGCGACCCGCTCATCCATCCGCAGACGGAAGATTACTGGGGCAACGTGAACCCCATCGGGCCGCGCGGCGTTTACGACGAAGCCAAGCGCTTTGCCGAAGCGATGACGATGGCCTACCACCGCTTTCACAACGTCGACACCAAGATCGTCCGCATCTTCAACACCTATGGGCCTCGCATGCGTCTGCGCGACGGGCGGGTTGTCCCTGCTTTCATCGGCCAGGCATTGACCGGCCAGCCGCTCACCATTTTTGGCGACGGTTCCCAGACCCGCTCTTTCTGCTATGTGAGCGATCTGATCGACGGCATCTATCGCTTGATGCTCTCCGACTTCCATGAACCCGTGAACATCGGCAACCCGCGCGAGATGACCATCCGGCAATTCGCCGAGGAGATTTTGCGCATCACCGGCAGCCAATCCAAGATCGAGACCCGTCCGCTTCCCGTGGATGATCCCAAGGTGCGCCAGCCGAACATCACCCGGGCACGGAAACTGCTCGGATGGGAACCTAAAGTTCCGTTCGAGGAAGGCATCGTAACCACCATTGAATATTTCCGCACCAGAGTATAATCTGCTGCCGGCTTTAGAAATCCGACTTTTCTTTTGCCATTTGCTCGAAGATTTACCATAAATCACCCGTCAATTCCCTCCCCCTCATGAATAAGTTTTCGCTCATCGCGCTGACGTTGCTGGCGTATGCGCTCCCCTGCCTTGCGGCACCGGGGGCGGATTTCGTCATCAAAAAAGTGGAGCTCGATTCTCCACTCTCGCCGGATTTCCAGCAGAACCAGCAAAACCCCGCCATCCGGTGGGCACCCCAAAAATGGGTGAAGATGGAGGTTACCTTCGATGCGGTTCCTGACAACACAGAGGAGTTGGTATTCAACTATTATGTGTATTTCGCGAAGCGCTTGTTCGTGGGGCACGTTACCCATGTGAACATCACCAAGGGGCATGATCTGCATTCCGTGATGTATATGTCGCCGAAAGCGCTCCTGCGGGCGGTGCAGCGGGCAACCCCGTTGCCAAACTGGCCGATCGAGCAAATCTCGGTGACGATCACCAAGCCGGGCGTGGCTGAGCCGCTGGCGATCGGCAACTTAAAAGGCCAGGCGAATGCGGCTTGGTGGGCGTCAATGAAGCAAGAGGAAGGTTTTCTGATGAACAAGAGTGAAACGCCCTTTGCCCCGCTGTGCTGGGATCATTACGAAGCCGTCAAACCCGCCGCAGCACGCTAAGAGGCAATCATGGCTGCACCGAATCGCATTTTTTGTTTAAGTCTGGGTTCCCAGACCGTCAGGCTTGCGGAGTTCAACCTGGACAACCGCGGCGGCTTGGTCCTTTGCGGCTACCGCACGTCGGAGCTGATGGCCGATCCCGCCATGGACGCCACCCGCGTCGCTCAGACCGGTATCGTTCTGCGTGAACTGAGCGCCGCAGTCAAAGCCGAGGGCGTCGGAGCCAACTACTCGATTCCCGCGCAATCCGTCTTTACCCGGTTTGTCAAACTGCCCTCGGTTGCCGAAGAGCAGGTGGACCAAATCGTCACCTTCGAGGCGCAGCAGAACGTCCCGTTCCCCATTGATGAAGTGGTGTGGGACTACCAGCTCGTCACCTCTCCCGAGGCAGGCAAGCTCGAAGTGGTGCTGGTGGCCATCAAGGCCGACCTGCTCGAAGAGCTGAACACGGCGGTTGAAGAGGCCGATTTTCGGACCGAGGTCGTCGACGTGGCCCCGATGGCTCTCTACAACGCGTTCCGCTACAATTACAGCGACCTCACGGGTTGCTCGCTGCTCATCGACATCGGCGCGCGCACGACCAACCTCGTGTTTGTGGAGTCCAAAAAGGTTTTCTCCCGTTCCATCCCGATCGGCGGCAACACGATCACCGCGGCGATCGTCAAAGACTTCAACGAGCCGTTTACCGCTGCCGAAGAGCGCAAGAAACGGCAGGGGTTCGTGAGCTTGGGCGGCACGTATGCCGAGCCCAAAGACCCGGAAATCGCGCGCGTTTCCAAGCTCGTGCGCAACACGATGACCCGGCTGCACGCCGAGATCACCCGTTCCATATCCTTCTACCGCTCACAGCAGAACGGCAGCCAGC
>JBAXCI010000032.1:0-14797 GCA_037141555.1 Verrucomicrobiota bacterium | reverse complement strand
CATCAACGCCCCGCTCCTGCCCCTTGCGGCATACCGCCGTGGTTTCCTCGAGCGTCATCGTCGCGGAGTCGTATTTCTCGGCGTCGGCAGGCACCAGCGCCACCACTTCGGGGCTGACTAGTGATCCCGCGTAAACGCAGCACTGGCAGTCCTGAAGCAACCGCGCGGCTTTCCGCGTCAACAACTCGGGGTCGCCCGGACCCGCTCCCACAAAAATCACTTTCATAATGCCCTCCTGTTTGCGTGAACCAAAATGACCGAAAGATAACCGGCCTCAGCCGCTTCTCCGCGCAGCTTGCGCAAGTCGAGTTCGATCCGCTGCGTGGGCTGCCCGGCCCGCTGGACAAACACCGCGTCATCGATAAACCCGGTTTGTTCGAGAAGCGCGAGAATGTCTCCGAGCCGCTTGCCAATCTTCATGAGCACAACCGTTCCGCCCGTTTCCAGCGCGCGCTGCACGGCCGTGAGGTCGTCCGCAGTCGGGACAATCGTGATCGCGTGTTTGCCTTCGCCCAACGGAAAATCAGTCAGCGCAGCCACGGCGGAAAACGAGGTGATGCCGGGGACGGTGACGACCTTAACCTCGGGAATGATCGCCTTCAATTCGCGCAACAGGTAAATATAGGTCGAATACACCAATGCGTCCCCGAGCGTCAGAAAACAAACATCCGCGCCTGTTTCCAGCAATGCGGCGATGGTCTGAGCCGATTCCTTCCAGCTTCTGGAAAGCTCGGCTTTGTCCATGGTCATTGGGAAAACCAACTCGTGAACCACGGCACCTTCATGCACATAGCGACCCGCAATTTCCAACGCCACACTGCCGCCCTCGGCTTTCGCCTTTGGCACGACCACATGCGGACAGCGCCCCAGGATCGAAGCGGCTTTCACCGTGAGCAACCCGGGATCGCCCGGACCCACTCCGATGCCATAAAATGTTCCGAGGCTCATAGCGACTCCTCCTTTTTGATGAAAAGCAATATCGTTCTGGATGCGAGGTTCATAGGCAGTTGCAAGCAATCGACGCGGCGAACGGATTCATTGGCAAGCGTCAGGTTTTCACAGACAAAAAGGTCATGGGTAGCGAACATTTCCGCAGCAAGCGCGTCCACCCAGGCTGCATTCGCCGGGTTGCCAGCCAATAGCGCGAGCTTTGATTCATCGACTAGCGAAGCGGGCTCCAACTCTGGCGCATGATCGTGTGCAGAGAGAATACAAGCCCCGAACCATTCGGTTCCCACGCTGGCAAAGGCCGCATGGACCGAGCTGATGCCGGGAATCACGCGGCACGCGTTCCGCCCGAAACGCTTCACCACAGGCCGCGCCAAGCTGCACAGTCCGGGATCGCCCGTCACCAACACGACAATCCGGCGCTGGCCAAGATGCTCCGCAATCATATCAAGCGCCTTCGGAACGTCCGCGCCGACGACGATGCGTTGCGCCGCGACTTCGGGAAAAGTATCCAGCAGTCGGCGCGCGCCCACCAGCACCTCCGCTTGCTTGATCGCGTGCATTGCGGCAGGGGTTACGTAATCCAGCCCACCCGGCCCGCAACCCGCGATGATGATCGGCTTTATTTCCATGGCGATAGGTCTCCATCTGTGCCGAGGATCTCCCCTGGCATGTTAATCAGAGCGACCGCGATCCCTTTATCCGAGCCGATTCGCGCAACAATCGCCCCGCGAACCGCCGCGGCAAGAGCGTTGCCCACTCGCCTCGAATTCTCCGA
The DNA here is from genome assembly GCA_037141555.1 of Verrucomicrobiota bacterium. Lineage (GTDB taxonomy): Bacteria > Verrucomicrobiota > Verrucomicrobiia > Chthoniobacterales > Chthoniobacteraceae > UBA695. Next base: position 13,071 of record JBAXCI010000032.1, on the reverse strand, counting down.
ACTCAGTGTCTCAAAAATCCCCTCGACGGTGGTGCTCTCCGGCACAGGCTCACCTAAAATAGCCTGAGCAATACGCGCGACGATTCCCACCGCGCTCGCGGAATTGGAGGAATGGGTGTCCCACTCGCCATCAATGAGTTTCGCCAACTTGCCGGGGTGTCCCAAAACAAGCACCCGCTCAAACGCCATCTGCGACGCCTGGTCGAGCATGAATCCCCAATGGTTGCTAACCTGGACAATCCGATCAGGGCTTACGCGAAGGTTTTTGTGGGCCGCACGCTCGCCGATATTACCAGGCACTAGAACCGGAGCCCGGACGCCGCACGCCGCCGCTACATCCAGCGCGCACTTTAACGACGCCGTGAGCGCGGGCGCGCTGAACGGTTTGACGATGCCGGTTGTGCCGATGATTGAGAGGCCGCCCTCGATTCCCAGGCGCGGGTTGAACGTGCGCGCGGCGAGTTCGCGTCCGCCCGGGATCGAAATGCGGACAGTCATCCCGCGCGCCGTCACTTCGCGAACCGCCTGCCGGATCATCTGGCGGGGAGCGGGGTTGATGGCCGGTTCGCCGGGAGCGGTGGAGAGCCCCGGTTTGGTCACAGTGCCGACTCCTTCTCCCGCCTCGAAATGCACATCGTCACCATCCGCAAAGGAGACTGCTGCAAGCACCGTCGCTTGATGGGTGATATCGGGATCGTCGCCCGCGTCTTTACAAACGGACGCTTCGACCGTTTGCCCCGCCACGCGGCATGAAACCACGGGAAACCGGACGCGGCTGCCATCTGGAAAATTGATTTCAACGGACCCTGGAATTTCGCCGTCGCAAAGCAGCGTTGCAGCGGCCTTTGCCGCTGCGGCAGCACAAGCCCCCGTCGTGTAGCCCGTCCGCAAAATCATGATCTGCCCTCCTCGATCACCGGCAGGATGACTTCGTCCGGGATCAGCTTTAAAAGTTGCGCTCGCGCTTCCCCGAGCGTCAACGGCAGGCTATCGATCGGCACCCCGTCAAAGCGCTTCAATTCATGCAGCAGCCTCGAAACATAGGGCAGGCGAAGGCTCGCGCTCTCGATTAGTTCGTGGTCGCGGAACACCTCTTCCGACGGTCCCTCCTTGAGCACACAACCGCGATTGAGCAGATAGATGCGGTCTGCAAAAAGCGGGAGCGTATCCACGGAATGGGTGGCCAAAACAATCGTGATCCCGTGCTCCCGGTTGAGCGATCCGAGCAGGCGCAACATGCTGTGTTCCCCGGCAGGATCAAGCCCTGCGGTCGGCTCGTCGAGAATCAGGATGGCAGGTTTCATCGCCAGCACGCCCGCGATCGCCACCCTTTTTTGTTGGCCGAAACTCAAGTGATGAATCGCGCGCTCGCCCAATTCCTCGGCCCCCACGGCCAGCAAGGCTTCGGCCACGCGGCGTTGCACTTCCTCTTCCGGCAGCCCGAGATTGCGCGGCCCAAACGCCACATCTTCGGAAACCGTTGCGCCAAAAAGCTGGTCGTTGGGATTTTGGAATACCAGGCCGATTTTCTGGTAGAGATCGGCTTGCGAGTAGGTGCGAAGCTCGCGCCCATCCACCTGCACAGAGCCGCTTTGCGGAGCGAGCAAACCCGCGAGCACTTTGATCAGCGTGGTTTTGCCCGAACCGTTGGAAGCGAGCATCGCCACGAATTCCCCGCGTTTGACGCGGAACACGACTTCCCGCAACGCGACGAACCCGTCCGGGTAAGCAAAGGACACCGCGTCGGTTTCGAGGGCATACGGATTCAGTTCCATAGCACCTCCATCGCGAAAAAAAGACCGATCTCCAGGACTCCGCCCACGCCCATGATCCAGCAATCGCGCCGCATCAGCGGAGCCATTGGGCCAAGCGGGATATTGCCGTTGTAGCCGCGGACCCGCATGGCTTGGTTCGTGCAAACGGCTTGGTCCATCGCGCGCAAAATCACCGTGCCGCCGAGCACTCCCGCCGAGCTCAGTCCGCTGCGCAGCCCGGCATAACCGAGCCGCACCTTTTGGGCGGCGGTCACTTCGGCGGTAAGATCAAGTAGCACAAAGGTATAGCGATACATCAGCATTGCGATTTCAACCCAACCTTGCGGCGCCCCCAGCGCCCGCATCGCGCGAAAGATGCGGTGCGCTGGCGTTACAGAACTGAGCAGCAACATCACGCTTACGCCACCCAGGACCCGCGTGGCGAGCAGCAGCCCACCGAGCAGCCCCTCGCGGGTGATCGTCGCTTTTGCTCCGAGCACCGACAAAGTCCACAGCGGCGTCGCGCCCACCATGATGGACTGCAACACCAGCAACACCGAAGCGATTCCCAACGGCGCGGCCAGCCGTAATGCCACGAGGCGCTTTGGCACACCAACCGCGATGGTCGCCGCGAGGCAGAGCAACATAACAGCGAGGGGGAACATGGGCGTTTTGGAAAAAACCACGGCGCACAACGTGCCCAACGCCACGATCAATTTCGTGCGCGCGTCGACTCGCGTCAGGATATTATCCTGGCGCGCAAAGAGGTCCGAGAAGATTTCCGAGAGCAAACTCATGTTTAGGGCTTCTTTTCTGGCGGAAATAGCTCGCGAAAGCAATACCCTGCAATAAAACCTCCAGCGGCTCCCGCGATCAAAAAAAAGAAAAGCAGCAGATCGCCTTGATCCGTGTTGATATACGGTTTGCGTGCGGGCCTACCGGCTGCCTCGGCGTATTTCTCGACCACGGTTTCATCCACACCGGCCCAGTTGGCAGGGTGGCGGCCCAGCAGGAATGTCAGCCCCGCTGCAAATGCCAACACCAGAGCGGCAACGATGATTACGTTCTTCATTGCACACCCTCCATTTTTCGCCCGCAAGCGCACGGACCTCGTCTGGCTTCCACTCCCAGGCATTCGAGCAGCGAAGGCCGACGCGTGGCAATAAAGCGGTAAACCCCGGCCGTGATAACGCCTTCAACAATGCCGAGCGGCAGTTGCGTGGGCAGAAACGACAAACAAATCGTGGCGAACAAATGAAGCAAGGAGCCATCGCCGTGCAGCGCGCTGGCCAGTTCAAATGCCGTCGCGGCGTACGTCGCCCAGTCGGAGAGCAGCCCGCACAGGAATGCCGCAACCCATACCGGCAACCCGAGGCGGCAGCTCAACCGGAAGACAGCCCATCCAGTGAACGCGCCAACAATTCCCATCGAGACGATATTGCCGCCGAGCGTTGTCAATCCGCCGTGGGAAAGAAACAGCGCCTGCAACAAGAGCGCAACACTGCTCACCACAACCGTCAACGTCGGCCCGATCAAGAGGGCCGCCATCCCGGTGCCGCACGGATGCGAACAGCTTCCGGCGGTCGGCACGGGGATCGGCATGCAAGAAATCACGAACACCGCCGCACCGATCAAGCCGACCATCGGTTTGAAAAACGGCTCGCGCGCACTCTTCACCCGCAAATCGCGCAGACCCCAGGCGACAAACGGGATGGCGATAGCAAACCAGAGCGCCGCCCATTGCGGAGGGAGAATCCCCTCCGAAATGTGCATCGCCTGTGCCGTCGAAGGCAGCGCGAACGCCGCCAACAGCAGCAGTGCATAGACTAGGCGTCCGGGGTTCATAGAGACATCATCTCCAGCGTCGTCTTGGTGTCCTTGTCCCAGCCATCCCACAGAAAAGCATCTTGCCGTTCGTCGGCGATGAGCCGGAAAGCATAGCGCACTTGCTCTTCGTAAAGTTCGCAAAACGCGCCGGGTTGCTTCATCCCGCCGTTCATCTCGTGGGCCTCTGCCGGGCAGGGCGAACCGCAAAAATGGCGGATCGCGCAGCCGCTGCACGGCGTGATGTCCTCCACCCTGCGCTCCGAAACCTTGCGGAATGCGGGGGTGGCGAGCACGTCGTTGATGTCGTCGCGGAACAGGTTTCCACCCTTGAACTCAGGCAGCCCGATGAATTCGCTGCACGGGAACATGTCGCCGCCTGCCGCGACAGCGAAAAACGCCCGCCCGCCGCCGCAAGGCGAGATGTCGCACATCAGGCGGCGCGCCTGCGGAGCGAGGATCGAGATGAGAATATTGGCGAAATTGGCCACCACAAGTTTGCGTCCGGTCTTCTTGTAAAGCTCGTAGGTGCGTTCCATCGCTTTCAAATAGTGGACGGACATTTCGTGATCCTTCGGCTTGATCTGCCGGGCTCCCTCGCGCGTGCAACGCACGGGATTGAGCATGCAGGTGGGCACTTCGCGCTCGTGGAAGAAATCGACGATCTCTGTGAGTTGCTCCATGTTTTGTTGTGTCACCGTGCAGATGACGCTGTGGTTGGGATAACCGCGCAGCTTTTCCATTGTCGCAAGCACTTTTGCGTAAACGCTGCTGCCGTCCCACGTCTTACGAGTGCGGGTGGCGACGATCTCCGCAGCACTGTCCAGCGAGAGCCCTATCGCGATGTTGAGGTCGGTGAGAAACCTGATGTCGTTGTCCTCCAGCAGCGTGCCGTTGGTTTGGATACCGAAGCGGAAATCATCATGGTATTTTTCAAGGCCGGCAAAGAGAGCCTCTTTATTCATCGTCGGCTCCGCGCCGTGGAATATAATCTGCGGCTTGGCGCCGGCGGGCATGATGGCAGCGAAATACTCCTTCAAGATGTCCATGGAGCGAAACAGGTCGTCCTTGGACATGTGCTTTCCATCGCGGCGCAATGTCTCTGGAATATAGCAATAGCTGCAATTGAGATTGCAGCGGTCCGTCGGGTTGAAATACACGCACGAAGGCTTCAATCCAAAGCGCAGGACTTTCATCTCCTCGGCAAACGAGGCGGCCTTTGCGCGGTAGCTTTCCAGGAAAGGCCCTTCGGTGAACGCGTCGGCCAGTTTGTCTTTGCGAAGCAGGGCCCAGAACGCCGTATCGGGGTCGACCACCGCCGCGTAATCGGCATGGCCGATATCAAGCGGCGAAAGAGTGAATCCGTTGCCGGAGTTAAAATGGAGGCCGCGGGAGGCGGCATGTAGGTTTGTTGTTGTCATCGAAAAAAAATGTGGGGCGGTGGAAGGAGAGTATGCCGGACCGCCCACCGCGGGCGGTCCGGCACAGTGAATAGACTATTTCTTGGGCGCTTCCATCATCACGTAATGGGAAAGGCCTGTTCCGGTCGCCTTGCAACTCTTACGAATGGCGATGACTTCCTTTTTCTGACTGGTTTTTTCTGTTTTCAACAAATCTCACCTTCTTTCTATTTTTTGTCTGCCCGCGTCGCGAGCGTACAAATTGCATGTAGTGTCGCGACCGCCAGCGTGCTGCCGCCGCGTCTTCCTTCGATTTCAATAAAAGGGACGCCGAGACCAGCGAGTTCCTCCTTGCTCTCAACGACATGAACAAAGCCGACCGGCATCGCGACGACGAGCGCGGGACGGATTTCGTCTTCCGCGATCATGCGGTTGAGTTCCAGCAACGCCACCGGGGCGTTGCCAAACACGACGATGCCGCCGTCAAGCTGCGCTTTCGCTTTGCGGATCGCATAAAGCGACCGGGGAAGCCCATTGGCTGTGGCTTCCTGCGCCACATCGGTGTCCGCTACGTGGCACGTAATCCGATCCGAAGCATAACTGGGATTCACGCTACGCAAGCGCGCCAGCGAAAGACCGCTGCGGATCATATTAGAGTCTGCATAAATCGCCGCGCCGCGCCGCAACGCCGCAATGCCGGACTCGATCGCGCCGTCCGAAAACTTCACGGATGCTGCAAGCTCCATATCGCCTGTCGTATGGATCATCCGGCGCACAACCTCCCATTGATCGAGTGAAAACCCGCGGCGATCTGGCGCTTCGCTGTCGATGATCTCAAACGAACGGGCTTCGATGTCCGGCCCCGACATGGGCCGATTGAGGAGTTGATGAATAAATGGAGTGGGTGTGGTCATGGATTACAGGATTTCAAACAATTCACGAAATGCGCGACCGCGCCGGGCCGCGAGGCAAAATGGAGATGCGCATAACTAGCCAAAATGGAACCCCGTTGAAACCCCTCGGCGGCGGGACATTTCGAGCGGCGATAGCGCAATGTATAAGCGTGTTCGCAATCCGTTGGCATACTGGTCAGCTCAGAATAATGAAATTCGTGACCGCGCAGGGATTCGCCGCTCCGGCCCCAGAAACAATCGCGCGCGAGAACAGCCTCGACATACCCCAGCGACTGGCGGCGGGAGCACATGCGCGTCCACGCGGGCAGTGATCCCAGCAGCGGATGCCGCGCGCCATCAAGCGTTTCAATCCCTTGCGAGAGATACATCAAACCACCGCACTCGGCGTATATCATACGGTCGTTTGCCGCAAACTGCCGGATCGCGTTCAATATCCCGGCATTGGCCGCAAGCGCTTGCGCGTATTCTTCGGGATACCCGCCACCGATGTAGATGCCATGCAGACCGGGCGGCAGCGCATCGTCGCGCAGCGGCGAGAAAGGAACCAACTCGCACCCTGCCCGCTCCAGCGCTTCGAGATTATCAGGATAATAGAAATGAAACGCTTCGTCTCTCGCGATCCCTAGTCGAACAATGGACCGATTAACTACTGGCGAGCTGTTTTGAATAGCAATCGGCGAGGCAGTGCGAGCCATTTGCAGCAATTTATCCAACGAAACACCCGTTTCGAGAGCATCGGCAAGTTGGTCTAATATCTTCTGCGAGAACTGCCTTTCATCGGCGGTTACCAGACCTAGATGGCGACTAGGCAACTCCGGCAGCGCCCCGCGCTTTACCGCACCGAGCAACGGAGGCAGGGAGGCGCTTGCGAGCGACGCGGTCAACCCGTCCACATGCCGATCTGAGCCACACCGGTTGGCGATGACGCCCGCAACGCAAATCTCCGGGACGAAGGTCGCGAAGCCGTGTACCGCTGCTGCAAAGCTGCGTCCAGCTCCGTGGGCGTTGGCGACAAGCGCGACCGGAGCATCCAGCCAGCGGGCGATCTCCGCCGTGCTGCCGTCCAGTGTTGCAGGATCAGCCCCATCGAAGAGCCCCATGACGCCTTCAATCAGCGCCACATCGGCATTCGCGCAAACACGGCAGAAGAGTTCGCGAACATAGGCTTCGCTAGTCATCCAGCCATCGAGGTTATAGCAAGGCCGCCCGGAAGCGAGGGTCAGGTACGTCGGGTCAAGATAATCCGGCCCGACCTTGAACGTCTGCACGCGGAAGCCCCGCCGCTTGAGCGCCGCAACAATCCCGAGCGTAATCGAGGTCTTGCCCACGCCGCTCTGCGTTCCCGCGATGACGATGCGTGGAATATTCAAAACTCGACTCCTTCCTGCGCTACGATGCCTTCAGTGTATCCGTGGCTAATGCAGTGCATCTCGGTAACGGTGTCGGCATGCGACATGAGATGTTTACTTGCATGGCGTCCCGTCAGAACGATGCACGCCCTGCGCGCTGGCATTGTCAACAGGTGGATCACCTCTTCTTCGTCGATCAACTCTCGCGCGATTGCGCCGCAGATTTCGTCCAGCACAATCAAATCATACTTACCGGACGCAACGGACTCTTGCGCAAAGACCAGTGCTTCATTCGCGGTTTCGCGATGCGCAGCGAAGGCGGAATGCCCCAGTGGCGGGACAAAGCCGCGCCCCATTTGCACGACCTCGACCTGTGGCAACTGGGCGCATGCATTGAGCTCGCCGGTCGCGGTATTCGATTTCAGGAATTGCACAACCAACACGCGCTGTCCATGCCCTGCCGCGCGCAAAACCAGGCCAAAGGCCGCCGTCGTTTTCCCCTTCCCTTCGCCTGTAAAAATGAGCGTGCGAGGTTTCATGGTTGGAACATTGCCAGTCGAATTCCCGCAAAAACCAGCAAGGCAAGCGCGGAGGTCAACAGCATGAGCCGGTTGGCTTGCGATATGTGGATGCGTTGCAATACGTGATCGGAATCGCCCATGCGCGGCCGCTCCGAAGGCTCGCCAAAATAGTAATTCAGCCCGCCCAACTGCACTCCCAGCGCGCCCGCAACGGCTGCTTCGGTCAGCCCGGAGTTTGGACTCGGGTGTTTGCGGCCATCGCGCAGGAAGGTCCGCCAGGCCCCCAGTGGACGCAACCCCAACAGCGCCGCTGTAAACGCAACCAGCGGTGCGGTCAGACGCGCTGGGATATAGTTGACCAAATCATCGAGTCGCGCCGATGCCCAACCAAATTGCAGATACCGCTCGTTTTTGTAGCCGAACGTGGAATCAAGCGTGTTCACCGCTTTGTAAAGCAGCGCGCCAGCCGGCCCGCCGATTACGGCGAAAAAAATCGGAGCCGTGACACCATCGACCATGTTCTCCGCGACGCTTTCAACAGTCCCGCGCACCACTTCCTGCTCATCCAGATGTTCCGTATCGCGCCCGACGAGCATGGCAACCCGGCGGCGCGCTTCGGGAAGGTCGTTTTCGGCCAGCGCGCGGTAAACCCGGTGACTATGCAACGCGAGATCGCGCCCCGCAAAGCAGGTATAGAGAAGGGCGATCGAAACAATGTCTCCCGCGATGGGATGCAAACGCGTTGCCCCTGACACGAGCATTAGCGCTGCGACCGCTGTTGCAGTGAGGACTGCAAACACAGCAACGATCCCGGCAGCGCGGGCATTCGGGATCATGCGGCGCAACGGGGCTTCGATCGACGAGGCAAACCGTCCCATCAACTTCACCGGATGCGGCAACCAGCGTGGATCGCCCAAAAGCAGATCAACGCCAAACGCCACCAGAACTTGGAATTCCACTCTCATCACAATTTGAGAAACCGATAAATTTGTTTCATGTCGAGCCGTTCGCGCACCACGGCGGCGAGCCGGTCGAAGGCTTCCTGTAAATCGTACACCGCAACGACGCGGCCCACAGGCGTCAACCCGCGACGCACGCGCAAGCGGTCGATAAACCAGCGGCGGAACGGGTCGGCGTCAAAAATACCGTGGAGATAGCTTCCCCATACGAGACCGCGTCCGACGCCGATCACCTCGCCGTCCTCGCGCAACACAAGCGGCGTCAACGACTCGGCGCACGCGCTCTGTCCGTGGTGGATTTCGTATCCGCGCAAGACACAGCCGGACTCCGCGTGGCGGCTCGTGACGCGCTTCAGCGTTTTCTCCGACGCCATCACGGTGGAAAGCTCCAGCAGCCCCAGGGCCGCCACCGGTATGCCGTTGGACTCGATGCGGTGCGGGTCTTCAATCCGCCGCCCGAGCATTTGATAGCCTCCGCAGATCCCGACGATCTCCGTGCGTCCCTCGTTTGCAAGTTCAGCAATCGCCGCTGCGAGACCGCTGTTTTGCAGGTGTGCGAGGTCGGCCACGACGTGTTTGCTGCCGGGCAAAATCACTGCGTCGGGCCGGCCCAATTCGTCGCGAGAGCGCACGATGCGCAGCGTGACATCCGGCTCGATCCCGAGCGCGTCGAAGTCCGTGAAATTTGAAAGATGCGGCAGATCGATGAGCGCGATGTCCACCTTTTCGGCTTCGCCGTTCGCGCCCTGCGACTTCGCGGCTTTGAAGGTTACAGAATCCTCCTCTGGCAAGCCGAGTTTCGGCAAATACGGCACGACCCCGAGCACGGGCAACCCCGTGTGGCGTTGAACGTAATCGTGCGCGTTTTGCAACAGCGCCTCCTGACCGCGAAACCTGTTCACTACAAACCCCGCGACCAACGCGCGTTCCCATTCGTTGAGCACTTCCATCGAGCCGACAAACGACGCATATACGCCTCCGCGATCAATGTCCCCCACGAGCAAAACGGGCGCTTCGGCATAACGTGCCATCGGCATGTTGACGATGTCGTGGTGCTTCAAATTCACTTCCGCGGGGCTGCCCGCGCCTTCCATCACGACCACGTCATGTTCGGCGGCCAGTGAATCAAATGCTTGTTTGGCAACCTCGAACGCGCGCGGTTTGAATCGGATGTATTCGCCGACGTTCATGTTGCCGACGGGCTTGCCGAGCAGGATGACTTGGGAGCCTGTGTCCGAATTCGGCTTGAGCAGGATCGGGTTCATCCGCGCCTCGGGCTCGATGCGGCACGCCTGCGCCTGCACGACTTGGGCGCGCCCCATTTCGAGACCGTCGCGCGTCACGAACGAGTTGAGCGACATGTTCTGCGACTTGAATGGCGCGACGCTCAAGCCGTCTTGTTGCAGGATGCGACAGAGCGCGGCGGTGAGGACGCTCTTGCCCGCATTGGAGCTGGTCCCCTGGAACATGATCGTCGCGGCGCGGCGCTTTGGCGCTGCCACCACGGGGCATCCCAGCGCACGCCGAAGCGCTTCACAAAGCCGCGCGTTTTCTTGCGCCGTGCGAACCGCCACGCGGAAGAAGCGGGCGTCGAGCCCCTCGAAATTTGTGCAGAGGCGGATGGCGATGCCCTCGCTCAACAGGCGCGCAGCCAGCTTGGGCGCGTCTTTGGCAGTGCGAACCAACAGGAAATCCGCTTCTCCCGGATAGCCATGGAGGCACGGCCGCGCGGCAAGTCCCGCTGCGAGAACCTCGCGCTGTTCGCGCAAAAAGGTCCGCGAGGGGCTGAGGTATTCCGCGTCCTGCAAAGCCGCCACTCCAACGGCCTGCGCCACAGTATTGACCGACCACGGAGGCAGCAGTTCGCGGATACGGCGGGCAAGCGCGGCATCCGCCACGGCACATCCCAAACGCAGCCCCGGAATGGCAAACGCCTTCGTCAGCGAGAGCAGCACAACCAGATTCGCCGGACGATCGCGCGTGACGCTATCGAAACCCTCGACAAAATCGCCGAACGCTTCGTCCACTACAAAAACCGTTTCGGGATGCCGCGCGGCGAGCTTCCGTAATTCCCCTGCCCCGCACACCAACCCCGTCGGATTGTTGGGCCGTCCGATGAATACTGCTTCATCGCCGCGCAGCCTCTTTTCCAGCGCATCGAAATCAAGTTGGAAGCCGTTTTCCTCGCGCAATACCAGCGTTTCAACGCACATCCCGCCCAGCGCCGCCGAGCGCGCGTAGTCGATATAAGCAGGCCCGGGAACCACCGCGCGCGGTTTTCCCAGAACCCGGGGCAGCGCCGAAAGGATTTCAGCGGAACCGTTCCCGGCGATCACCTCTTCCTCGGCCGCCCCATAGCGGAGGGCGGCGGCGGCAACGAGCGCCGCGCAATCGGGATCAGGGTAATGCACGAGCGCGCTGACATTCGCAGAGATCACCGCGCGCAACCATTCGGGAGGTCCGAGCGGATTCAGGTTTGCGGAAAAATCGACAAGCGCGCTTTCCGCCGTCCCCGCTGCAAGCGCCAGTTCTCTGAGGTTGCCGCCGTGTGGATGTCTCGTCATGGCTATTTCACAAACCAAGCCGCCGCAACCAGCGCGGGAATGAGTTCAACCCACTCGCAGCCCGCGCCCAGCGTGTCGCCGGTGAACCCGCCGATCTTGCTTCGGCACCAGAGCGAAAAAATGGCGACGGCAACGACCGAAACTCCCACCGCGCAAAGGCCAAACAGGCCGCCAACGAGCCAACTCACCACGCCCAAAATAAGCAGTGTAAGGATCACGTCCGAACGCCGCGCGTCTTTTACAAACACCGAGCAGAGCCCGCCGGAGCGAGCGTAAGGCAGCAAAGCCATTTGAATCACCATCGAGCAGCGCCCCGCGAAGGGCATCAGCAAAAGCGCGGGCCAGCGTAGCGAAGAGGGCACGGATGCGAGTGCGGCAACTTTCAGGCTGAAAACGCACACGATCCCGAGCACACCCATCGCCCCGGTGTGGCTGTCGCGCATAATCTCCAGCATCCGTTCGCGAGGGCGGGAACTCAGAAAACCGTCGGCGGTGTCGGCGAGGCCGTCGGCGTGAAGCCCGCCCGAGGCGGCGATCAGCGCAACCACCGCAATAACACTCGATAGCAGCGGAGGCAATAGCGCGCTTATCCCGCGATCCAGCAGCATCACCACCGCGCCGATCAGGAGCCCGACGAGCGGGAACCACGGCGTGCTGCGGCCGATGTCGCGCTCGTCACACGCAACGCGCGAAACGAACGGACAAACGGTGAGAAACTGGAGCGCGGCGATGAGACGCTTCATTCGATTAGTGAGCCGTCGAGACAGAGGCTTCCGCGAAGGTGGCCACGTCGGTGAGCACGCGCGCGGAGGCCTCCACCAGATTCATGGCGAGCACCGCTCCGGTGCCTTCGCCCAGGCGCAAGTTGAGGTCGAGCAACGGCACTTTTCCGAGCCGCTCCTGCGCGGCGCGGTGGCCGGGTTCCACGCTGCGGTGCGCGGCAATCATATATTGAGCGGAAACGGGCGAGAGCCCTTGGGCAATCAATGCACCGGCGGTGGTGATGAAGCCATCCACCAAGACCGGTTTCTTCAACGCAGCCGCACCGAGGATCAGCCCCGCAATCGCGCCGATTTCAAACCCGCCGACTTTCGCCAGCACGTCGAGAGCGTCCGTGGGATCAGGCTGATTCACGCGCAACGCCTCTTTAATCACCGCGATCTTGTTTTGCAGCCGCGCGTCGTCGATCCCCGTGCCGCGCCCGGTGAGTTCCTCGACTTCGGTCCCCGTCAGCACGGCGACGATTGCGCTGCTGGGCGTGGTGTTGCCAATCCCCATTTCGCCCGTCGCGAATACGTCGATGGAATCGGCGAGCGAAAACGCGACTTCGATGCCCGCTTCGATGGAGCGGATCGCCTCCTCACGGCTCATGGCCGGGCCGGTGTGCATGTTGGCTGTGCCGGGAGCGACGCGCTTGGAGACGATTTTCCCCGCTTCGACCAACGCGCTCAGATCGCCGGCAACTCCGGCGTCCACCACGATCACTTGCGATCCCACCTGGCGTGCCAGCGCATTGCAGCCCGCGCCGCCGTTGACGAAATTATGGATCATCTGCACGGTCACTTCCTGCGGATACTGGCTCACCCCTGAAGCGGCAACCCCGTGGTCGCCCGCCATCACGACGACCGCCTTCCGGGCGACCGGCGGTTGCATCGAGCGCGTGATCCCCGCGAGGTCTTCGGCGAGGTCCATCAAGCGCCCAAGCGCCCAGTGCGGCATGGTGAGTTGTTCCAGGCGGGCGTGGGCGGCGGCGCGGCAACCGGCGTCCTGCGGTTCGATCTGTTTC
>JBAXCI010000031.1:0-14996 GCA_037141555.1 Verrucomicrobiota bacterium | reverse complement strand
GCTCGCGTTCGAGCCCGAGCAGGACATCCAGAAATTCATCCGCGAGTTCATCCTCGAAGCCGCTCCCATCGACGTGCGCGAAGTCCGCGCCGCCGTGAGCGCCTACCGCGAGACGCAGGAACGGCTCAAACGGCAGGAGGACGAAGCCGGGTTCCTGCACCGCATTTCCGGTTCGCACGAAGCCTGTCTGGTCGCGCAGCGTGAGGAAGCGATTTGGAGCCACTTGCGCCACGCGATCGACCACGCGCAGGCCCGCGAACTCGTGGACCGCCACCGCACCGACCTCGCGCGGCTCTTTGAAAAAAACGCCGACGACGTGGCGCGCTTCGAGGCCCAGGTTGCCCGCAAAAACGAACTCGAAACGCAATACAACGCCGTCATTCTCGAAGCCCAGAACGATCCCGACGCCGGGAAATTGAAGGGACTCCGCGACGAAAAACGCCGCATGCTTCTTGAGATCAACTCCCTCAACGAAGCCCAGCGCGCCATCCGCGAACGGCTCAAAAACCGCGCGGGCGCATGGTGGGCATGGATCAAGCAGGGGATCGAGATTCCGCTCGAAGGGCTCGCCGCCGCACTCGCCATCGACGAGACCGCGCTGGAAGCCCTCCGTTCCAGCGACGAGGACGCAGCCCTCCACGCCTTGCCCAAGCTTGCCGAGCAGTTCAACGAGCTCGTGCGCCAAACCGAGAAACTCCTGCGTCCCACCGAAGACGCCTCCGCCGCCGCGCTCGCCCGGTTGCAGGACATCGCCAAGAACCTCGAAAAACTCGAACGCAAGGAGACCCCCGGCAGCTTCCCTCTTTTCAACGCGCTCAAAAGCAAACTCGGGCACTCCGACACGCCGCCCGAGCAGCTCTGCCGCTTGATCGAAGTGCAGGACGACGAATGGCGCGAAGCGTTGGAGTTGTTCCTCGGGCGCAACCGGTTTGCCGTCATTGTGAGCCCCGCCGATTACGGCGCGGCGCTGGAAATCCTGCGCAAAACGCCGCCGGGCCGCGAAGCCGAATCGCTCGTGCATCCGCGTGAAGCATTGGAGCTTTCCGCGAAGGTAAAAGAGGGTTCGCTGGCCAGCAAAGTCACGGTCGCCGATCCGCTCGCGAAGAAATTCACAAACCACCTGCTTGGGGGTGTCGCAGCAGTCGGCAACGTGGCCGAACTCGACGGCCACGACCGGGCCATCACGCGCGATGGCGTTTTCAAACAAGCGCCCATTCGCCGCCGCCTGCGGCAGATCCCCGGTTTTGAGTTCACGCTCGGCCAGGAGGGGCTTAAACGCCTGCGCGAAGCCGCCTTCCACGAGCAGCGCAAGCTGATGGCCGAGCGCGAGGCCCTCGACGCCTTGCGCGACCGCGTCGCCCGCTGGCTCGCCGACGGACGCCGCGCGGAGTTGGGCGACCCACGGCTGCCCGACCGCAGCCACGAGATCAAGCAGCTCCCGGAGATGGAGCGCCGCCTGCAACAACTCAGCGACGAGATCGAAATCATCTCCACCCCCGAGCGCGAGGCCCGGCTCGACCGCTTGCGCGAACTCAAGAACGAGCTGGATCGCGCCATCGAATCCATCGGCGGGATGCGCGAATCCCAGACCGCGTTTGAGACCAGCCGCGCCCGTTTTCAGGACGCGCTCGACGCCGCGCTGGAGGATTTCGAGAACGCCGAACGGCTCCTCATCGAGAAGCGGACGCAGATCGCCATCGACATCACCAACGACGAACTCGACCTGCGGCTGGGCGTTATTTTGAAGGAATGCGGCAGTTGGAAGGAGCGCATGGAGGTTGCGCAACACCGGGCCGCAGCAAGTGGCGTAAGTGCCGCCAACCACCGCCACGCCCGCAACAGCGAACGCCGCGCTTTGGCCTCCGCCGTGGATGCCAACGGCCTCCCGGCTCATCCCCAATACCGTGCGGACTGCGACGACGAGGACGAATCCAACGCGCTTTGGGACGCCCGGCTCGCGCTTTTGGAGCAAACCGAGCTGCCCAAATACCGGACGATGGCCGACGAACGCCGCCGCGAGTGGGAAGGGCGTTTGCAATCGCAGGTGATTGATAAACTCTCCGAAAATCTGCAAAAAGCGCAGGCCACCATCCGGCAGTTGCGCCAATACCTCGACCGCCCCATCGGCAAATACCGTTACCAGATCGAGCAGGGCCGCGACTCCGCTTTCGCCGCCATCTGGCATTTGATCGACACCGGGTTTAACCCCGGCGACGAGTTGATGAGCAGCGTCAAGACGGATGAGATCGAGCGCGCCAAGGCGGAACTGATGGCGGCGGTGGAGAAATCCGGCACGGAACTCGACGAACGCAGCCGCCAGCTCCTCGACCACCGGCAATACCACCGTTACGACCTCCACATGATCCCGGCCAACCGGCCCGACGCCCCGGCCATCTCGCTCGGGCGGCACGGGCACAAGCTCTCCGGCGGCGAAAACCAGGCCCCGTTCTTCCTCTCCATGCTGGCCGCGTTCCACCGGGTCTACGATCTCGGCGGCGGTCAATACCGGCAAAACATGGGGCTCGTCATCATGGATGAAGCGTTCTCAAAGCTCTCCGGCGACGGCGTTGAGGACTGCCTCACGCTCGCGCGCAACTTCCAGCTTCAGCTCGTCATGGCGTTCCCCGTGGACCGCCTTGGGATGATGGCCCCGTATGCGCGCACCATCATCCACTGCCGGAAAGACGAAGCGCGCGACAGCGCCGGGTATGTCACCCGCATCGACAACATCCCCACGGTGTTGAGCCCCGAGCAGGTGCAGGAATCGCTGGAGTAGATATTAAGGCGCAAAAAGCCAGCGTAATCAAACTTGGGCTCGACATCCATGCCGACTCGGTTTGCGTCGTGCGTCAGATCGAAGAATTTCTCGTGAAGTTCGCCAAAAGTGAGGGGCTTAGTCGCTGCCGGGACGTCTAATCCATTGGCCCATTCCTGCACCGCTTTTTCTGCGATTTTGCTGTCGTAAATCCGCTGGTCGTTTTCCGTCCTGAGAACGATAGGGACGATAACGACGAACGCCGGGGATTTTTTAAGTTTATCTTGCGTTCCTTTTTTTTAGCGTCGGGGGTGTTGCTCGTGATTTTTAACTCTAGTATATTGGTCGTGGGTTCGATCCCCTCACTGCCCACCATTTTCTTGAGCAAGAACCCCAAACCCCCACTCGAACTGGTCCAAGTAGGCAGCTACCTGCGCCAGGATCAAGCCGAAGAACGCGGCTTGGTCGTGCTCGCGCTCGGGTTTCCCTATTGGGTTTTTGAGGAAGACGGACTTTATGGCCTCTATGTCGATGCCTATGACACGGAACCCGTCACGCTCGAACTGGAGAAATTCGAGGCCGAACGCGAAATCGAGCGGGAACTCGCGCGCATCGCTTCGTTAAACCAGCCGCCGCCCGGTCCGCTCCCGAAAAAGATCAACCCTTTCTCGCTCTTCGTCTTTGTCTGGACGATGTGCCTCTATTTTGGGCTGCAAATCCAGGGAGGCGCCCACTGGATGAACATCGGCGAAGCCAACTCCCAAGCCATTCTCCGAGGCGAGGCATGGCGAACGCTCACCGCCCTCACGCTCCACGCCGATCCCGGCCACCTCTTTGCCAACGTCGCCACCGGCCTCGTCTTTGCCTGGGCGCTGCTCCCGCTCTTTGGCAGCGGCTGGACCTGGCTTGGCCTTGTTCTGAGTGGCGCAATCGGCAACGCCCTCAACGCCGCAATCCACCGCGGCGGCGATCACCATTCCATCGGCGCGTCCACCGCAGTCTTCGGCGGGCTCGGGATGCTGGTCGGCTGGCAAATCATCGCCGCCATCCAACGGCATCACGGACACCGTGAACCCACTTGGCGGCTCCGCCAAATCGGCTTCCCCATCGGGGCGGGGCTCGCGCTCCTGGCCTTCCTCGGCGTTGGCAATGGCCACGATAACGTAGACATCATGGCGCACGGCCTCGGCATGATATGCGGCGTCCCATTGGGCCTCCTCGCGGCATGGGCGCGCCTGCCGGAAAAAACCTCCGCTCGCCTCCAAAAATCCCTCGCCCTCGCCGCGCTCCTCCTGCCCGCGCTGGGCTGGTTGCTTGCGCTCTTTAGCTGATGTATTCCACCAGGTCCCGCGTCTCAAAGCGCACCTTGGCGAGAGAAGCATAGCGATCATCGGGAGCGCGATAACCAGTCGGGCAAGCCGCCCCGGTCATAAAACCGCGCTCTGCAAGGCCGAGAATCTCGTCGTATTTCTCGGGAATCAGGCCCTCCATAGGACACGTGTCGATCCCCATCAACGCCGCACAGGTCATGAAATTGCCAAAAGCGATGTAGGTCTGCCGTTGATTCCAGTTCGCGATCCGTTCCCGTTCCGGACCTTCCACCAACGTCCCCAACATCATCTTGCGATACCCATCCAGCGATTCCATCGTGCCGCCCCGCACCTCGATAATCCGGCGCAGATAGGCGTCGATATAATCGCGGTCCATCTCCCTTTTGTGAGCGAACACCACGAGATGCGAACAATCGGCCACCTGCCGCTGCCCGTGAGAGACCGACACCAACGCCTCCTTGGTAGCTTGGTCGGTGATCACAATGAATTTCCAAGGCTGAATACCGAACGCCGAAGGCGACAAAACGAGCGCCTCCTCCAGCACCGCCCAATCGGCCTGGGGAATTTTCCGCGTGGGATCGAATTTCTTGGTCGCATAGCGCCAGCGGAGGGAGCGGAGGATCGAATCGGTAGAAATGGGAGTCGATTGCATTGTGCTTAAATAAGAATTTGGTCGGTTTGCGCGAGAAAAAACGGAAAACAATCATCGATTGCCCGCAAAATAAGGCCGTTTTATACCTGAGGGCCTACAAGATAGCCGTTTTGAAAGAACGTCGCACGCGAAAAGCGTATGAAGGAGAAAGCGAAGCAAAAACACAGCCGTCCCATAAGGGTGCAAATGCAAATGGTCTGTCTTGATTACAAGCCGGTCGGCGAGCGGTTTGGACGGATTGTGGTTTAAGAATTTTCGAGGGCTTCCTCCTAGCGTTGGCCGTGTGTTGGCGGCGGTGCTGTCCCACAGGATTTCAGCCAAAACGAGGGAAATAGGCTCGGGGGTCGCCAAGGCGCGGAAGCTGCCGCCTGCTGTCCCACAGCTTCGCAAGAGCGCGGGCAGATCCAGGATCCAGATGACGCCAGAGCGCAACCCGTATCAAGGTGAAGAGCCAGGGTTCGGCGTCGATACGTTCCCGAGTGGATTCAAAATGTCCGGCAAGGAGCTCCGCCTCGCTCACTCGCTTTAGGTGCGCCCCTATTTTGGCAAGAAGAAGCCCCGCTGTTTGGCCGAGATGGGGCAGGCGAGTTTTTCCATGACTTGCAGCATGTCCTCCCAGACTTTGCGCTTTTCGCCCAGCGATTGGTTGCGCAACAGGTAGGCGGGATGGTAGGTGGCCATCAACGGGATCCCTTTGAAGGAATGCCAGCGGCCGCGAACCTCGCGCATGACGACCGGTTCGCCGAGCAACCCTTCCATGGCGGTGGCTCCGAGGGCGACGAGGCATTTGGGCTGGATGATCTCGATTTGCTGGATGAGGTGGGGCAGGCAGGTGGCCATCTCGTCGGCGCGCGGTTTGCGATTGCCGCTTTCGCCGGGGGGCATGTCCGGGCGGCATTTGAGCACATTGGCGATGTAAACGTCGTTGCGCGTAAACCCCATGGCTTCGATGATTTTCGTGAGAAGCTGGCCCGCTTTGCCTACGAACGGTTCGCCCTTCAAATCTTCGTCCGCTCCCGGGGCCTCGCCTACAAACATCAGTTCGGCTTCGGGATTGCCCACGCCGAATACGACGTGCGAGCGGCTGGCCACGAGTTGGGGGCATTTTGCGCAGGGGAGAATTTGTTGACGCAGTTGTTCGAGCCGCTCGGCTTTGCTGCCTGAGGAAGCGGCCGTCGAAGCCTCGATCACGATGGGCTGGGAGGGTGCGGGAGCGGCTTTGGCCGTTTGCAAACGTTCCAACGATTCCCGGGAGGCGCGCGGGAGGGGACCGGCGTTTTCGCGCAATCCGGTGAGCGCGCTGTGAACAGTCGTGATGGCTTCGTCAAAGGAATTCATTGGAGTGGTTCTATTCATGGCTTCCCGGCTGCCTAATTCAAATCTATTCCATCCGGTTCGTAGATTCACCTACGGAGCGGCTCCGGCTTCGATGAAATCGTGGGGGATGGGGGATTGAAATTCCATCCATTCGCCGGTGCGCGGGTGGGCGAAGCCGAGTTTCCACGCGTGGAGCATCTGGCGGGCGTATCCGGCGCGGCGGCCGTAGAGCTCATCGCCCAGAAGCGGATGCCCGAGGTGTTTGAGGTGGACGCGGATTTGGTGCGTGCGCCCGGTGTGCAGGGTGCATTCGACGAGGCTTGCGCCGGGGAGTTCGCGCAGCACGCGGTAATCCGTGGTGGAAGCGCGACCCCGTCCGCTCTCGACGACAGACATTTTTTTGCGGTGGACGGGGTGCCGCGCGATTTCCGCTTCGATGACGCCGGATTTTTTCGCGAAACGGCCGGAGGCGAGCGCGAGGTAGACTTTCAGGATGGTCCGCCCGGCGAACTGTTTGGAGAGCCCTTGGTGGGCCAGATCGTTTTTGGCGACAACAAGGCAGCCACTGGTCTCTTTGTCGAGCCGGTGGACGATGCCGGGGCGCTGTTCGCCTCCGATGCCGGAAAGAGAGGTGCAATGGTGGAGCAGGGCATTGACAATGGTGCCGCTGGGATTGCCCGCGGCGGGATGGACGACCATTCCGGCGGCTTTGTTGAGCACCAGGAGGTCGTCATCTTCGTAGAGAACTTCCAGCGGGAGATCCTCGGCTTCGGTGCCGGTGAGGGGCGCGGCTTCGGGTTCGTGAACGGTGACGAGTTTCCCGGATTGGAGTTTTTCGCCCGGTTTGGCCGTGTTTCCCGCGACACGGATGTGCCCCTCTTTGATGAGCGTCTGGAGCCGCGAACGGGAGAGGTGAGGGAGTTTGACGGCGAGAAAATGATCCAGGCGCAGGCCGGCAGCTTCGGGAGGAATGAGGTATTCCGGCATGATGGGATGAGTTGGGCTATAACAGAGGGTTGCGCCCGATAAGATAATCAGTCAAAATACAACGGCTCAACTTCTAATTCTCCCATTCCGAACACACCATGTCCACCGAAGCTGAACAAAGCGCGCCTCTCCTTCACACCTGCCCGGGTTGCGGGACTTTGCTTGACGTTACCTCCATCGAGCCGTTTACGGAGGTGCATTGCCCGAGTTGCGGCGAGGCGATGCGTGTGCGCACGCAGTTCGACCATTTTGAAATTGTGGAATTTATCGCCTCGGGCGGCATGGGCACGGTTTATAGAGCCCGCGATGTGGATCTGAACCGGATCGTCGCCCTCAAGCTGCTGCGCAAGGAAAACAGCGCCGATGCGGACTACATTGCAAAGCTCGAGAGGGAAGCTCAGATTACTGCGTCGGTGGCCCACCCGTTTGTGGTGAAAGTGTTTTCGTTTGGGTGCGACCAGGGCGTTTATTATATCGCGATGGAGTTGGTGGATAAGGGGTCTCTGGACGATTTGATGACGCTTCAGGGCCGCATCGCCGAGGCGCAAGTGTTGGAAATCGGTTTGCAAATCGCCCAAGGGCTGCGCGCCGCTTTTCGCGTGGGGTTGATCCACCGGGACGTGAAACCGGGGAATATTCTTTTTGCAGACGCACACACCGCGAAGATCGTGGACTTCGGCTTGGCGTTGCCGCTGGAAAAAGCGAAGGAAGGCGAAGCGGAGGTCTGGGGCACGCCTTATTATGTTGCGCCGGAGAAGTTGAACCACGAGCCGGAGGATTTCCGAAGCGATATTTATAGTCTGGGCGGCACGCTATTTCATGCGGTTGCGGGCCGTCCGCCGTTTGAGGCGGAGAACGCTTCGCTCGTTGCGCTCAAACACCTTAAAAGCCAGGCGGTGAGTTTGCAGGCGTTCGCGCCGGATGTTTCCAGCCCCACGGCTTATGTGATCAACCGGACTCTGGCGAAGAATCCGGACGACCGGTACCAATCCTACGACGAACTGATCGAGCACTTGGAATATGCCCGTGCTCAACTGCTGGGAAACGCCGGAAAATCCCGCCTGCCCAAGGCGCGCGTGGTTGTGGAAGACGAGAAGCAGCAGGGCGCGTTTGGCTATATCATGATGGGGATGATCGCGTTCATGCTCGTGATGGGCGTGCTTCTTTGGATTTACAAAGATACCCTTATGACGCGGCACGCGAGTGCGGAAGAGCTCGCGCGGCAGCAGATGGAGCATTCGGTTGCCACGCTGGAACAAATAGTGGCTCTCGCACGCAAGCAGACGGTTGCGGGCAACACCGAGGCGGCGCTCAAAACGATCCACTCCTTGGATGGCCGCCCAAATGTACCGAATGCATTCAAGTTTTGGATTGCGCTCAACGAGTGCATTGCGCGGCTGGCCGCCGGGCAGACGCAGCAGGCCAATGACATTGTGACCCAGTTGATCACGCGGCAGGATTATAAAAGCGGCGAGCGAGGGACAGAGGATGAATTTCAGCGGTTTGTGACGGCACTGAGCAATTTCAGCCCCGATGCGGGAAAGCGAAATCAGGCGATGAATGTTTGGTCCACGGACCGGTTTGAGCCCCTCGGTTTTCTGATCGCTGGTTTGAAAGAATGGAATGCCGGGCGATTCGATTCGGCGGCAGGGCTCCTCCAGAAATTTCACGATGCGAAGCCGAAGGGGAGTTGGGTTTGGATCGAAGATTACAGGCCGCTCGCGCAGGCATACCGCGACGATTATTCGGCCTTCAAGCCTTTGAAAAGTGCGGTGGACGGGGCCAATACGCCGGAAAAGAAATCGGCTGCGGCCAAGCAGATTTCCGCTGTTAAGGGGAAACTCAAACGACCGGGCAGGTTGCGCGAGGAGCTGGATTCCTATGAACAGAAATTGCGCTAAGAAAGAGAAAGCGTTGTGCGAAATTTGAGAGCAGTTTTTCTTTGTGGCGTGCTCGCGGCAAGTATGGCGCTGGCGTTGGGCGCGTTTGCAAATGTCACCTTGTTTTGGGGAACTTGGGCAGGGGCAATATTGCTCGGGCTGGGATTGGCTTGGACGACGGTCCAGATTCATTCCGTGCCTCTGAAGCTTGTGGTTGCCGCGATTGCGCTGGCGGAGATTGCTGTTTTTGCGTGGCTGCTGCATCCCGGCGGCATGCAATGGTCGCCGTGGATTGTTCTGAGCGCCGGGACGCTGGCCACTGTCTTCGGGTTGGTTTACAGCATGAGCGCGCCGGGGCGGCGCAAGCGGAGGATCGAGGAGGTGTTTGGCGGCCGGATGTCACGCGCCATGTTCGATAAAATGATGGAGTCCGAGGAGTTGTTCCCGGTTGCCGGAGAAAAACGGGAAGCGAGCGTGGTGGAGTGCCAAATTTCTAATTGCCGGGAAGTTGCAGGGCAGCTTTCCGCAGGTGATTTTGTGGCGTTTTGTAACGAGTTTTCCGAGGCTGCTGCGCAGACCTTGTTGGGCTCCGGTGGCGTGCTGACGGAAGGAAACGGAGAACATCTCCGCGCCTCATTCGGTGCGCCTCTGGCCCATCCCGAGCACGCCGCCCAAGCTGGCGAAGCCGCATCGGCGCTGGAGGAGCAGCTCAAAACATTCGGTGAAACATGCCGCCAGCGGTGGAGTGTGGAGCCGGATTGCAGGGTCTCCGTTTACTCCGGCCCGGTGATCGTCGGGGTCTTTGAAATCGAGTCGCTCGGCGGATTTCGTGTTGTCGCCGCAGGTAAATAAGGCGATTTTGAACGCGTCGACGCTGCAATATTTTCAACAGGATTAATAAGATTAAGATGATTTACAGGATTGGGATTTTGGGATGCTCATGGGTTCTTTCGGTTTTTGAATCAAAATCCTGTTAATCCTGTTAATCCTGTTAAAACTGCCAAGCTAGCCATTCTGAAGGTTAATAAATGAAACGCGCCGAATATCCCACAGCTCTTCGCGAATTGGTTTCTCAGCTCAAGAGGATGCCGGGAATCGGGCCGCGTTCGGCTGAGCGCATCGCCCTTTGGATGGTGAGTGCCCGCAATGCCCGGGCGGGGGAGATCGCCGCCGCAATTTCCAATGTCACCGAAACCGTCAAGCCGTGCCGTCAGTGCGGGTTTTTCACGACCGAGCCGCTGTGCGGGATTTGCGCGGATGAGGGGCGCACACGTGATGTGATTTGTGTCGTGGAGCAGGCGACGGATATTTTGCCTTTGGAGCGGACCGGGGCTTTCCGGGGACGCTACCACGCGCTCGGCGGCCGCATTTCGCCGCTCGATCACGTCGGCCCCGAGGATTTGCGGATCGACGCGCTGCTCCAGCGGGTCCGCGACGAGCAGCCCACGGAGGTGATTCTCGCGCTCAGCTCCGACGTGGAAGGCGAGGCGACCGCAAATTATATCGCGGGGCTGCTGCGGGAATTCTCGGCGCAGGTCACGCGCATTGCCCAAGGGCTCCCCGCCGGGGGAGGCCTGGAACATGCCGATGAGCTGACGTTGAGCCGCGCTTTAAGCGGACGCGTGCGGCTGTAGTTTACAGCGCCGTCGGCAGATTCGCGCCTTGCTGTGCGCTCAACTTGGAGTGGATCGGGTCGGTGATGACGTCTTTGTAGCTCATGCCGCCGGGGATCATCGGCAGCACGTGCTCGGTGTAGGGGACCATCACGTCGAGCACGTAGGCTTCCTTGGAATCGAGCATTCGCTGGATGGCGGCGCGCAAATCTTTTTTGTTGATCACGCGCTCGCAGGTCACCCCGAAGCCTTTGCAGATGTCCACATAGTTGGGGTAAATCCGGTCCAGATCCTTCGGGTCGCCGAGGAAGGTGTGGGCGCGGTTGCTGCCGTATTTGAGGTCTTCCCACTGCACCACCATGCCGAGGTATTGGTTGTTGAGGATGATCGCTTTGGCGGCGATGCCTTCAATGTGCGCCATGGCCAGCTCCTGGACGTTCATGAGGAACGAGCCGTCGCCGTCGATGTCGATGACTTCCTTCTCCGGGAACGCGACTTTCGCGCCGATGGCCGCGGGGTAGCCGAAGCCCATGGTGCCGAGCCCTGCGGAGGTGAGGAAGGTGCGGGGTTTCGAAAAGTTATAGAATTGCCCGGCCCACATTTGATGCTGGCCGACGCCGGTGGTGATGATCGCTTCGCCCTTGGTCATCGCGCAGAGGAGTGAGATGACGTATTGTTGCTGGATCACTTCCTCGGTGTCCCGGAAGGCGAGGGGATATTGCTGTTTCCAGGCCTCGATCTTGGAATACCATGCCGGGTAGGCGCTGAAACCCGAGCGCACGCGCTGGCTTCCGGCGGCTTCGAGCAGGGCGTTGAGGCGGCCCAAGGCGTATTTCACGTCGCTTTGGATGGCGAGGTGCACGGGCTTGTTTTTGTTGATCTCGGAGGCGTCGATGTCGAGGTGAACGATGGTGGCGTGTTCGCAGAAGCGCTCCACTTTGCTCGTCACGCGATCATCGAAACGGACGCTGATGGCGAGCACCACGTCGGCTTCGTTCACGGCGTTGTTGGCGTAGACTGTGCCGTGCATCCCGAGCCATTTAAGGGCGAGCGGATGGTTTTCGGGGAATCCGCCCACGCCCATGAGCGTGGTGGCCACGGGGATGCCTGTGCGTTCGACAAATTCCAGGAGTTCGCCCGAGGCTTCGCCGGAGATGATGCCGCCGCCGCAGTAGATCATCGGCGCTTTGGCGCCCGCGATGAGGGCGAGCATTTTTTGGAGCGCGGCGTCTTTGGCTTTGGGAAGCGGAGTGTAGCCGGGGAGATCAACGGTTTCCGGGAACGCGGGGATGGCCTTGGCTTCCTGCACGTTCTTGGGCATGTCGATCAGGACCGGGCCGGGCCGTCCGGTCTGCGCAATGTAGAAAGCCTCTTTGACCACGCGCGGGATGTCGGCGATGTCGAGCACGAGGTAGTTGTGCTTCACCACGGGGAGGCTCATCCCGAACATGTCGGTTTCCTGAAAAGCGCCTTTGCCGATGAGGGGGCTGGCGACCTGGCCGGTGATGGCGATCAACGGGACGCTGTCGAGATAGGCGTCGGCGATGCCGGTGATGAGGTTGGTTCCGCCGGGGCCGGAGGTGGACATGACCACGCCCGCGCGCCCGGTCACGCGCGCATAGCCTTCCGCAGCGAACACCCCGCCTTGTTCGTGCCGGGGGAGGATGGTGCGGATTTGCGTGCTGCGGGTGAGCGCCTGGTGGATCGGCATGCTTGCGCCGCCTGGGTAAGCAAAAATGGTGTCCACGCCCTCGCGTTCGAGGCATTTGACGAGAATTTCCGCACCCGTAAGGAGTTGGGGCTCGGGAGTGGAAGGAGTGGCGGTCTGCGTGGTCATAGGAAAAAAGGGAGCTACCGATACTAGAGGGCGATTCGCTCTCTATCAAGCCCGTTGCGAGAGATCTACTCCGCCGGTTCGTGGCAGCAGGCGGGTTTTTCGGGCTTGGCGGTGAGCTTCAAGACGAGGAAATAGAGGACGGCGAGGAGAAGGATGCCGCCGACGATCCAGTGCGATTGGCTCTTGATAAACGAGATCAACCCCTGGGGATCGTTGATAAGGTCGGGCTGAACCCGTTGCGCTTCGGCTCCCAGCCAGGCAAGCACGATGCACCAGATGAACGAGCCGACGACGGTCATTAGCGAGAACATGCCGAAACCCATGCGCACGATGCCTGCGGGGATGGAGATTAGATGGCGGATGACCGGGAGGAGCCGGGCGAAGAAGATGCCGCCTGCTTCATAACGGTGCATCCAGTGTTCGGCCATGGTGAGCTTCTGTTCGCTCACGAAGATATATTTGCCCCACCGAACCACCACGGCGCGACCCAGCCAGCGGGCGACCCAGTAGGTGATCGCTGATCCGAGATAGGAACCTAGCGTGCCTGCGAGGACAACTCCCCAGAAGCTCATTTTGCCTTGGGCGATGAGAAACGCGGCGGGCGGGATAACCACTTCGCTTGGAACGGGGAAGATGGAACTCTCCATCGCCATCAGGAGGACGATGCCGGGGTACCCCCACTGATTGACCCAACCAAACCAAACGGCGATAAGTGCGTGCATCTCCCCATGTCAGCCGAGTGACGGAAAAAGGCAAGCCGGGATTACGCTCCGAGCCAGCGCAGCCAGGCAGCGGCGAAAAACGCGGCCACGATGATAGGCCAGATCGATCCCTCCGCTTTGTCGGGACAAAGGGTGACATGAAACAGAGCGAGGAGGATTTTCACACCCACTCATCGAATGCCCGATCCGTTTTGCGTGTAGCGGCTTGATTTTGATGCGAATGCCCAGCGGCTACGGTTTTGCCGGGGCGCTGGGATCGGCGGCAACGCTTGTGGGCGGTTGTTCCGTGGACACTGTGAAGTCATCAAAATACACGGTTCCGCTGATGGCTCCCCCCTCGGCGCTCGAATCGCATCGGAAGCTGACCATCATGAATTTTGCCGCTCCTGGCGCGATAAAGGACAGGACAACGGGTTTCCACGCGCTCGATATAATCGCCGGCGCACGGCCTTTGCCGCCGGGCAGCGGTTGGAGCATATATTGGCTCTCGCCGGTTTCGGTTTGGCCCTCGTCCGTGTAGAAATCGATCTGCATTTTTAAAAAGAGCTGGGCGACGGCGGAAACGAGGGACTTTTTGGGATCGTTGCGCCCCCAGATGCAGGCTCGGTAGGGTTTGCCGCCCTCGATCGGGATGGGCCGGGTGACGAAAAACGCGCCGAGATAGGGGACACTCAATTTCGAGGCTTCCACAAAGAGCGATTGCGTCCCCGTGCGGGCGGCTTGATTCGTCAGACCGGCAACGACGCTTCCGCCATCCGCGCCGCTGTTCGGCTGGTCCTCAAACTGGCTCCATACCGGTTTTTCACTTGGTTTGGCGGGGTCCGGCTTGGAGATGTCGGCCCCGGCGGATTTCGGGGTTTGGCTCTTAACCGAGGGCGATTCAAAACTGGTTTCAAAAATAATTCCGGCGATTGCGGGGAGCGCCGGGGAGAGGATCACAGCCGCAAGAAGGGAGGGGGCCAGATGTTTCATGGGAGGGGGGAGCGATTGTAATTGAGCTCGCAATCCCCCCAAATGCAACGAAAGAAATTCGGGTTGCGGGATAGAACGGAAGACGTATCATTGTTCTCATCAGGCTTATTTCAATTACACGGAAACAATCATGGCAAAAAAAACGACCACTAAAACCGCTGCTGTAAAACCCGCCGCCGCAAAGGCAACCAAGGCCGCTGCTCCCAAGAAAGCCGTTGCCGCTAAAACGCCTGCAAAAACCGCATCGCCCCGCACCAGTGTGAAAGCTTCGGTTGTCACAAAGCCGCTTCCCGCCGTTGCGAGCATCACCCCGGCAGACATCGCGCTTCGCGCCTATTTCATCGCCGAAAAACGGCAGAAACTCGGACTTCCCGGTGATTCCACCAACGACTGGGTGGAAGCCGAGCGCCAGCTCAAAGCGGAAGCGACTGCGGCTAAGGCCAGGAAGTAAAATCGTTCCGCAAGGTTGCCCACGACACCCGCGACCGGGTGACAATACTGGCAAAGGTTCTTTTTTGTCTTTGTGTCGATCGCTCAGCGCAGACAAACTGGCCAGGTGATCTTAGAAAATTTGGAACTTTTAATCCAACGGGACGGCCCGGCCTGCGGGGCGGCCGTGAACATGGCGATCGACGAGGTGCTGCTCTTGCACGCCGAACGGCCCATTTTGCGGGTGTATGACTGGGCGCGCCCGGCGGTGACATTCGGCTATTTCGAGCGCTGGGAGCCGGTGGCGGCGGCGTTTCCGGGCCGGGAATGGGTGCGGCGCTGGACTGGCGGGGGGATCGTCCCGCATGGGGCGGATTGGACCTACTCGCTCATCATACCGCGCTCGGACGCCTTTTCCCGGGTGGGTGCAGGGGAATCCTACCGGGTGATTCACGAGCTTTTGGGCGAAGCGATGCGGGGGCAAGGGGTGCAAGCCGGGGT
>JBAXCI010000030.1:0-15156 GCA_037141555.1 Verrucomicrobiota bacterium | reverse complement strand
CGTGAACGAGCACGATCTTCCTGGGTGCAACTTTGTTCACCCAGGCCCGGATGCTCTCCCGCGAGGCGTGCGCGCTGAAATTGAACGTATCCAAGGCGCACGCCAGCTTCTGCGCGGGATGCCGCGCATCGAGTTGAATGCAATCGCCCTGTTTGGCGCTGCGAATCCGGCCGCCGGGCGAGTCGGGATCGGCGTAGCCAATGAAGAAGAGCGAATTTGCGGGATCGGTGATGAACCGGGAGGCGAAGAGGTTCGAGAGCGTGTTCTCGGTCATCATGCCGCTGGTCAGCGCGTAAATGCGCCCGCCTTTGATGGGGAGCGCGTTCAAGTCGCCTCCGCCCACCACAAAGGGCGCAACGGTGTCGAGCAGTTGCAGGTCGGGCTTGAGCCGGAACGATTGCCCTGCGCGCTTATCGTAGAGATCCGTGAGCTTGGCGCTGAGCCCGCCGATGTAAACCGGCAGCCCCCGCGGCAAAATCCCCTGCGTTTGCATCCCGGCCAGCATCGCCAGCAATTCCTGCGTTTTGCCGAGCGCGAAAACCGGGATAAGCACCGCGCCGCCGCGCGCCAGGGCTTCCCGGATCGCCTCGCCAAACCGCACCTCTTCGCACGCGCGCGTGAAACCGGGCGCGTTGGGACTATCGCCCCGCGTGGTTTCCATCACCAGCACATCGATCGGCTCCTGTGGGAAGCGGGCGGCTGCGGAAATCGTCTGATCGTCGAAATTCACATCGCCGCTATAGAAAAACGTGCGGCCTTCGCTGCGGATCATCACGCCCGCCGAGCCCAGGATGTGACCGGCATCGAAAAACTCGAAGCTCAACGGCGTTTGCTCCAGCGGGCTGAGCCGCTCGCCCTCTACGCTCCAGCGTTGCCGCAGCGGCACGGGCAGGCATCTTTTTATCGTCGAATCGACTTCCCGGTGGGTGAAGAGCGGGTAGGAGGTGACGCCCTGTTCCTCGCGAATGCGCAGCATGACGTTCACCGAGTTGTGGAGCATCACGTCGGTGACCTGCCGGGTGCCTTCCGTCGCAAAAAGCGGCGCGCGCGGATGGCGGCGCATCAGCACCGGGATGGAGCCCGAGTGGTCCTGGTGGGCGTGCGTGAGCAAAACGGCGTCCACACTGTCGTCCGGCATCGCTTCAATATCAGGGAGCCCTTCGAGCCCCTCGGCGCGCGGGTGCATCCCGCAATCGAGCACGATCCGTTTGCCCGCGGTCTCCAGTGAGTAACAGTTGGCGCCGATCTCGACCCGTCGTGTGTGGTTTATGAATCGCATGAGTTAATCCAGTTGCCGAAAAAGAGCGAGGAACACGAGCAGTCCCGCCGGAAGCAGCAGCGGGAGCGCAACGCTCCACGCGCTGAATACACCGAAGGAAACGAGCACGTAAAAGCCTGCCACCCCCACGCAAAGCGTCGCCGCCCCCAGCTTGCTCAGCCGGCTGCAAAACCAGCCGAGCACGAGCGCTTCCAGAAGAATCAGCGCATCAACCAGGAGACCGGCGCGCGTGGGGAAACTCCCTTGCTGGATGGTCGCAATCGCCGCCGCCACCAATTCCCCCCGCGAACCGCTGCGCCCGTTGGCGAGCGGGATCGTGCGCGCCGCCGAGTCCGTGCGCGCGAGCAGGGTCACTGCATTTTTCAACTGCGCCACGGGTGCGATGGCTTGGTGACCGCCCTGGTGTTGCTCGGCGGAAAGAAGCAAGTCGGCCATCGAAAAGCGGGTGAGCGGAATCGTAAAATCGACCGGCATCGTCCCTGCGGCATCCACCGGCAGGCGGATGTCTGGACCCAGCTCGATGTGGGAACCCGGCACGACGACGACTTCCTCGACCGTGACGCCAAACCAAAGCATCGCCGCCTGCAAAACAAACGACGGCACCACCTGCCCCCGGTATCGGAACACCAGCGGCACGCGTCCAACAGCTTTTCCAGTCATTGCGGCGGACGGTTCAAAAAACCCGAGCGTGGCCGCGAGGCGGAGTTCCTCGGAAGGCTGCAAAGCGACGAGCGGAAATTCACGAATCCCGCTGATATCCCCCTCGTTGACATGGCGCAGCACCGGGACTTCCTGCATCGGCGGGATGAGGGCCGGGTCTTCCGGAGAGCCGAGTTCGCTCCCCAGGAGCACCTTCGGCGCACGGAGCGCTTGGTTATGCAAGAGCGTCCTCTGCTGCGGGTCTGCGGCGTCCCAAGCCAGCACCGGCTCCACTGCGAGGACCGGCGGCTGAAACGGCAGAGCGGCGTTCAAAAAGAGGGAGTAATCGACCGGCGACCATGGCCAGGGGTGCGCCCCCAGATCCTCATCGCCGATCTGAACGAGCACCAGCGGGGCCGCCTCGGGATGCCGGGGCGCGTTGACGGAAAGCCAGCGGGAGAAGGAGGCTTCCGCTGAATCCAAGGGCGCAGTGCGCGACTCGTGCATCAGAACGAGCCCGACGATTAGTATGAGTAGAAGGAACTGCCTGGTGCTGCAACGCATCGAATGAATCCGGGAGATTACGATACAAACCGCCTACAGGAAAGCAGGAAAACGAGGCCGGGGAATCAATGGCCTCATCCCCCCCGCAACTGCCCGCAACCGGCGGCGACGTCGAGCCCCCGGCGCTGGCGCAGGGTGCTGGGAAAGCCCGCTGTTTGCAGGATCGCCTTGAACTTTTGCGCCGCCTCCCCTGATGCGGTTTCGCCTCCGTAACCTTCCGTGGGATTGAGCGGAATGAGGTTGATATGGGCATCGATTCCCGCGAGCAGTTCTGCCAGCCGCTCGGCTTGGGCGGGTGCGTCGTTGGTCCCGGCGATGAGCGTCCAACCCACAAAAATCCGGCGGCCCGTGGACTCCCCGTAGGTTCGGCACGCGGCGATGAGTTCCTTCAACGGCCAGCGGCGGCTGACGGGAATGAGCGCCATGCGTTCCTCGTCCGTTGCCGCGTGCAAGCTCAGGGCGAGGTGGTAGGGGCGGTTCTCGCTGGCCATGCGCAGGATGCCGGGCACAACGCCCACCGTGCTCACCGAGACGTGGCTGGGGGCGATGTTCAAGCCCCCCCGCTCTGTGGCGATCTCCAGCGCGGCCATCACCGCGTCGTAATTGTGAAGCGGCTCGCCCATCCCCATGAGCACGATGTTGCGCAGGCCCGCTTCCCCTTCGGCTTTGAGGGCGCGCTGGCAGTGCAATAGCTGGGCGACGATCTCGCCGGGCCGCAAATGGCGCGCGAGCCCCATTTTCCCGGTGGCGCAAAACACGCAGCCCATGGCGCAACCGGCCTGCGTGCTCACGCAAGCGGTATAGCGGCCGGGATACCCCATGATGACCGTCTCCACGGTCTGGCCGTCGCGCAGCCGCAACAGAAATTTGCGGGTCTGCCCATCGCTGCTCTTGAGGTCTGTCACCGTCTCGGGCTCCTCCAGAGGGAACCGCCCGCCTTCGCCCGTGGCTTCGTTCACCCAACGGCGCAGCGGCGCCGGGAAATCGTGGTCCTCAAGGCGAATCGCCGTCTGCCGGTAAAGCGCCCGCCAGAGCGCCCGCGCATGCACGGGCCGCACGCCCGAAGCGCGGAGTTCCCGCTCCAGCGCGGTAAACGTCAGATCGTGCAGCGAGGATGGCTTTGGAAATTCCGTCGGGTTGGACATCAACGCGTGGTTCCCAAGTTTTTCTTCTCCTTCAACAACGCCCGCACGAGCGGTTCGCTCTCCGTCCGGACATTCATGGTGCGCAGGTTGCCCTGCTGATCCACAAGCCAGAGCGTCGGGAGCGCATTGATCGCGAGGCTGCGGACGAGCGGGCTCTTCCAGCCTTTTCCGTCAAAAATGACAGGCCACGTGATGTTGCGGGCTTTCACTGTCGCTTGCAGCACTTCGGGGGTGGGATCGAGGCTCACGCCGACGATCTCCACGGATTCTTTTGAAAAGGTTTGGCTGAGGTATTGCACCTCCTCCAGACCCGCGAGGCTCGGGGCAGACCAGCTCGCAAAGAAATAGACGACCACGACCTTGCCTTGCAGACGGGCAAGATCCACCTCTGTGCCATGGATCGTCGCGCCCCGGAGTCCGATGGGGTGCCCCAACAACGCGAGGCGTTTCATGTCATCCGCGATCCGGGCGCGAAGCTCCGGGCTGGGCGCGGCGGCGAGGGCTTGATCGAGGAGCTCCTGTTTGCGCCGGGGTTGGTCATCGAAGAGCGTGGCCCCTTCGGTGAGGAGCGCAGCCACCCGGCGGTCGTTGGGATAGCTCGTTTGGAAACCGTTCATTTGCGCGGCCAACGCTTCGCGGTCGCGGTCGGCCGGACCCGCCATGCGCCGTATGACAAGGGCAAGACGGGCGAAGAGCAAGTCGGCGCGGCGCTCTTCGGGCGCGGTGGCCAGCGCGTCGCCGAGGAGGCGCAGCGCGGCCTCGAAGGCAGCAGGTGTTTCCGCCAAATCGCTCCGCGTGGCGAGAAGCCGTGCAAGCCCCAATTGCGCGTCCACGGTATGGGCCGATTGGGGGTGATCCCGCAGAAAGTCGCGGAGCGTCGTTTCCTGTTTGGCCAAATGCGCCAATGTGACAGCGCGCGCCTGTTCGCGCGTGCGGATTTCCGACGGTTGCTGAGGGCCGGCTTCCAGCGCGAGCACCGTCTGCCAATCCGTCTCAGCGCTGTTTGCCGCAGCGCAAATAGCCGTGGCGGACGGGAGCAAAAACAAAGCGAGCAGGAGACGACGGGAGATCATTGGGCGGGATCGGCTGGAGGATGAATGGTGGCGATAACCGGGCGGTGATCGCTGGCCACGTTCCACAGCGGCGAACGATAAACCGAGCACCGCTCGTGGACCACGCGGGGAGCGAGCGCGCGGTTCACAAAAAGAAAGTCGATCCGCGAATAAACGTCGTCCTGTTTCCAGAAATACGTCCAACGGTCGCCCACGCTGTCGGCCAGCCGGAGCTCCATCAGCGCTTCTGCGGCACCCCGGCGGCCGGTGATTTCCTGGATCGCGGGCTGATCCTTGGTGTCGTTGAAATCGCCAAAAAGCAGCAGCGGCGTGGCGGGATCAGCCGCGAGGATTTCATCGACATGCTGCCGCAGCAAGTGCGCTTCCTGTCGCCGCTCCAAGTCGGGAGAGCCCTCGGGCGAGGGGCGCTTGGACTTGAGATGCGCGCCGACGATGCGCAGCCGGAACTCGGGGTTCACTTGCACTGTCACATCCAAAAAACCGCGCCGGACTTTTTGCCGGGTGCCGTGGGACTCGTAGGGAAGATCGGCAACCGATTGGCGCGCGACGATGGGGAAGCGGCTTGCCAGGGCGAGGTGGCGGGCCGGGTCGGCGCTATCCACCCATTCGAAATCGCAATAGCCCAACCCGGCCTGCTTGAGCCGTGCGCGGAAGTCTTCAAACTGCGGGGCCGTTCCCATTTCACAGACCCCGAGAATATCCGGGCCTATCTCCTGAACGATTTGCACCACCGCGTTTGCGGCTTGGGATGTTTTGCCGGGACGTCCGCTCTTGGTTTCGCCGGGGATCGCCACCGGCGCGTAATTTTCCACGTTGTACCCCGCAAAAACGAAATCCTTGCCGGAAGCCGCTCCGGTGCAAAGCAGAACGCCGAGGAGAGGGAGAAGGCGCTTCACTGGAAGGCGCGGAAGGCTATGCCTTCGGCGGCTGCTCTTGCGCAGGGTGCTGCGGTTCAACGGCAACCGGGGCGGCGGGCGCAACCGGAGTTGGTTCTGCGGCTTGGGTGATCTGGCGGTGCACATCGTCCTTGGCCTTGTTGAACTCATTGATCGCCGAGCCCAGCCCGCGAGCGAGTTCCGGCAGCCGCTTGGCCCCGAACAGCAAGAGCACAATGATCAGGAGGATGATGCCGTCGGCCCCCTGAAACAGATTATTGAAGAATCCGAGGAGAAACATAAAGACCGTATACACCCGCCTCAGGCCAAAGCAAAGAGAGATTTCCCCTCACCTCGGCGCGATGTCGCGGAGCGTTTCCGGGTCGGGCAGCCCCCATCGAAGACTCTCGTTCCCAAGTTGCACTTGGGAACGCAATTTTCCCGGCAGTTGCACTGCCGCCTTCCGCGAGCGCAGTGAGCCTGAATTTGAAGACAGGACGCCTTAAAACATGGCACGGGTGCGAAGTGCAACTTCGCGGGCAAGTGCGTTCCCAAGTATAACTCGGGAACGAGGATAACGAGGAAAGCAAAGGGAGATTTGCCCTCACTTCGGCGCGATGCCGCGGAGCGTTTCCGGGTTGGGCAGTCCCCACGCTTTCCATTTCGCCTGGTATTCCTTCCACGGCAACAGCGCGTAGTGCGGATGCGCGTCGGCCCGCAGCCAGCGGATGAGCGCAACGAGGTTCCCCTTCGCCATGGTGGTGCAGCCCCAGGTCGTCCGGGTCTCGCCGCGCCGCGTATGGAAGAAAATCGCGCTCCCCATGCCGGGCACGGGTGGATCGGCGTTGTGCCGGATCTCCACCAGCCAGCGATACGCGTCGTCATTGTGCCGCATCTTCTGTTTCTCGAACCACGGTGGCGGATTTTTGGCGTCCACGGTCACGAAGCGGTTGTATTGCGGCAGCGTGGAATCATCCACCCAAGCGTCGGCGGTCGTGACGGTGTGAAACGGGTAATCGGCTCCGCGTGGCAACGCGCTGTCGTAGGTGTAGATCGTCCCCAAACGGAACACCCCGGCGGGAGCGCGGGCGTCGCGTTCCACCTTGTGGCGGCCGGGTTCGCCGGTCCCCAGCACGCCGCGGCCCCAGGCCAGGCCGTTTTTGCCGTACAACACCGGCAGCGGCCCCAAAGCCGGTTTCCAGCCGCCGTCCGCCGTCCGCTCCAGCGCGAGCAGCTTGCCTGTCGTCGCATCCCAGCCGGGAGCGACGCTCACGATCAACTGGCGCACGCCGGGATCGAGCGCGTCGGCAGCCAAGGCTGCCAACGGCAAAACCAGCGCGCAGAAACAGGAAAGGAGGAAGGGAAATCGCATGGAAAGCGTAATCAAAGCGCACCCGCCGCAAGGTGCAAGCCGGGAAGGGAAAAATTTGCACTCCGCCCACAAACGCGGCCGACATTCAAGGACGGCTTTAGATACGCATAAAAACCTTACGCCCGCCCGGATTACAGAATACGTTTGAAACGCGCAGGTTTGTCGCGCATTTTCCGCACGCACATGGCCCATTCTAAAAGCTCCAAAACCCAACGCATTTGCAGGCTGTTTTTCTACGTGCTTGCCCTCCTTTTTGTCGCGTTGCGGATCAATTGCGCCGCCTTTTACCGGGTCGACTCGGATGAACCGCAGCATTTGCACGTCGTCTGGAGTGTTGCCAACGGGTTGGTGCAATACCGCGATGTTTTTGATAATCACAGCCCGCTCTTTCACTTGCTTTGCGCCCCGCTCTTCCAGGCGTTGGGTGAACGGGCCGACATTGTGGAGTGCATGCGCATGGCCATGATCCCCCTCTACTTTGGCTCCATCGCCTGCATTTACCTCATCTGCGCGGGGCTGTTTTCCCGGCGTTGCGGTGTTTGGGCCGCGCTTTGGACCGCGCTTTTCCCTCGGTTTTTTTGCACCAGCATCGAGTTTCGGCCCGATAACCTTTGGGCTCTGGTTTTGCTGCTTTTGCTCGCGGTATTGGTTCGCGTCCGACCTCCCCTGGCCCGCTGGTTTTTAAGCGGGCTTTTACTCGGCATTGGTTTTTCCATTTCGATGAAAACCAGCGTCATGGCGCTCGATCTCGCCGTCTCGGGAGTTCTCACCTGGATTCTTTGCAAAGACGCCAACGGCAACCTCGCCCTTCGGCAATTCGCAAAAAGCGCGGCCTTGTTCGTGTCCGGTCTTGCGATGGTTCCAGGGGTGTTGCTGCTGCGCTTTGCGGCAGAGGGGGCGCTCGGCAACTTGTATTACTGCCTCATCCGGCACAACCTCATCGCCGCCTCCGAACGCACTAAACATCTCGATTTCCGGGGAATC
This sequence comes from Verrucomicrobiota bacterium, assembly GCA_037141555.1. Classification (GTDB taxonomy): domain Bacteria; phylum Verrucomicrobiota; class Verrucomicrobiia; order Chthoniobacterales; family Chthoniobacteraceae; genus UBA695. The sequence continues at coordinate 7,225 of JBAXCI010000030.1, read as the reverse complement.
GCCACCCTTGCGGCCTTGGCTGGCATCGTCTGGTGGAGCCGGCGGATGATTCGCCGGACGGATGACCCCGGCCTGGCGGCGCGACGCGTGTTCCTCTTTTTGGTGGGCGGAATTTATCCCGTCATCCTCTTCATTCTCTGGCCGTTGGTCACGCGGGAAGACTTCCTGGTGCTGGTTCCCGTCGTTGGGATGGTCGCCGCGCCGATGCTCATTGCGGCACGGGAAGATGTGCGCCGCCGCCCCCAACTGGCCGCGATGGAGACCGTTATTCCGGCTTGTCTCGTCCTCGCGCTGTTGGCCATCGACATCCACACCACCAAGCCCTGGCGAGACCGCGCGGATTTTGAGGAAGGCTTCATCGCCAACACGCTGAAGCTGACGGATCCCGGCGACTACGTCATGGACCCCAAGGGGGAGATGATTTACCGGAATCGCCCCGTTTACTACGCGCTGGAGGAAATGACGCGATGGATGTTCAAGCGCGGAAAGCTCTCGGACGAGATCCCCGAACAGATGATCGCCCATGGGGTTTGCGTGGCGGCCAAAAATGGCGAACGCTATCCGGCGCGGACCGCCAAATTTTTAAAAGAGAACTTCGTCCCCGTTTCTTTCCGGGTGCTCGTGGCGGGAAAAATCCTCAGACCCGAAACGACTTCATTCGAGATCGCCATCCCCGCGCGCTATGCGCTCGTCGGGGCAATGGAGCCGGGCGGGGTTTTGCTGGATGGCAAGAAATACGAGGGGCCCCTGCGTCTTGCTGGCGGCAAACATTCCATACAAACCAGCGCGGGCACGGGTTCGCTGGCTATCGTTTGGGCGCAAGCCGTCGAACGGGGATTTGCCCCATTTTATCGCCCATCTGCTGAAGAGGAATGGGAAAGCGGGCAGGCAAGGCGCGATAATATTCTTTAATCCAGGAAGGCTCTACCGCCCCGGGGCGAGCTCGAAGAGGTACCCGCGCAGGTATTCGGTCTCGGGGAGATTCAGGATGACAGGGTGGTCCGCTGCCTGCCCAAACCGCACGAGCTGGCGCAAGGTTTTCTTCGCGTCCACGGCGGCGTCGGCGATGACTTCGCGGAACAGCTCGTCGTTCACATGGTGCGAACACGAGAAGGTCGCCAGCAGCCCGCCCGGCGCGAGCAGCTTGAGCGCACGCAGGTGGATTTCCTTGTAGCCGCGCAGGGCGTCGTTGAGTTTTTCCTTGGATTTGGTGAACGAGGGCGGATCGAGCACGATCAAATCGTATTGCGCCCCTGCCCGCTCCTGGTCGTTGAGGTAGTCGAAGACGTTGGCGGCGATGGCGTCCACTTTGAGTTCGTTGCGCCCGGCGTTTTGGCGGATCAACTCCACGCAATCGGCGCTGATCTCCACGGCGCGCACGCTGGCGGCCCCGGCTTTGGCGCAAGCGAGGGCGAACGCGCCCTGGTTTGAAAAGCAGTCGAGCACGCGTTTGCCGGCAGACCACGGGGCGACGCCCGCGTAGTTGTCGAGTTGGTCGAGGTAAAAACCGGTTTTTTGGCCGTGCAGCAGATCGACTTCGAACTTCAGCCCGAGCACTTCAATGGGCACGGTGGGCGGCACTTCGCCCCAGAGCACGCCCACGACCGGCTCCATCCCTTCGGCGCGGCGGATCGGCGCGTCGTTGCGTTCGATGATGGCCTTGGGCGCGCAGAGTTCGCGCAGCGCATCGACGATGAGGTTTTTGCGCAGGTCCATCGCCAACGTCAGTGTCTGGAGGACGAGGTAGTCGCCGTAACGGTCCACGATCACTCCCGGCAGCCCGTCGCTTTCGCTCCAGACGAGGCGGCCGAGTTGGGGGTTCACGCCGCGCCGTTGGCGGTATTCGATGGATTGGCCGATGCGGCGCAGGAAGAAATCGGCGTCGAGATCCTGCCGCTGGCGGGAGAAACGCCGGGCGATGATCTGCGATTTGGAATTGTAAATGGCGGAGCCGAGCAGGCGGTCTTTGCCGTCCTTGATCGAGATGACCGAGCCGTCCTCCGGCGCGCCAAAGGCTTTGAGCACTTCGGAAAAATAGACCCACTCGTGGCCATGAAGGATGCGGGAACGGGGACGGATGATGATGCCTGCCATAAGGGATAGAGAATAGACGATAGAGGGGGGAGAGGATAGAGGAGATTGTCGCTCCCCCCCGAAATAGAAACGGCCAGCGGCGTTTTGACACGACCGCTGGCCGAAATTAGTGGAGCGCTTTGGAGAACGGTTCTCCAAGCAGCTCTGGATTTACGCTGCTTTGGCCGCTGCTGCCCGCTTGTTCTCAAGAGCCGCGACGGCTTTCTTGAGGATTGCGAGGAAGGCCGGTTCGTCCGAGATTGCCATATCGGAGAGCACCTTGCGGTCGAGCTGGTTGCCGCAGGCGACGAGGCCTTCTGCGAACCGGCTGTAGGTGATGCCGTTGGCACGGCAGGCGGCGTTGAGACGCACGATCCAGAGTTTCCGGAAATTGCGTTTGCGGGTCTTCCGGTCGCGATACGACCAGTATTCCGCTTTCATGATCGCGTTTTTCGCGTAGCGGAACAGTTTACTGCGGCGGCCTCGGAAGCCCTTGGCCTTGTCGAGCATCCGCTTGCGGCGTTCGCGGCTGGCGGGTGCGTTAGTTGCTCTTGGCATGTTGTTTCCTTTCTTTCAGCGTGCTGTTTATGGGTTGTGACGTCTGCCCGGACCTCGCTCGCTGATGAGACCCCGTTTTGGGGTCAGGAGGGCGGACGCTGCTGTTGGCGCGTTGTTACGCGAACGGCAAGTTCTCTTTAATCCGAGCCATGTCGGTTTTGTCCACGAGGGCGGATTTTGCAAGCTGACGCTTGCTCTTCGCGCTCTTGCTTTGCAGCAAGTGCCGTTTTCCGGCTTGAGAGCGAAGGATTTTTCCTGTCCCGGTGATTTTAAACCGCTTGGCCACGGCCTTCTTCGTCTTACGACGTGCGATTGACTTAGGCATGGGTTGGGCAAAATAGGGAGCCCGGCTAAAATGGCAAGCGTTTTCTCTGTCATCCCAGCCGAAAAACGCACGCATAGAGCCCCGAGACCTCGGTTTGCTCCCGTTTGACCGGCGCACGCAGCACGCGGGTGTACATTTCCTGTTCAAGGCGACCAAGGAGCGCGGGGTAGGCGGCGAGGAGGTCCGCCAGCGGGGTGTGGTATTCGACGATCCGCATTCCGGCGGCGTCTTGCTCGAACTCGGCCATGCAACCTTCGGCGTCCCGGATGGCGGCGAAGGCTTCGGCGCGCGCTTGCACCGTGTCGCCTTTGACCCGCGCGAGGTAGCCGTCTATCTTCCGCTGGAAGACCATGAAGAGCAGTTTTTCCGGCGCGGCGGCCCCGTAAAGAGCTTGGGCCGAGTTCAAAACCGCCAGGGTCATCTCGTTGCTGGCTACGGGGAAGAGTTCGTGGGCTTTGCGCGTGAGCCGGTAGACCATTTCAGGGCGGCCCACCTGGCTGGCGGCTTTGGGGCGGCGCCAGGTGTCCAGGTAGCCCAGGCGCTCCAGCTCGATGCAATGCTGTTTGACGCCCATGTAGCTCATCCCAAGGGAGGTGGCGAGTGCGCCGACGCTCAGGCCCTGGGTGCGCTTGAGCCGGTTCACCACCCGAAGCCGCTGGCTTTTGCCGATCTCCGCTATGAGGCGTTGGTTCACAGGGAAAGCATTACACGGGAATGAGGCGGAGCGCAATTTTTACCGGGGGTTCTGGAATCTCACGCAAGACCCCCTCGCCCTGCTGCGGAGCGACCGGGCGGGGATTCATCAGAAGTGGCTGCCCGACATAGATTCGAACTATGACTAGGTGAGTCAAAGTCACCTGTGCTGCCATTACACCATCGGGCAAGATCCGCGCACCCGGAAGCGCGCGGGAGGTTTTCAATAGCCGTTTGGCTTTAGGATTGCAAGCTGATGAGCAGATTTTTTCCAGTCATCTCCGCAGGCACTTCCAGTCCCAACATCCCCAGGAGCGTCGGGGCGACGTCCGCGAGGATGCCGTCTTGGACCTTGGTTTGCTCGGCGTCGGCTGCGACGTAGATGACGTGGACGAGGTTGGTGGTGTGGGCGGTGTGGGGCGAACCGTCGGGGTTGCGCATCATCTCGCAGTTGCCGTGGTCGGCGGTGACGAGCAGCTTGCCGCCCAAACGCAGCGTTTCCTCGATGACCTGCCGCACGGCGCCGTCGATGGTCTCCACGGCTTTGATCCCCGCCGGAATGACGCCGGTGTGGCCGACCATGTCGGGGTTGGCGAAGTTGAGGATGACGAGGTCGAAGTTTTTCAGTTCGCCAACGACTTTTTCGGTGACGGCGGGCGCGCTCATCTCCGGCATGAGGTCGTAGGTTGCGACTTTGGGAGAGGGCACGATGGCGCGTTCTTCACCGGGGAACGCCTGTTCGACGCCGCCGTTGAAGAAGTAGGTGACGTGCGGGTATTTCTCGGTTTCGGCGATGCGGAGTTGCTTCAACCCGGCGTGGCTGACGACCTGCCCCAGGATGTTGTTCATCGACTGCGGGCCGAACACGCACGGGACGCCGTAGGTTTTGTCATACTGCGTGAGGGTGACGTAGTTGATTTTCGGGGTGACTTCGCGGTCGAAGCCGTCGAACTCGGGCCGCAGGAACGCCGTGGAAAGCTGGCGGGCGCGGTCGGCGCGGAAGTTGAAGAAGAAGACCACGTCGCCGTCGTTCACGCGCTGCTCGTTGCGGTGCGAGAAGATGAGGGCGGGCATGAATTCGTCGGTTTCGCCGTTGGCGTAGAGGTCGCTGACGGTCTCGCTGGGGCTCAGGTTGGCCTGGGTGCCCCGGCCCAGCACGATGGCGTCCCAGGCGAGCTTGTTGCGATCCCAGCGTTTGTCGCGATCCATCGCGTAGTAACGGCCCACGACGGTGGCGACCTGCGCGCCGCTCGGCTTGAGGGCTTCGGTGACGTGTTTCAAATAGCCCGCGCCGCCGGTGGGCGAGCAGTCGCGCCCGTCGGTGATGGCGTGGACCAGGATGTCATGGACTCCGGCTTCCTTCGCGGCGTTGGCCAGCGCGATGAGGTGCTCCATGTGGCTGTGAACGCCGCCGTCGGAGACGAGGCCCAGGAAGTGGAGCCGATGACCCTTGGCCTGGGCGAACGCATGCTGGAGGACGGTGTTTTCGCGCAGTTTGCCTTCTTCCACGGCTTTGTTGATCCGGGTGAGGTCCTGGTAGACGACGCGGCCCGCGCCGAGGTTCAGGTGGCCGACCTCGGAGTTGCCCATCTGGCCCTCGGGGAGGCCGACGTCGAGGCCGCTGGCGCTCAAGGTCGCGCCGGGGTAGCGGGCATACATGGCATCGTGGAACGGCGTTTGGGCCAGGAGCGTGGCATTGCCATCGGCTTCCGCCGTGGCGCGGCCGTTTGGATTGATCCCCCAACCATCACGAATAATGAGCACAACAGGTTTCGACATAATAAGGCAATGTTTCACAGGGCGGGGCGGTTTGGCAATGGCGGAATCAGGAAGAGGGGAAATTCAATCAGGAACTCAAGGAAATCAGGAATTAGGAGCAGAAATCGGATTTTGTGGCTTTCGCTAAGTTCCTGATTTGCTTGATTTAAATGCGATTGCAAACTTTTAGGTTGCGCCACGGCTGGAAGCCGGTATCTTCACTGTCCCTTTTCCGGCCATGAAAGCAGATATTCATCCTACCTATAATGAGACCACCATCACGTGCGCGTGTGGCAAGGTCTATCACACTCGTTCCACCCGCCGCGACATCAAGATCGGCATTTGCGCCGCTTGCCACCCGTTCTTTACCGGTGAGCAGAAGTTCGTCGATACGGCAGGCCGGATCGAGAAGTTCGCCCGCCGTTACGGCACGGCTCGTCAGACCCGCAAGGCTTAGCTTTTTACAGACAGTTTGGAGACGGTGACGCGTTTGAACGCGTCACCGTTTCTTTTTTTGTGCGATATTGTTCGAGAGCATCTGCTGCCAACCTGGATTCCCAATTATGGATTTTGCCCCGTTGATTCAAAAAAAGAGCGAGCGTTTTCGCGAAATCGAAGCGGAAATCGCGGAAGGCAGCGTGTTTGGAAACCCCGAGCGCTCCCGGATCGTGATGCGGGAACATTCCCAGCTCAAGGGACTCCTGGCCGCCTGGGAAGCGTTTCACAAAGCCCAGACCGATCTCGCCGACAACCAGGAACTGGCCGCCGGGGAAGACCGGGAAATGGCGGAAATGGCGGCGGCGGAAATCCCGGACCTCGAAAAGCGAATTCGCGATCTGGAATTCAAAATTCAGATTTCCCTGCTGCCGCCGGAAACCGGCGAAGACCGCGACGCCATCGTGGAATTGCGCGCGGGCACCGGCGGGGCAGAAGCCGCGCTCTTCGCGGCGGACCTCTTCCGGATGTATTCACGCTACGCGGAGGAACACGGCCTTAAGATCGAGGTCATGGAGTCCAGCTCCTCGGAATTGGGCGGATTCCGGGAATTGATCTTCCGTGCGTCCGGAGATGCGGTGTTCCGCAAACTCCGGTACGAGAGCGGCGTTCACCGGGTTCAGCGGGTTCCGGCCACGGAAGCCCAGGGGCGTATTCACACCAGCACGGCGACCGTTGCGGTGTTGCCCGAAGCCGAGGAAGTCGATCTGGAACTCAAGCCCGACGACATCCGCATCGAAGTTTGCCGCGCCGGCGGTCCTGGGGGACAGGGGGTCAACACGACCGACTCCGCCGTGCAGGTCATGCACATTCCCACCGGTACCATCGTCCGGTGTCAGGACGGCCGCAGCCAGCAAAAGAACAAAGAGAAAGCGCTCAATATTCTCCGCTCCCGGCTTTTGGAGAAAAAGCAGCAGGAAGAAGCCGAGAAATACTCCGCCCATCGCAAGAGCCTGATCGGAGGCGGCGGCCGCGAAGAAAAGGTGCGGACCTACAATTATCCTCAGAACCGCGTGACCGATCATCGGATCGGCCTGACGCTCTATAACCTCGACCGCTTCGTGGAAGGGGACATCTCCCAGATGGTGGAGGCGCTCCAGGCCGAAGACGTCGCCGAGCGTTTACGCGAAGCAAATTTGGGATGATTTTGAAAGCGGTAGTGGGCTTTTAGCATTGAGGTGAAAACCAGGTCGATCTCACCTTCGCATCAATTTGAGGGGCTGCCGTTTCTTCGGCGCGCACTTTAAGGCGGTAGAGGACAACCGCATTCCAAGGCGCTTCGCGCATCCCTGCCGCGCGGACTCTGGCGCGCGAAGCGCCTTG
>JBAXCI010000029.1:0-15532 GCA_037141555.1 Verrucomicrobiota bacterium | reverse complement strand
GTCTGCGATAATGGTGGTTCCTTGGGCGAGGGCTCCAGCTACGGCGAGGATCGGGAGTTCGTCGATCACGTTGGGGATTTCTTTGCCCCGGATGACGGTTCCCTTGAGTTTCGCACCCTGAATTTCGACCGCTCCCCACGGCTCGCCTTCCTCCACTTCGATGATTTCGCGCACATGCGCGCCCATGCGGACGAGCACGGCGAGGATTCCCGTGCGGGTTTCGTTCAACCCGACGTCCTTCACGAGCAAATGACTGCCGGGCTGCGCGGCGGCGGCGACGAGCCAGAATGCCGCGCTGGAGATATCGCCGGGGATGTGGAAATCGCGCGATTCGGGCGTTTTCTCACCGACCACGGAGGCCGTCAAATCGTCCTCGTGCGGCCCGACGAGGAACCATTCCAGCATCCGCTCGGTGTGATTGCGGCTCTGGCTCGGTTCGGTGACGCTGGTGCGACCGTGGGTGAACAGCCCGGCGAGAAGCACCGCGCTTTTGACCTGTGCGCTGGCCACCGGCGAGGTGTAATGGATCGGGGTGAGCTTGCCTCCTTCGATCACCAGCGGGGGCGCGTTTTTCGGGCCTTCGGCTTGGAGTTTTGCGCCCATCTGGGTGAGCGGATCGATCACGCGCTTCATCGGGCGGCGCGAAAGGGACGGGTCGCCGACGAGCCGGGTGCGGAACGGCTGCGCCGCCAGAACCCCCGAGAGGAGCCGCATCGTTGTGCCGGAGTTGCCGCAGTCGATCTCCCCCTTGGGGGCGGTTAGTTGCCGCGAGCGCCCGTGGACGATCAAGGTCGTCGGCTCGGGCCGCTCGATCTCCACTCCCAGCGCGCGCATGGCTTGCATGGTGGAAAGGCAGTCTTCGCTTGCGAGGAAGCCCGTGAGGACGCAGGTGCCGTTGGAGAGCGCGGCCAGAATGACGGCGCGATGCGAGATGCTCTTGTCCCCGGGGACGGTGATTTCCGCCCGGATCACGGGCCCTTGTTCGATTTTCCAGCTTTCCATGTTCAACCCCTCTGTTTGATGTGCCGATCTCTCTGGACCTTGGCGTTGGTAAGAAATTCTTTCAGTTTGGAATCGTTGCCGCCAGCAATATCTTGCGAGACTTCCTGCAACCGGGCGATGAACGCCTGGAGTTGGCCGCCCAGCACGGCGTGGTTGGTGGCGAGGATTTCGGTCCACATATCCGGGAGGCCCGAGGCGACGCGGGTGGTGTCGCGCAAGCCGTTCCCGCAGAAACCGACCGCCGCGGGGTTTTGCGCGCAGACGAAATCGACCAGCGCCGCCGCGATCAGGTGAGGAAGGTGGCTTACCAGCCCAATGGCGGCGTCGTGTTCCGAAGGGGCGATGGTTTGCACGGAAGACCCGACCAGTTGCCAGAGCGCCGCTGCTTGCTCCACCGCCGCCGGATCAGCTCCGGGATGGGGGGTCACCAGGGAAACCGTGCCTTCGAAGAGATCGGCGCGAGCCGCCGCCAGACCGGCTTGCTCGGAACCGGCCATTGGGTGGCTTCCCACGAAGCGCTTGAAAAGCGGTGCGAGGGCATCGACTACCGGGGCTTTGACGCTGCCGACATCGGTCACAAGCGTGTTGGGGCCGACCAGTGGAGCGAGCCGCTGCGCCAACTCCGGCATGGCCCCAATGGGCACACAAAGCACGATAATCTCCGCGCCTTGAACGACTTGGGCGAGATCGGTGGACGCGAAATCGCAGATCCCCGCCGCGCGCACTTCCTCGACAGCCGATTCACGCCGAGCCCAGAGGGAGACGCGGCATTGCGGCGCGCGCGCCCGGACGGCCAGCGCAAGCGAGCCGCCCAGCAGGCCGGGGCCGAGAATGGCGAGGGTGTTCATGCGTTTGTTGCTCCTGCAATTTCCCGAACGGACGCAGACGCGTCAACGCGTGTCATCCCGAGCATAGCGAGGGACCTCCCGAACCACCCCAAAGCGTCGCCTCTCCTGCGGGCCGGAGCTTTGGATGGCTTGCGGGGTCCCTCACTGCGTTCGGGATGACAAGCATGTTGGGAAGGTCTAAACATTTTCGAGAACAACTGTGTAATTGGCGCTTGAGACAGGACAAGCCGCCCCGGGGTCGAGGGCGGCTTGTCCTAAAAAACTTCCGCTTTGGTATTGCTTAGGGAACCAGGATGATCTTGCCGGGGGTATACGGGTCCTTCACCTCGGTTGCGGGCGGCAGACCGCGGTGGTCGATCAACCCGGCCGACGGATTAAAGGGGCTTCTCATGAAACCGGGCTTGCCGGCTTCGGGGATTCCATAAACCGCCTCGCGCTTGCGCGGCAGCGGGGTTGCGGCGGGAGCCGGAGCTGGAGTGGGAGTTGGCACGGGCGCAACAGCGGCCCCGGGTTCAACGTCGGTGGGGATCGTTTCCGATCCGGGCACGACATCGGTTTCGCTCCCGTAACCGTAGGGAGCAGCATATCGCGTCTGTCTCTTTTGAGGAGTGCAGGCGACCAGGAGCGTGCAGGAAAGCAGCGAGAAAACAAGAATTCGCTTCATAATAAAGGCAGGAAGGAAATACTGGATTCTTGGGCGACTGACAACAGCAAACTTGTGAAGGAATCCCTCTGTGCTTTTTCCTGAGATCCGGATTTTCTTTTACGGGTTTCCCTGTTTCTATTCCCGGGATGGAAAACCTCCGCGCGTTGCCCGCGGCCGCACGCCTGCCTTTGCTGGTGTATCGGTCCTTGTTCCTGGTGGCATTCACCCTGATGCTGCCGGGGTTTCTTGCGCGCATGCTCCGGCGCGGCAACTGGCGGCACAAATTTGGGCAGCGATTTGGCCTTTATTCGGCGGAGGACCGCCAGCGCCTAGGCAATGGCGGGTGGATCTGGATTCACTCGGTGAGCGTGGGCGAGATGATGATGGGGATCAAACTGGCCAGAACCCTCCAAGCGGCCCGACCGGGAGCGCAGGTCTTGATCTCCACCACGACTTCAACGGGGTATGCCGTCGCCAGCGAGCAGATCGCCAAGGGCGGGGGCGGGCTGGAGCTGATTTATTACCCGCTGGATTTGACCTCGATTGTTCGCCGCGCGCTTGATTTGATCCAGCCCGCCCAACTGGTGATGGTGGACAAGGAACTCTGGCCCAACATGGTGAGCGAATGTTGCCGCCGCGCGATCCCGGTCTCGATCGTCAATGCCCGCCTGAGCCCGCGTTCCGAGCGCGGGTTCCGAAAATGGCGGCGCTGGGTGGGGCCGTTTTTTGGGATGTTGGAGCGGGTCTGCGTCCAGGAACCCGAGGACGTGGAACAGTGGCACGCGCTCGGGGTGCGTCGCGAGGCGTTGCATTGCACGGGCAGCCTGAAATTCGATTTTGGAATGGCGGAAGCGTCGCGTGCGCTGGAATTCCGGGCGTTGCTCGGGCGGATGGACGTTCGCGACACGACCCCTGTTTTGCTGGCGGGAAGCACTTTTCCCGGCGAAGAGGCGGCTCTCGGTCGCGTGCTGATCGCCCTGCGCCAGCGGTCGCCGGAGTTGTTCTTGATTGTCGTGCCGCGCCATGTGGAGCGGACGCCGGAGGTGGCAGCGGCTTTGCGCGCACTCGGGCTCAGCGCCGTCCTGCGCACGGAGTTGGCGGATCTGCCGCCCGGGAGTCCGCGTCCCGATGTTTTGATTGTGAACACAACGGGCGAATTGCGCGACTGGTATGCCGTGGCCTCGGTCTGTTTTATCGGCAAAAGCTTGCTGGCCACGGGGGGGCAGAATCCGGCGGAACCGGTGTTGGTGGGCCGCCCGGTGGTGTTTGGCCCTCACATGGAGAACTTCGGCTCGTTGGTGCGCCAGTTTTTGGCCGTCGAAGGAGCCGTCCAAGTCCCGGATGAAGCGGGCTTGATCCACGCGCTGGATACGCTGCTGGCCGATCCGGCTCTCGGCGAGGCGCTGGTGGCCCGTGCGCGGAGCGTCCTTCAGGTCCACTTGGGCGCGAATGCGCGGACGGCGGAACTGCTCCTTGGTTAGCAAAGAGGGGAGCAATCCGCAATCCCTCCCCGATACCTTCGTGTGGAGCGTTGGTGGGTAGCTGTTTTCTTTGCATTGGCGGCTTGCGAACCGGAACCCAAAGGGCCGGTGCAGGTTGTGCAGCCGGAGGCGATGCGCTTCGATACAGAGGCGATCCGACGCCAGATCGAGGTTTACAAAGAGACGCCCTCGGCCGATGCACGGCGACGGATGGAGGGGGCCTTTGGGGCCTTCGATGCCCGGGTGAAAGGCCTGGAGGTGTTGGCCCAAAAGCAAACCGGGTTGGAGCGGACGTCGACGGAACAGCAGGTCGCCGATTTGAAGCACCGCCGGGATATCCAATGGACACGGGCTCAAACAGTCGTGGCGGAGACGCAGATGATCAAGCGCGCGGAGCCGGTGGCTGAACGGGTGACCAAAGGGGAACGCGTCAACAATCCCCAACGCGTGCGGAGGGCGGAACGCCCCCGCATGATGGAGCCGCGGCGGACGAGCCAGGCGGCAGCGAGAAGCGGGCCGGAAAGTTTCTTCCAGCGGCTCTTTCGGTGAGGGGCGCTTGTCATCCCGAGCGCAACGAGGGACCCCGCAAGTTATTGGAAGCTCCGCACAAAGAGAAGGCCGCGCCCTGGGGTGGTTTGTGAGGTCTACTTCGTGACGGTGATGGTGTTGTGCAGGAGGGTGGCGCCGGTTTGGCGGTCGTATTCGGAGACGGCTTTGCGGTAGTCCGCTTCGGCGCGGATAAGGGAGGCCGCCGCTTCGGTCATCGACTTCTGGAGCTGGAGCACTTCAAAGGTGGTCGCGCTCCCTGCCGCGTGGCGCTTTTCCCCGGCGGAAAGGCTCTCTTTGGCGAGGCGCAAGGCTTCGTTGGTGGAGTCGATCCGCTGGCGGGCGGTATCGATCTCTCCCGCCGCGTTGGCCACGTCCACGATGATGGTTTGTTCCAACTGCTTGAGCGTTGCCAGAGCTTGCGCATCGAGCAAACGCGCGGCCTTGAGCCTGCCTTTGGCGCTGCGGTTGCCAAGCGGCATGCTCATGATGGCGCCGACGCTCCAACTCTGGGGAGCGCGGGTGCCGCTGTTGAAAAAACGGAGGCTGTCGGCGATATCGTTGGAGTCCAGCCCGAGCAGGTTGAGGCTGCCCACGAGGTCCAGCCGTGGAAGGACGCCGTTACGGGCTGTGACGACGCTGATGTGGCGGGTTTGCAGGGCGACGAGCGCTTCCTGGTAATCGGGACGTCCATTGAGCGCTTCGCGCAACCCGGCTTGCAGGTCGACTTTCCCAACGGCGGCGGTGGGAGGCGGTTCGATGGTCACGCGGGTTTCGAGCAGGGTCTTGGTGTCTGCGGTGATGAGTTGTTTCAGGAAACGCTCGTTGTTCTCGATGTTGTTCTGCGCCAGGAGCACCGCTTCTTCGCGCGAGGCGGCGTCGGCTTGGGCGGTGATGACGTCGAGCTCTATGCCCGCACCGGCTTGGACGCGGGCCTGTTCTTCCTTGCAGAGTTCAAGCGCCAAATCCCGCGAGTGCCTGGCCGCGTCGTAATTGCGCAGCGCCGAATAGAGATCGTTGTAAACCCAGACCGTCTGCGTGACGACGTCCATGATTCCCTGCTTGAACTCCCATTGGCTGATTGCCCGGTTGTTTCGCGCGATCCGCAGCGAAGCCAGGTTCACGTCGGAGCCGAATCCGCGCAACAGCGGCTGCGTGAGCGAGAGTCGCGCGCCGGTGGAATATTGGCTGTAGCGAGTGGCGGTGTTGGCGAGCCCGACTTGGTAGTTGGTTCCGTAGATGCTCGTGCCGCCGATGCCGACGCCAAAGTTGCCGGTCTGGAGCTCGTCGAACGCGGAGTTTGCAGAAGTGTGCGACGCGTTGAGGTTCAGCGAAGGGTCGAAGACGCCGAGTTCCGAGGTGATGCGGGCGTCGGCGATGTCGGGATTGAACTCGCTGACTTTGATCCCCAGGTTGTTTTCGATGGCAAGCTGGATGGCTTTGCGAAGGGTCAGGTGAATGGCGGGCGCGCTCGCTTCACGCGCAGCGGCGAGGAGCGGCAATGCCGAGAGAAAAAGGCAAAAAAGGAGGCGAAGGGGAAACATGCGGACATTCCCCTAAGGCAAAGTAGCCGGGGAATCAAGCACGCTGCTTCGTTGACAGGGGCAAACAGGCTGCGTAACTTCAGTTTTTCCCTCATGCCCTTCGTTTTCCCCAAGCCAGCACCGTATATTTGCCGGACTTTTTTGGTGACAATAACCGTGCTTGGCGCTGTTGCCGCAGGGGAGATTGGTATGCTCGCTTGGCGCGGTTTTGCGCCTGTGGCCGCCGTTTCTGTTCCACGAGAGCGCCCGGCGGCTCCCACCCCGACACCGGCTCCCGCAGTTCCTGTCCGCACGGCGGAACAGGAACTCGTGGCTGCTGCTGTGGAGCAATCGCTCGTGGCTGTCCTGCCAAAGCCGACGCCGATTCCCGTGGCAACCCCGACACCAGCGCGTCCGGCGACCCCGCAATCGCGCGTGGCCGAGTTGATCGACATGGCCCGCACATTGCGAGACCAGGGAGACACCGGGACGGCGATGACCCGGTTGCGTCAGGCCCAGGCGATCTATTCGAATTACGCGCCGATCATCTCCGAAATGGCCATCACGTATGAAAAAATGGGGCTGACGGGCAAGGCCATCGAGCAGTGGCGGCGGATTTACGAGATGGGCGAACGCGCGGGGATCTACTACGAGGCAGCCGAGGCGAAATTGCGCGCGCTGCAATTGCCAGACCCGTCGCCACAGGAGCTGGCTGCGACGCGTTTGGCTACAGGCGCGCTCTCCGGCGATGCAGGGGCGCAGGGCGGGCCGCTGCTTTCGCTGGGAACCGTGGGCACGACGGACGACACCGGCAACACCCAGCCCGCGCGCCGTTTGAAGCTGCGCGTTCCGATCCTTGCCCTCCCCGGAAGTGGCCCGATCCAGCCCCGGGACGTGGTGATCCAGGTCTTTTTCTACGAACAACTCGCCAACGGTTCGGTGGTGGAGACCAACGCCAACGTCACCTCCTCGTGGGCTCGGCGAATGAACCCGGAGGGGGAGGTGCAGGCGGTGGACTGGTCCACTGCCGACCCCGAAGTGCTGGAGGTCGATTACGCCCAGCCGGAATTCGATCCCAAAGACCCCCGGACGCGCGAGCGGCGGAATTATTTTGGCTATAGTGTTCGGCTCTATTATAAGGGAACCCTGAATGCGAAGTTTGCCGATCCCGCCAAGCTGCTGAGTCAATTTATCCCCCCCGCTGCACTGCCCTCCACCGATCTACCGCAATGAACATTCTATTTGTCGATGATGATCCCGCGATACTCCAAGCGTTCTTGCCGGTTTTGCGGAGCAAGCCGGATTACACAGTTTCGGCAGCCACGAATGGCGGGCTTGCGCTGCAAAACGCGGCCGCGATGAACAGCGGAGTGGATCTCTTGATTACGGACGTGGTGATGGACCCGATGGACGGGTTCACTTTGCGGCACAAGCTGTTGGAGAGTTATCCCGAGATGAAAACGATCTTCATCTCGGGCTACGATCTGAGCGATTACGAGCCGTATACGGTTGGATGCGACGTTCTCACCAAACCGTTTGAGTCAGAACTCCTGATGCAAGCGGTGGATAGGATCGCGGCATCCATGCCCAAGGCCGCACCGTTATTCCGGCCCCCTGCCGCCGGGTCGCCATCGGCCCCTCAAGCCGCGCCGGTCGCTGTCGCGCAACCGGTCACGGCAGCTTGCGCAGACCCCGCCGAGCTCGCCGCCGATCCGCTTTTAAACTCGAAGATCGGTAATTACACCGTCATCTGGAAACTTGGCGAAGACGACTGGGGCTCGATCTATATCGCCAATCAGACCACGATGGCGCGCCCGGTTGCCATGACGATTTTATCCACGGAGATCGCCATGAACGATCCCGAAGCCCAAAAGCGTTTTCTTGCCCGTGCACAGGCAAAGGCGGTGGTGAAGCATCCCTCGATTACCTCGGTGTATGAAGCTGGGCAGGCCGGGGGCCATAGTTATTACACCTGCGAATACGCGGACGGCAGTCAACTGGCCGAAATGCAGGCCAGCGGAGCAACGATCGACGACAAGACGGCGTTGCGCATCATCAAAGTGGTCACGGAAGGCCTGGCGTATTTGCACCGGAATGAAATACCGCACGATGCCTTGGAGGCCCGTCACATTTGTCTCGATAAAACCAACGAGCCGCATTTTTCCAACACGGCGGTCCTCGCAGGCGAGGGGAGGGGCGAAATGCGGCGCGATGTCGCCACGCTGGCGGCAAGCGTTCTGGCTCTGCTGCCCACCGGCGCCGCCGCGCCCGGCTTGCAAAATCTCCTCAGCCGTATGTCGATGGGCGAAGCGGGAGGGTTTGCCTCCTGGGACGAACTTTTGGGTGCAATCTCCGAGTTGATGCCCAAAATTATTCCGACAGATGCGGTCAAAATCACCGCGCAGGAACAGGCGGCGATCCGGGCCGTGGAGAAGATGAAACGGGAGCAGAAGCGCTCATTCATTCTGACGGTGGCGCTGTGTTCCATGGGGGTTCTTGGCGTTGTGGGTTACCTTTATTGGTTGTTCACCCACAACGACGAGCGGGACACGAGCGCGATGGTGAAAATCCCCGCCGGCGAGTTCATCTACCAGGATGGCCAGAAAGCAACGACGGGCGAGTTCTGGATCGACAAATACGAAGTCACCCTTGCGCAATACCAAAGGTTTTTGGACGCTTTGACGCGGAATCCCACGACGGAGTACGACGCGCCCAATCAACCAAAGGCAAAGACGACCCACCTCCCGAATAACAGCCAGCAGGAGTGGGCCACTTGGTATGGACGCGCCAAAATCGGAAAACCGGCCCGCTATATTCCGATGGACCTGAACTGTCCGGTATTTAACGTCGATTACTGGGACGCCTGTGCCTACGCAAAGTGGGCGGGAAAACGCCTCCCGACCGAGCAGGAGTGGGAGAAAGCCGCCCGCGGGACGGACGGCCGCCTCTATCCGTGGGGCAACAAGTTTGACCCGAAAAAGGCGAACCTCGGCAAAGACTACGTCCAGACGCCGGGACCCAACTCAACGGGAACCGTGGATGGCTACTTTTACTGGAACCCCGTGGATCGGATGATGGAAGATTGCAGCCCTTATGGCGTGATCGGGATGCTCGGCAATGTGGCCGAATGGACTTCGACCTGGGACCCGCAGACCAAGGGGCCGATCATCCGGGGCGGTTCATTCCACAAAGCGGAAGCGAACTTGACCTTCCGCACTGGAATCAAAGAGGTAAAGCCCCCCGTCGATGCCAACAATGTCTTCGAGTTTGTGGGCTTCCGCTGCGTTTCGGACACGCCGCCCAAGCAGTGATTTTCACACGCGCAGCGCAACGAAAAATCAGCGACGGAGGAAAAAACTGCTGGCACCCGGCCAAATTGAGCGTATTTACGAGAACTCCCATGCGCCGTTTCCTCCTCCTCATTGCCTTTCTCCTTGTCTGCTCCCAGTCGCTGCAAGCCCAACTCCAGGTCGGGCTGGAGATAAAGAGAAAATTTTTGTTGGTGTACGAGCCGATCGTGGCCACGGTGACGGTGAAAAACCTCGCCGGGCGCGACGTGACGCTGGCGGATTCACCGACGCAGAGTTGGTTCGGCTTTCAGATCACCCGGGGCGATGGCCAAATAGTGCCGCCGCTGGACCCCTTTTATCGACTGGCGCCGTTGACGATTCCTGCGGGGGAGACGATCAAGCGGAGCATCATTTTAAACGCGATTTACCCGGTGCATGAACTTGGGCTCTACCACGTTCGCGCCATCATCTTTTTCTCGGCGACCGAGAAGTATTACCAATCGCAACTCGTCAACCTGGAACTCAGCGAAGGCAAAACCATCTGGCAACAAACGGTGGGTGTTCCCGACGGCGTGGAAGGGGCGGGGAGCACGCGCAAGCTCTCGCTGCTCTCGTTCCGCCAATACGAATACACGGTCATTTACGCCCGCGTGGAGGATGTCGATTCGGGGACGGTCTATGCGACAACGGCCCTCGGCCGCGTGATCGCTGGCTTGGAGCCTGATGCGCAGGTCGATCTCCAAAATAACCTGCATGTTTTGCAGGTGCTCGGGCCCAAGACTTATCTCTACACGCGCCTGGGCCTCAACGGCGAATTGCTCTCGCAGGAGAACTATTACTCGGTGAAAGAACGGCCCATTTTGCGGCGGAACGCTTCGGGTGCCATCTCGGTTTTTGGCGGGGCATTGCAGCCCGGAAATGCGGAGGTGGACAAGCTGAAATCGGCCAACAAACTTTCCGATCGGCCCGTTCAGATTCCCCGAGAATAATCGCTTGCGCAGGTGCGCAAAGTCGGTTCATTGCGAGCAATGAAATGCCTCCTCCTCCTCTCCCTGCTGGCCTCGGCGGCCAGCGCATCCGCTTTTAATGCTGTGGTGATCGACGCCGGACACGGCGGCCACGACCGCGGCGGGATTCCCGGCCAGCGTGTGGGCGAAAAAGATCTCACGCTGGACGTCGCGCGACGGCTTCGCGAAATCCTCAACGATGACGGCGTGAAAACGGTGATGACGCGCTCCGACGACACGTTTATTCCGCTCCCGCAACGGTCGGCGATCGCCAACGCGCATCCCGGCGCGCTTTTTTTAAGCATCCACTTTAACTCCGCGATTCGCGGGGGGGCCGACGGGATCGAAACGTATTATTACAATACCAGTGCGGCGGGAGTTGCCGCGCGGGTGCAATCGCAGTTGATGCGGGTGGAGAAAGGCGAGAACCGCGGCGTGAAGCGCCGGGCCTACTATGTTTTGCGCAAGGCGCGCATCCCTGCCGTGCTCGCCGAGTGCGGATTTCTCACCAACCGCGAAGAAGCTGCGCGCTGCCTGCAACCGGCCCACCGGCAGGAGCTCGCGAGCGCGATTGCGAAAGCGATTGAGGCTTCGCGGTGAGGGGTGGCTGGAAAAGCGGCAATCTCCGCCCTTGGTTCCGGCCCGGTTCGGTGGTTGAATGGCCCGCATGATTGTGACTTGCCAGGAGATGCGAGGAATCGAGGAGCGGACGTTTGCTGCCGGGGTTTCAGCGGAGACGTTGATGGACGAGGCTGGAACGCAAATGGCTCGCGCGGTGATGCAGTTTTTTACCGTGCCGGGAGAGTGCCGCGTGTTCTTGGGCAAGGGCCATAACGGCGGAGACGCGCTGGTGGCCGCGCGGCATCTTGCGGAACACGGTTGGCGGGTCGATTTGCACGAGGCATTTCCCCGCGAAACGCTCGCGCCCTTGACGCGCAAGAAGCTCGACGCGATGCTTGCCCCGCTGGAACGGTTTCTGGTTCCGGAATCCACCGGGTCGCGAATCATTCTCGACGGCCTGCTTGGCATCGGCGCAAAGGGAGCGCTGCGTGAGCCGATCCGCGAGGCCGCCAGGGAGATCAATCGCTTGCGGCTGGAAACAGGGGCCGTGGTGTTCGCCCTGGATTTGCCAAGCGGCCTGGATGGCGATACGGGAGAGGCCGACCCGCAGGCTGTGGCGGCGGATTTCACGCTCTGTGTCGGGTATGCCAAACGCGGTCTGCTTGCTGACGCGGCGCTCGATTTCGTGGGCCGTCTTGCGGTGCTGCCGCTGGCCGGGTGGCCTTCGCGCGACGAGGCGGAAGGTGTCGCGACGCCGCGCCAACTGGCCCGGCTATTGCCCCCGCGCCGTTTCAGCACGCACAAGGGCCAGTGCGGGCGGGTCGGGATCGTGGCCGGTTCGCGCGGGTTTACCGGCGCGGCGATCATGGCGGCGAATGCGGCGGTTCGTGCAGGCGCGGGATTGGTTTCGCTGTTTGTGACGCCTGATATTTACCCGCTCGTGGCCTCGGCTGCGATGCCCGAGGTAATGGTGACGCCGCTGGATTGCTATCTCGCGGTGCTGGATCGCGCTTTGGATGTGCTGGCCATCGGGCCGGGGCTTGGGCGGGTGGATGGACCGGACATCCTTGCGGTTACTGAGTATTTCAAAGGACCGATGATCGTGGACGCAGATGCGCTCAATTTGCTGGCCGAAAATCCGCAAACACTGCGCCGGGCGGCGGGGCCACGTTTGCTGACGCCGCATCCGGGAGAGATGGCGCGGCTTTTTCCCGCAAGCGCAAATCTTTCGCGAAGGGCAACGGCAGAGCAGTTTTTGGAATCGCAGAAAGACACCCGATCGCCGCTCACGCTGCTGCTCAAAGGCTCGCGCACCGTTGTTGCGGAAGGGCCTGCGGGCGGATCGCGGATTTCGTGGAACACCACGGGGCATCCCGGAATGGCGTCCGGCGGCATGGGGGACGTGTTGACGGGGACGTGCGCGGCGTTGGCGGGCCAGGGTCTCGCGTTATTCGATGCCGCGCGTGTGGGAGCGTGGGTTTGCGGGCGGGCCGCGGAGTTGGCGCTCGCCCAAGGGCAAAGCCAGGAGTCGCTCGCTGCAACGGATTTGATCGAGCAGTTTGGGAAGGCCTTTGGGGAATTGCGCGCCCCGGAAGCCTGTTAGACGTGGTTCGCTTGGCAGTTTTTAACAGGATTAAGATGATTAAGATGATTTACAGGATTGGGATCAGAGGTGAAACCGCAAAATCACGAAATAGAGGGGCCAATTTCCTCCTCTGCGTTCGTATCCCCTTTTAGCTTGCCCTCGGGAACTCGGTGGCAGACCTTCATCCACCCATTCCCGCATGAAAAGTGGAGAGAAAAATACTAACAAAGAACTTTATAACGAGCTGCGCGTCCTGCCGTGGGAACAGCTTTGGACGGACGAGGTGGCGCGGTTCAACCGGGCGACTCCCCAAGAGCGAACCGCTCGGGTAGCGGTTGTCCGCGCGGTGGGTGTGGTTTTTTCCGAATGCGGTCCCCAGGAGCAGAAGGAGGAGGTGCGGCAATGGCTGCTGGGGCTTTTGCAAGATCCGGGTGAGAAAGTGAGGCGCTATGCCATGACGGCTCTGCCCAAAATCGGGGCCGGAACACGCGGGGAAACGGAGCTGCTCGCCTTGCTGCAAAAGACAACGGCTGAGCGCGAAAAGAAATTTCTGGGACGGACTCTGGACAAGATCGGCGGGGCTGCCACGCTGAAGGTGTTGGAAACGGCGCGCGGCATCCTCCCGCAAACCGAGCAGAAAGTGAAGGCCATCGTGGCGCGCACGCAAAGCCCCAGCGTTGTGCGGATGGATCGCGTGCTGTTGGATTTCGCGAAGCTGCGGATTCATCTGCGAGGCCGCAAGGGGTTGGAACAGATCGTCCGGCAGGAGGTGGAGCAGTCTCCGCTTTTGCGTGGCAGGTTCCGCGTCGCGGAAGTCAGCAGCGGCGTGGTCGCGCTCTTGCCGGTGGCGCCGTTTTCGCTCGGTGACATCTACAAGCTCCGCTGTTTTGGCACGGTCGGCTTCGTGCTGGGCTCCGTCCGCGCCTCAAACGAGGCGGAGCTGATTGAGGCTATTGCCTCCGTGATCGCGTCGCCATTGTCGTTGCGGGTCCTGAAAACCTTCACCGAAGGCTCGATCCGTTATCGGTTGAATTTTGTTGCGAAGGGCCACCAAAGAGGGGCGG
The DNA here is from genome assembly GCA_037141555.1 of Verrucomicrobiota bacterium. GTDB lineage: Bacteria > Verrucomicrobiota > Verrucomicrobiia > Chthoniobacterales > Chthoniobacteraceae > UBA695. Next base: position 1,979 of record JBAXCI010000029.1, on the reverse strand, counting down.
TGCGGTCGGTTGCAAACCGAGCCTACGCGCTGTGCCCGGAGATTCTCAACGATGCGCAGAATGCACCCTGGGCGATGGAAATCCACCCTACGGGGCGCGGAAATTCCGTGGAACTGAGCCCGAGATTGACGCCCGATCCGCGTTACTATTACCGGCAGGCGGATGTTCCCGCGGCATCGCATCCGCCGTTGGCCGCCTGCATGGCGCGGCTCGCTGGCGGTTGCGATAACGAGGTCGCCTGGGATCCGTTTTGCGGGTCGGGTTTGGAACTCATCGAGCGGGCGCTGCTCGGGGGCGTGCAGAGTGTCTATGGGACCGACCTGAGCGCAGAGGCGATCGCTGTTGGCGAGAGCAATTTCGCGGCTGCAAAAGTGCGATATGTCGCCGCGAAATTCACCTGCTGCGATTTTCGGGATTTTGAGGGGATCGAAGGCTTGGGGCCAAACACCGTGAGCCTCATCGTGACGAATCCCCCGATGGGCAGGCGCGTCCCCATCGGCGATCTGCAAGGGTTGATCGACGATCTCTTTTCCGTCGCCGCCACGGTGCTTCAACCGGGTGGGCGGCTCGTGTTTGCAAATCCATTGCCAACAGGAACGTGCCCTCCTGCATTGAAATTGCAAACGCGGCAGGTCGTTGACTTCGGCGGCTTCAATTGTCGCCTCGAAATGTACCGCAAACTGGCGCGCGGAACTACCCGTGCTGGCGGATAAAGGCGAGATACAACTCTTCCACCTTCGCCCGCGCCCAAGGGGTCTTGCGAAGAAATTGCAAACTGGATTTGATGCTCGGGTCAAAATTGAAGCAGCGGATCTTGATTCTTGCGCCCATCTCTTCCCAGCCGTAATGCTCCACGAGCCGCGTGAGAATCATCTCCAGCGTCATGCCATGCAACGGGTCTTTGGACTGGTGTTGGCTCATGCGCAGTGGGGCATGTGCTCGGCCACATAGATCACATGGGCATCGCGTTTCGCGTGTTCGTTTGCTTTTACAGGGACGGCTTCGGCTCTGAAACCGGCGGCTGAGAGGCTTTGGATAAACCCGGGTTCTTCGCAGGCCGACCAGAACGCAACTTTGCCGCCGGGCTTGAGCGTGCGAGAGATCAGGCCGAAGCCGCGCCGGTCATAGAGACGTGAATTCTTCGCCTGCACAAAAGAGGTCGGGCCATTATCGACATCGAGCAGGATGGCGTCGTAGCCGCCATTCTTTGCGCGCCGAATGACATCAAACACGTCACCCACGATAACCTTGACGCGCGGATCATCCAACAGCGCGCCGTTCACGTCGCGGAGGAACTCGCGGTTCCAGGCAACGACATCCGGCAGCAACTCCGCGACTTCCACCCTGGCGGTGGGGCCGACGAGTTCGAGCGCTCGCCGCAAACTGTATCCCAGGCCAAGCCCGCCGATGAGCACGCAAGCGTCTGCGCGGCTCGCGAGCCCTTTGCAGGGCAACTGCGCCAGCATGAGTTCCGAAGTGGTGGAGGTGGTGCTCATGAGCTGGCGGCCATTGAGCTTGAGGAAATACTCCCCATCGTGTTCGTGGAGCGCGAACAGCGATCCATCAGGTGTTTGGGTTTGGCCGAGATTGCGGAAAGGTTTCAAAATGAGTTGGTGAAGTGAATGGCCAACCATAGACCCATCGAGGGAAATAGGAAGCTCCGGGTGCTTCAGGGCAAACCGCAGCGAGCAACCAGCCAAAAGCAGACTATCCGCTCTTTTTCGAGCCCCAAATGGACTTTTGCTTTTTTTTGTTGCCGAAAAATTTTGAGGTGATAGTTTCTCGGTCCCGCGTCGGCAAGATGACTAAGTTCTGGACAATCCGGGACTCAGTTGGACTGGCGATTTTTGACCGGGTTGGACTTTTCGGTTGGACTCCCAGGTTCCAGTAATGGGCCGCAAATCCGCCGCAAGCCTTTCCGGTCCTGAAACTTACGGGGTCTTAGCTCAGTTGGTAGAGCGCCTCAATGGCATTGAGGA
>JBAXCI010000028.1:0-15682 GCA_037141555.1 Verrucomicrobiota bacterium | reverse complement strand
AACCCGCCCATTCCGAGCACGGCATCGGGCTGGAACTCGGCGAAAATCCGGCGGCACGGCGCGAGACTGGCGTTGAAGCGTTGGAAAAAAGTGAACATCGCCAGCGAAAAGAGCCGGGGCATCCCGATGCTCGGCAGCTTCTCGAAACGGAATTCGGTGCGCCCCTGGATTGCGAGTGCATCAATCTGTTTTTCGGAGATGAAAATGAGCACCTCGTGGCCGCGCTCCAAGAGCACTTCGCCCACCGCCAACGCAGGAAACAAATGCCCGCCCGTTCCACCGCCTGCGATTGCAATTTTCATGAGAGAGGTTTTATCCGCAGATTTCGCCGATTTTCGCAGATTGACCTGCATGGTAGGGACGGCACGGAGTGCCGTCCCTACCGTTGCCGTTTACTCGTATTGCCGATTTCATCATGTAAGTAGGTTCTTAAAATCTGCGGTAATCTGCGAAATCTGCGGACCCAGCCTTCAAATTCTCGGGGTCATCAATGGTCTCGGTTTGGTGACGGCGCGCACGACGGTTTCCGAGCCGCCGTTGCGGTAAATATTCAAGAGAATCCCGATCCCCAAGAGGCAAAAGAGCAGGTTGGAGCCGCCGTAACTGATAAACGGGAGAGGTATCCCCTTGTTGGGCAAAACCGCCGTGGTGACGCCGATGTTCATCGCCGCTTGCAGGGCGAGCATCGAGGTGATCCCCACGCCCACCAGAGTGCCGAACCGGTCCCGGGCGTTGAGCGCGATGGCCATGCCGCAGATGATCATGAGCACGTAGCAGAATACGATGAGGAGGGTAAAGACGAGCCCGAGTTCTTCGCCGATGGTCGGGAAAATGAAATCGGTGTGCGCCTCGGGCAGATACATGAATTTTTGCCGCCCGTTGCCGAGCCCCAGGCCGTCAATGCCACCGGAGCCGAGGGCGATCAAGCCGTTCCATTGCTGGTAGCCGCCGCCTTCCTTGTGGTTTTCCAAATCCAGGAATGCGCCGAGGCGCTTGAGCCGTTCCGGGATGTGGATGGCCACATAGAGAATACCCGCCACGCCAAACACCGGCAAAGGGAGGAGATAGACGAGATTGGCTCCCGCCACGAACAGCATGATAAAGGCCGTGCCGCCGATAATGGCGGTGGTGCCCAAATCGACTTCCGGCGCGATCAATCCCATCAAGATGCCTACGATTCCCAGAGGGAAGACGATCCCCTTCAAAAATTCCCGGGACTGCTCCGCGTGGCGATGATACCAGGCCGCGAGGAAAACGATGGCGGCGATCTTGCCCACCTCGGAGGGCTGAAAGGAAAGCGACCCAAAGCGAATCCAGCGGTGCGACCCGTTGATTTTTGGGAACACAAAACAAATGACCAAAAGGATGGCGGCCACAACGAACAGATACGGCCAGATCTTCTGCCAAAAATGGTAGTCAACCATCGCTGCGCCGACGCAGAAGATCAGCCCGATCCCCAGCCACATCGCCTGGCGTTTGACCAGGCATGCCGGGTCCCAGAGCACTTCCTTTTCCTCTTTCGCCTCGTCCGCTCCCCCTTTTTGGGCGGCAACTGCGGCCCCCGCCACGGCTTCCGTTTTCGGCTTGGCCTTCTTGATCTTGTAAGCGTCCCGGCTGAACGACCCTGTGCTGAAGAGCATGACAATCCCGATCACCACCATCATGGTAACCGAGAGGAGCAGGCCCAGGGCAGCGAATTTCATGAGGGGATCGGTCGACGGGGTGGTCCGCTAGTTGGCGGCAGCGCGAGGTTTGACGGGGACGTGCAGTTTTCTGCCGATGCGAAGGTTTTTCGGATCGTCGATTTTGTTGAGCTTCAAAAGGTCGTCATACCCGACGTGGAGCTTTCTCGCGATGGAAACCAGCACGTCGCCTTTGGCCACGGTGTAGATTGTTCCCGAGTCTTTGACCTCGGCGGCAGGGGCGGTCTTTTTAGCGGGCTCAACCGGCGCAGCGGCTACCGGCGCCTTGGGATGCACCGCCGCCGGAGTCGCCACCGGCTGTGCCGTCGTTTTGGAAGCGGTCGCAGGTGCCATCGCCGTCTTTGCGATGGCCGGTTTCTGAACTTCCGCCGTTTCAAAAGCGTTGGGCCGCCGGGTCTTGATGCGGTCGAACATGAGGATGCCGCCTCCCGCCACCACGTGCAGCAACAGCACGACGACGAGCGCCGTTTTAAAGCTGGTCGTGGGCTCCTCTTCCTCTTCGATGGAGGGGGAACGAGCGGCGCGGCGCGCGACGGCGGCTTGCAGGGTCTGCCTTGCGGGCGAGCCTGGCTTTGAGGGTTTCTTCGGGAAGAGTCTCATAGGGAGTCGGGTAGGTTTTGAACGAGGTTGCGAAATTGGTCGCCGCGATCGGCGTAGCTTCTGAACATATCGAAAGAGGAGGTGCCGGGCGAGAAAAGAACGACGTCGCCGGGCTGGGCATTGGCGCGAGCGAGGCTGACGGCTTCGGCAAGGCTGGCCGCGTGTTCACACCGGACGCGCTGCCCCCAAAAGCCGTCAATGCGCGCCGCCATTTCTCCGATCAAGACCACGCAACGGGCCTTGGAAGCGACGAGGTCCGTGAGCGAGTCGAACTCAAACCCTTTGTCCTTGCCGCCCGCGATGAGCACCACGCGGCGGGTCTCGGAAAGGAGCGCTTTTTCCAGCGCATCGAGGTTGGTGGCTTTGGAATCGTTGACGTACTCGACGCCATCGACCTTGCCCACGCTTTCGCAACGGTGCGGCAGGGCTTTGTAACTGCGCAACGCCTCCACCATCGGCGCGAACTCCAGCCCGCGCACGGCTCCAACGGCCAGCGCCGCCATCAGGTTTTCGGCGTTATGCAAACCGCGCAATTGCGTGTCGGACATCCGCAACACCGGCTGGCCGTGGAAATGGATCACGTCGTCGCGCAAATCGAGATCGCCGCCCCGCGTATAGGCGCTGAAGGTGATCTTCTGGGCTTTGAGCGGCGGGAGTTTGTCTTCGAGTTTGACGATGGCAAAATCGGCGGCGCTCTGGTTGTCGAAGATGTGCAGCTTGGCCGCGTAATATTCCTCCATCGAGGCGTAGCGGTCGAGGTGGTCGGCCTGGAAATTGAGCCAGACGCTGATGGCGGGGCGGAAGGCGCGGAGGGTTTCCAGTTGGAACGAGCTGACCTCAAGGGTCATTAAATCAAGGTGGGCGCTTTCGCGCACGCGCGCGGCAAACGATGGGCCGATGTTCCCGGCCGCCAGCGTCTTGACTCCGCACGCGTTGAACATCCGCTCGACCAACTGCGTGGTCGTGGTCTTGCCGTTGGTGCCGGTGATGGCCACCACCGGGCAGGCGCACAGCGAATAGGAGAGTTCGAGTTCGCCGATGATGGGGATCGCTTTCGCAACAAAACCGCGCACGAGCGGCACGGCGGGATCGATCCCCGGGCTGAGCACGCCAAGTGCGTAGACGGTCGGATCGCTCTCCGCTTCCTGACCCAAAAGCACGCGCGCCCCCGCAGTTTGCAAGCCCTCGGCGGCGGCGCGGAGTTTTTCCGAATCCCCGCTGTCGAGGACCGTCACGCACGCGCCCTCTTCCAAAAGCCGACGCGCCACAGCCTCTCCGCTGGAGCCGAGGCCGAGAACGGCGATTTGTTTTTGCGCGTAGGACGGTTTCATTGCAGACTTCTAATTTGGAATTTTATCAGGAACTCAGGAACCCAGGAAAAAGACAAAAGGTTGCCCCCTTTTCTTCCCTCCTGATTTCCTGATTTCCTGATTTGTTTCATCCTGATTTCCTACCGGAGTTTCAGCGTGGCGAGCCCGAGGAAGGCGAACATGATCGCGAGAATCCAGAATCGTACAATCACGGTATTCTCTTTCCAGCCGAGCAATTCAAAATGATGGTGAATGGGCGACATCCGGAAAATCCGTTTGCCGGTGAGCTTGAAGCTCGCCACTTGCAGGATGACCGAGAGCGCCTCGATCACGAAAATCCCGCCGACGACCAGCAAAAGAAGCTCCTGCTTGGTGCAAATGGCAACCACGCCGAGCACCCCGCCGATCGCGAGCGAGCCGGTATCGCCCATAAACACACGGGCTGGATAGGCGTTAAACCAAAGGAACCCCATGCCAGCCCCCACGAGCGACATGCAAAGCACGGCCAACTCGCCCGCTTGCGAGTAATAGGGAATTTGCAGGTATTCGGCGATGCGGACATGCCCTGCCGCATAGGCGATGAGCGCATAGGCAAAAGCTGCGGTGATCGTGCAACCAGTCGCCAATCCATCGAGACCGTCGGTGAGGTTCACCGCGTTGGAGGTTCCCACGATCACCAAGGCGAAGAAGAGGAAGGTGAACATGCCGAGATTCTGAACGAGCGCGCCTTTATAGAATGGCACAAAGAGTTCTTTCGCCTGGATTTGCAACGCGGGGCTCAGCACAAAAAACGCGGTCACAATCCCCGCCAACGCAAACTGCGCGAGCAATTTCATCCGCCCCGGCAGACCGTCGGATTTCTTCTTCGTCACTTTGATATAGTCGTCGATGAATCCGACGATACCCAGCCAAAGCATGGAGAAGAGGGCGAGCCAGACAAACGCGTTATCGGGCCGCGCCCAAAGCAGCGTGGACGCCGTCACGGCCCCGAGGATCAGGACGCCGCCCATCGTGGGCGTGCCGCGCTTGCCGCCGTGCAACTCGGCCAATTTGTGCACCTCTTCCTTGGTGCGAATCGGCTGGCCGATTTTCAGCCCGATCAATTTTCGGATCACCCAGTTTCCGAAAATCAGGCAGAGCAGGAACGAGGTCATCGCGGCGCCAATCGCGCGGAACGTGATGTATCGAAACACGTTGGTTCCGTCGATTTGCTCGCTTAAAAGATGAATGTAATAGAGCACGGGATTTGGTTATGAAACGTCGGTGGCAGGGCGAAAAGCGGAATAATCGAGCACGCGCTCCATGCGAGCGGAGCGGCTTCCCTTGATGAGCACGAGATCGCCGGGGTGAGCGCGCTCGGCCAACACGGCGGCGGCGGCTTCGGGATCGGCCACGTGAAGCACTTTCTGCAAACCGTTCTCGCGCGCGGCTTGCGCCATGAGGCCCGCTTCATCCGCTCCGACGCAGATGAGCAGGTCGAGTCCGGCTTGCGCGGCGTCCTTCCCGACAGCACGGTGCCCGCGCTCGGACTCGGCCCCGAGTTCCCCCATGCGCCCGAGCACGGCGATGCGCGCCCCCTCAACCGGCAGAGCGGCAACGGTGCGCAACGCGGCGCGCATGGAATCGGGATTGGCGTTGTAGCTGTCGTCGAGAAAATGAATTCCCCCGAGGGTCTTCTCTTCGAGGCGGCCCTTGGTGAGGCGGCACTTGGCGAGCCCTTGTGCGGCCACCGCGAGAGAAATGCCGAACACCCTCCCGGCGGCCAGCGCCAGAAGCGCGTTTTCGATCATGTGAACCCCGGGCACGGGCAGCGTCACTTCGGTTTCTTCCTCCCCGGACCGCACCAAAAAGCGGTTGCCGGAAAATCCGGCTTCCAAAAGGGTGGCGCTCACGTCCCCTTTTTCGATGCCCGTCGTGATGGTCTTTGCCGGGCTGCGGCGGGCGATCGATTCGCTGAATTCATCCCCGGCATTGAGCACCAGAAAGCCGCTGGCGGGGAGCGCTTCGGCGAGCATCCCTTTCTCCTGCGCAATGGCGGCGCGGCTTCCCATAAACTCGATATGCGCGACACCGACATTGGTGATGATGCCAACTTCCGGCGCGGCCATTGCAGCCAGCGGCGCGATTTCGCCGGGGTGGTTCATCCCAAGCTCAAACACCCCGATCTCATCGGCGGCGCTCGCGCGCAACATCGTGAGCGGAAGCCCGATGTGGTTGTTAAAATTCCCCTCCGTTTTCACGACGCGGAAGCGTTCTGCCAAGACTGCGGCAATGAAATCCTTGGTGCTCGTTTTGCCAGTGCTGCCCGTGAGCGCCAGCACCCGCAGCGGAAGCGAGTTCCGGTACTGCGTTGCGATGGCCTGCAACGCTGCGAGCGTGTCGGCCACGCGGATCACCGAAAACCCGTCCGGGAGTTCGCCCTCAAACGCCCCGTCCACCACAGCGGCTGCGGCCCCGGCGGCGGCGGCCTGCGCGACGAATTTGTGCCCGTCGAAGTTCTCGCCCCGTAGCGCCACAAACAAATCTCCCGCCTCCAAACTCCGCGAGTCGGTGCAGACCCGAGTCACTGTGCGTGCGGGATTGCCGCCCGTCAGCGTGCCGTTGGCCCATTGGGCAAGGAGTTGGAGAGATGTTGCGTCCACTTAGGTATTTAAATTTTATCAGGAACTCAGGAATTCAGGATAAATGCAGCGGAGTGAAAAATCATCTGATGTTGAGATTCTTCTCCTGATTTCCTGAGTTCCTGATCGATTTTTTTCATAGTTCCATCTCAATAGGCTTTGCCTCGACGGCTTGCCGCGCAACGGCGAGGTCGTCGAACGGGATCGTGTGATCGGCAAATTCCTGGGTAGTCTCGTGCCCCTTGCCCGCGATGAGCACGATGTCGCCGGGGAGGGCAAGCGCGATGGCGCGGAAGATCGCTTCGCGTCGGTCGAGGACGGTCTCGTGATGCCTCCCGCGAAAGCCGGTCTTGATCTCCTCAACGATTGCTTCGGGGATTTCCTTGCGCGGGTTGTCGGAGGTGACGATGGCGTAGTCGGCCGCCTTCTCCACCGCCGCCGCCATCAGCGGACGCTTGGCCTTGTCGCGATTGCCGCCGCAGCCGAACACGACGATGAGCCGACGCGGGTTCAGATCGCGCAAGGTCTTCATCACATTCGTGAGCGCGTCATCGGTGTGGGCGTAATCCACAAAAACGCGGTATTGACGTTTCACCGGCACCGGTTCGAGCCGTCCCGGAACGCTGGGCGCGTCAGCCAGCGCGCGGATCGCCGTGCGGAGATCGACGCCGATGGACGCCGCCCCGGCCAGCGCTGCCAGCGAGTTGTAGACGTTGAACGATCCAATGAGCGGCAGCCGGACGAGATAGGTTTTGCCGAGCGCGTCCAACTGGTATTGCGAACCGCCCACATCGGTCCGCACGGCGCTGGCGCGGAAATCGGCGCGGGCGTTCATACCGAAGGTGATCACAGGAAGGTTCGGAGTATCTTTGCCAAGCCGCGAGAGGAGCTGCTGGCCCCAGCGGTCGTCAATGTTCACGACGGCGGTCCCCTTCTTGTGCGCCTGCTCGGCGAGCCCGGTGAACAGCTTCACCTTGGCCTCGAAATAGGCCTCCATGGTGTGGTGAAAATCGAGGTGATCCTGCGTCAGGTTCGTGAAAATAGCGGAGTCGAACTCGACATTGCGCGTCCGGCCCTGCTCCAAGGCGTGGGAGGAGACTTCCATCGCCACGGCGCGGCATCCGGCGGAGCGGATTTGGAAAAGCAACTCCTGCAAATCAAGCGATTCGGGCGTGGTGCGCGGCGCGGGCAAAATCCGGTCGCCGATTTCATACCGGATCGTGCCGATCAATCCCGCGCGCATCTGCACGCTTTCGCAAAGGTGTTTGAGCAGGAACGCCGTCGTCGTCTTGCCGTTGGTGCCGGTGATCCCGGCGACTTTCAGCCCGAGCGAAGGCCGCCCGTAGAACTCCGCAGCGAGATCGGCCAGCGCATTGCGCGCGTTCTTGACCACGACGAGCGTGGCGCGCATCTGGGCCTGTTCCTGTTCGGTGACGACTGCGACCGCCCCACGGTCGATGGCCTCTTCGATGAATTTATTCCCATCCTCTTTCTCGCCGCTCATCGCGACAAAAATGGCGTTTTTCTGGACCCGGCGCGAGTCGTAACAGATGCCGGAAATTTCCCGGTCGGCGGGGCCGATCGTCAGGACGGTTGGGATTTTTGAAAGGAGAGCTTTAAGTTGCATTCGAGATGGTTTCTAACGGTCCGACCTTGTCAGTTTGGCAATCGCTTCCGGCGCGGGTTGCAGGTCGGGGGGGATATTGAGATAGCGGGCGGTCTGTTCGCCGATGTGAGAGAAGGCAGGCCCTGCGATGAGCCCGCCGTAGTTCGCACTTTCGGCCGCCTTGGCGTCGTCCACCATGACCAGGCAGACGATTTGAGGGTCTTCCGCCGGGAAAAAGCCGACAAACGAAGTCACATAACGGTTGTCGTAGTAACCGCCGCCGCCCGGCTTCGCGATTTGCGCGGTGCCGGTCTTGCCACCCGCGGAATAGCCGGGAATGGTCGCGGCAAAAGCGGTGCCGCGCTTGCTGACGACCTCCTTCAACGCGCTCCGCAGCTTGGCGGCAGCTTCGGCGCCGACGACCTGCCGCATCGGCACGGGATCAAAATTGACAATCGGGTTGCCTTCGTTGTCGATCACGGAATCGACAATTTGCGGCATCATGAGTTTGCCGCCATTGGCAATGACGCTCATGGCCGTGACCATCTGGATCGGCGTGACGGAAACGCCCTGGCCCATCGGCATCCGGGCGAGTGTGAGCTTGTTCCAGCCGGAGCTTTTCGGGGAATGCACGATCCCCGCGACCTCGCCGGGAAGGTTGATCCCGGTGCGTTCGCCAAAACCGAAGCTGCGCACGTATTCGTAAAACCGCTGTTCGCCGAGCTTCAACCCCAGCTTGGCCGAACCGATGTTGCTGGAATGCACCACCACGTCAAACACGCTCAGGTCGGGATGATCGCAGTGCCCGTGGTCTTTGAGAATCTTGCCGCCGTAATCCCAGCGTCCGCCATTGAGGCCGATCACGGTATTCAGGTCCACGAGCTTGTCGTTGAGCGCCGCCGATACGGGGACGATCTTGAACACGGAGCCCGGTTCGACGATGTTGATGACGGCGCAATTCTTCATCTTCTCGGGCTTGATCTCGAGAGGCTTGCCGTCCTCGGTCTTGCATCCCCGGCTCAGGTCGTTAGGATCGAAACAAGGCCGGTTCGCCATCGCCAGGATACGCCCGGTCTTGGGGTCCATCATGATCGCGGTGGTGAATTCGGGGCGATATTTTTTGTAAAGCTCGTCGAGTTCCGTCTCGACGATATGCTGTAATCGCATGTCGACGGTCAGCCGGACGTTGTAGCCGTCCCGCGCGGTGCGCTCCTGCCCGCGATAAGGCACGATCTCCTTGCCGGTGCGATCCCGTTCGATGTAGCGAAAACCGTCATAGCCGCGCAGCCATTTGTCCATGGAACGCTCCACGCCTTCCACGCCCATCCGCTCGGTTTCCTCCAGGCCGTCCCCTTCGATCCGCTTTTGCCCCATGAACCCCAACACATGGCACAACGTCTCGTTGTTGGGATACACGCGCCGGGTGTCGGGCTCGAAAAAGATTCCGCGCACCGGCTTTTTTGTGCGTTCTTGAAACTCTTTGAAACGCCCGTTGATCGCGGCCGCATCCGGTTCCGTGAGCGACTTCTTTAAAACCACGTATTTACGCTGCGTATCGAGTTTTTTGGTCAGCTCGGATTTGGGAATTTTGAGTAGGTCCGAGAGTAGGCCGGCAATCTCGCTCGGGCTGGCTTTTCCAGCGGCGATCACGCTTCCGTCGGCCACCATCGTGTTGAGCGGTTCGTTGGCCGCGAGCAACTCGCCGTTGACATCCCGGATCTCTCCCCGCCCGGCGATGATCGGTTGTTTTTTGACGTGTTTCTCCGCCGCCTGCCGCTCAAATTTCTCGTGCTGGTCGACTTGCAGATAGACCAAACGGGCCGAAAAGCCCGTAAAACAGCACACCAAGCCAAAGCAGGCGAAAATTCCACGTACTTTGGCTGTTTTGTTCATCGAGTGGCGACCCCTTCGTTGGAAACGGCACGAATCTCGTTGCCCCCGGCGCGGCGCGGGAAATCGACGTGCACGATGCTCGTCGGGGCGATCTTGATCATCTTAATGGTCCCGTCGTTGCACGCTTTCTGCAAAGCGGAGTACGTGGAAAGCTGGGCGATGCGCCCTCTCAACGCCTCGTTCTTGCGGCCCAATTCGACCAACTCCTTCTCCATTCTCCCGATGCTTTCGCCCCGGCGCACGAGCTGGTTGCGGTAATAGACCCAGGTCATCCCGCCCAACAGGGCCAGGATGGCGATCAAAAACCACGGGGAATACGCCCCCACGGGAACGTTGTTGCTTTCAAGACGACGGCGACGGTTATTGGCCATAAGTTTTTTCGACGACGCGAAGTTTGGCGCTGCGGGAGCGCGGTTTGCGGGATTGCTCCTCGTCCGAAGCGATTGCGGGCTTCGGCGTGAGGAGGCGGAATTGGAAATCGGGATTGCGGCGCGGCGCGGGCCACTCGGGACGGTCGAGCCATTCCACGCTGCGCGCTTTGAAGAAGGTCTTCACGATGCGGTCTTCGAGCGAGTGGAACGTGATGACGCCCAACCGCCCGCCGGGGTTGAGCCGGGCGGAAAACGCGGCCAGCGCGGAGGTGAGCACGTCGAGTTCACGGTTTACGGCGATCCGCAACGCCTGGAAGACTTTCGTCGCGGGATGGGTGCGGCCCCGGCGCGGATTGACTTTCTCCACGCTGTGAACCAGGTCGAAGGTCGTTTCCAAAGGCCGGATTTCCCGGTCGTGGACGATTTGCCGGGCGATCCGCCGGGCCGCCGTCTCCTCGCCATACTCGCGAAAAATGCGGATGAGCTCCCCTTCCGGCGCGGTGTTCACCAGATCCGCCGCGCTCAACGGCGCGTCCGGGTTCATCCGCATGTCGAGCGGCCCGTTTTCCTGAAAACTGAAGCCCCGCTCCGGCGTGTCGAGCTGCCAGGAGGAAACCCCGATGTCGAGCAGCGCGCCGTCGATGCCTGCGACGCCGAGGCGGTCGAGCACGCTGGTGATCTCTTCAAAATTCGCGCGAACCGGCGTAAACCGCTCGCCGAACCCCGCCAGGCGTTCCCCGGCAAACGCGAGCGCCTGCGGGTCCTGATCGATGCCGATCACCCGCGCACCGGCTTGCAAAAAAGCTTCCGTGTGGCCGCCGCCCCCGAGCGTCCCGTCCACAAACAGCTTCCCCGGCGCTGGCGCAAGCAGCGCGAGCGTCTGCGCGAGCAGGACGGGCTCGTGGTAGGGTGTGAAGTTGGGGCGTTCGGATTTCAAAACATTCCTCCGCCGCAACCCGCAGGCTGCGACATCCATAACCTCGGCTGTCAGGGGGATCATAGACCAAGCTCGGTTGCCAGATCTTGATTCGCTGCCGTTTGGGCGGACTGTTGGGCAGCCCACCGCTCGGTGTTCCAAATCTCAAACTGGCCCATCACGCCGGCCAGCGTCACCTCGCCTTGCAATCCCGCCTTGGTGCAAAACTCGGGTGGTAAAACCATGCGTCCCTGTTTGTCGACGCAACAACGATGCGATCCCGCCGCAAAGGCCCGGACCAGCTCCTGCCGCTTGCCGGGCGTAATGTCCGCACGCCCTTCGATCATCGCCACTTTTTTGTCGAGCTGCGCCGGGGACATCACGATAACATGGGCCTCCAACGAATGCAGACGCACATACACAATCCCCTCTTCGCCGGAACGCCAGTCGGCTGGAATGGTGATTCGATTTTTCGAATCAACCCCATGCCGGAACAGCCCGGTAAAGGTGATGGTGTTGTATGCGTCAGAAGACATCCGGTGGAATTTCGTGGGATATTAACCCATTTCGTCCCACTTTCAACCACCATTCTTCATAAATTTACGAATTTTTCTCTGGGGCGAGCTTGCCAGCGGGCAGATTGACCTCAATGGTAACGCCTGCCTTATGAAAACCATTTTTCGCGTCCTGGCCTATTTGCGCCGCTACCCCCGTTTGGCGGCAGGGACGCTGGGGTGCGCCGTCCTCATGACGCTAATGGTGATCGTCTTCCCGAAGGTGACCCAACTGGCCATCGGCGACGTGGCGATCGGGCGGGGCGACCGCCTCCCCGGGCTCACGTTGCTGGCCCTCGGGGCGTTTTTCATCCAGGACCTCGCCAACGCCTTGCGCATCCGGCTCAACAACACGTTTGAGCAGCGGGTGATCTTCGATCTCCGCAGCGACCTCTACGCCCATATCCAGCGGCTGCCGGTCGGCTGGTTCGACAACCGCTCCACCGGCGACGTGATGACCCGGCTGCTCGAAGACGTGACCGCCATGGAACGGGTCTTGATCGACGGCATCGAGCAGGGCGTGGTGGCGCTGCTCCAGGTCGGCATCGTCGCGGCGATGTGTTTTTTTTACAACACCAAGCTCGCTCTGCTGGCCCTCGCCCCGGTGCCGTTTCTTGTCGCGGGCGCTCTGTTGTATACCCTCACCGCCCACAAACGCTACCGGCTCCAGCGCAAGGCCTCCTCCGCCATGAACGCCCTGTTGCACGACAACCTGGCGGGCATCCGGCAAATCAAGACCTACGTGCGGGAAACCGAAGAGCACACGCGGTTTGACAGCGTAAGCCAGCAGTTGATGGATGCGACCCTCATCATCATGCGGGCGTGGTCGATCTACAGCCCCTCGATGAGCTTTCTCGCCTCGTGCGGCATGGTGCTCGTCATCGGGTTCGGCGGGCGGGCGGTCCTCGATGGCTCGATGCAACTGGGCGATCTCGTCGCGTTCCTCATCTTGGCGAGGTTCCTCTACGAGCCGATCAGCCGCCTGCACCAGCTCAACCAGCTCCTGCAAGCCGGGCGCGCCGCCGGGGAACGGGTCTTCGAAATCCTCGACACGCCGGTGGAAGCCAATTCCGCCGGGCCGGAGCGGGAGACCGAGCGTTCGCAAGCCGAAGCGCGCGCCCTCTGCGGCGATGTCCGGTTCCAAAACGTCTGCTTCGCCTACACCGAGGAGTTGCCGGTGCTCCACAACATCAACCTGCACGCTCAACCCGGTAAAACCGTCGCGCTGGTGGGAGCGACGGGCGCGGGGAAATCGACGCTGGTCAACCTGCTCACGCGGTTTTACGAATTCGACACGGGCGAAATCCTCGTCGATGGCCGCCCGCTGCGCGATATCCCCAAGGATGTGCTCCGCGAAGCCGTCGGCATGGTGACGCAGGAGAGTTTTCTCTTCAACGGCAGCATCCGCGACAACCTGCGGCTGGCGAAGCCGGACGCCACCGAGGCCGAGATGTTTGCATCGCTGGAAGCCGCCAACGCGCGCGGGTTCATCGACCGCATGCCCGAAGGGCTCGACACGGTTGTGGGCGAACGCGGCGTGAAGCTGAGCGTCGGCGAAAAACAGCGGGTCTCGATCGCTCGCGCCCTGTTGAAAGACCCGCCGATCCTGATCCTCGACGAAGCCACGGCGAGCGTCGATACGGAGACCGAGCGGCAAATCCAGCAAGCGCTCGACCGGTTGATGGAGCACCGCACGAGCTTTGTGATCGCCCACCGGCTTTCCACCGTGCGCCACGCGGACCAAATCCTCGTGCTGGATCGCGGGCGGATCGTCGAACGGGGCACGCACGAGGAACTGCTTGCGCATGGCGGGATCTACGAACGGCTCTGCCGGAATAGTTTCCTGGGGTAGCTTGCGCCGAGGGCGACCAAACCCGGAGCTCAGGCCGTTGCGTTTATATGAGCACTCTAACAGAAACAACCGACCGCGTGATGTCCAAAGTCGAGAACATCTCCCTCTCCAAAGACCAGATGCGCACGGCGTCCGATGTGGCATTGGGATTGGGCTTTGCCTCGATCCTCGCTTCCATCATCACCTGGTTTTTCACCAAATCCCGGGACAAATCGCACTCCGAACGCTTCGGCATCTTCATCGGCCTGTGGGTTCCGAGCTTCTTCATCCTGGCCAACCATTTGGCGCGCCGAGCGGATTCCCGGTAGGAATACCCTCTGTTTCAAGGTGCAGCCCGAATCGGGAGATTGGGACCGCTCTGTTGGGCCTTCGCCCGAAAGCGGTGTCAAGCCACCGCAGTCCAAAACGCTCGCGCGTTCTTTGGAGCTTGGTTTTACGCGTCAGCGTTTTGGACTGCGTGCGCCCCTGCGCCGCTTTGAGAGCACGCTGGTTTACTGCTCACAACCCCAAGGTATTCAAATACCCTCATGCAAAAAAGTGACGCGGCTTTTTTGTTCGTCCCCAATGGGCTTCCCTCAAAGTCGCGTCACTAAGAGTATCGTCTCGCCGTTGGAATACGGTTGTTTATTTCACAAACTT
This sequence comes from Verrucomicrobiota bacterium, assembly GCA_037141555.1. Taxonomy (GTDB): domain Bacteria; phylum Verrucomicrobiota; class Verrucomicrobiia; order Chthoniobacterales; family Chthoniobacteraceae; genus UBA695. Next base: position 1,617 of record JBAXCI010000028.1, on the reverse strand, counting down.
TGCGGCCACCATCTCGCCGAGTTTCGCGGCAAGAGCGGGGTTGCCGATCCGGTCGATGGCCTCCTGCAAAAACCCGTGGACGATGAGCCGCTGGGCCTCGCGTTTGGGAATGCCGCGCGCGAGCAGGTAGAAGAGTTCCTCGGACTCGATCTGCCCCGAGGTCGCCCCGTGGGAACAGCGCACTTCATCGGCGAGAATCTCCAAGCCCGGCATCGAGTTCGCCTCGGCGTCGTCGCTTAGAAGCAGGTTGCGCACTTTCTGGTAGGCATCCGTGCGGTGCGCGCCGGGCTCCACCTTGATCATCCCCGCGAAGATCGTGCGGCTCGCGTCGTCGAGCGCGTTTTTGTAAAGCAGATCGCTGTAGGCTCCCGGCGCAATGTGATCCTGGAACGTGCGCTGGTCGAACTCCTGCTCGCCTTCCGCGACCGTGACCGAAAGCATGTCGCTGCGGCCGCCTTCGCCGATCAAGCGGCTGGCGCTCTCGGTGCGGGCATAGCGGCCGCCGAGATTGACGTTGAGGCTCTTGGCCGAGGCATCGCGGCCCACCACGGTGTTGTTGACTTGGAATGCCAGCGTTTTGCGGCTCCAATTCTGGACGCAGACATAGTCCAACTGCGCCCCGGCTCCGACATACAAATCGTTGAAGCCGACGGCCAATGCGGCGGCATCCGGCTCCGCCCCCATGAAGTAATCCACCAGCGTCACCTTGCTATTCTCCTCGGCAATGAGGAGCGTGTGTGGGAAGGTTGAATTCCCCTCGCCCGAGAGCCAATGGAAAACCTCAATGGGCAGGTCGATCTCCACGCCGCGCGGGACGTACAGGAACGTCCCCGTCTTCACCGAAGCCGCGTGCAGCGCCGCAAATTTCGCGCTCCCGAGCGGTGCGCCGTGCGCCATGAAATGTTTCTGGAACAACTCCGGGTGTTCGGCTGCCGCAATTTCCAGCGGCTTCCAGATCACGCCCTTCTGCGCAAGCGTCGCGGCGAGCAGTTCACGGGCGATGAGCGTGTCGTTGGCGAAGACCATCTTGCCCGCCGTTTCTGCAAGGCCGTTGGAGCGTTTCAGCAACCGGTCGCGGTCGCCGCTGAACGGCGCGCTCGATTTGGAAAACGGCGTCAAGTCGAGCGCCTTGTAATTGGCAAAACGCCAGGCCTCATCGGTGCGGCCGGGCATCGGCAGCGAATCAAATTTTTGCCGGGCAGCGGCCCGCGCGGGTTCGTCTGTAAACAAAAGTGTGCTCATTCTGGTTTTCTTTGCGCCTTTGCGGCTTTGCGTGAGATCCTTTGGAAGCGTTACCCCACGGACCCTTCCATTTCGAGGTCGATGAGGCGTTTGAGTTCGACGGAGTATTCCATCGGGAACTGGCGGACGAGGTCGTTGACGAAGCCGTTGACGGAGAGGCTCATCGCCTGCCCTTCGGTGAGCCCGCGCTGCTGCATGTAGAAGATCTGGTCCGCGCTGATCTGGCTCACGCTCGCCTCGTGCTGCACGGCGTTGCCGGTCCCGCGCACGGTGATGGCGGGGTAGGTGTCCGTCCGGCTGTCGGTGTTGATGAGAAGCGCATCGCACTCGGTATTGTTCTTGCACCCCTTGAGGTGCTTGGGCACATGGACCAAG
>JBAXCI010000027.1:0-15684 GCA_037141555.1 Verrucomicrobiota bacterium | reverse complement strand
GCAAATGCGGCCGAATCGCAAAACCACGGGGCGCCGCACGGTTTCCCTCCGGCGCGTTCAAGCGCGGCGACCAGCGGGTGGGCGGGGTCGGTCCACAACGGGCGGGACTGATGCCAGCTTGCTTCCAGGTCGGGACACGTCTTGCGCAGTTCCTCGACGATCCCTTCGATAAATCCGGGCCGGTCTTGTTCGGGGATGGTGCGAAAATCGACGCTCACTTCGCACAGGTCGGGCACGATGTTGATCTTCGAGCCGCCCCGGATCGTTCCGACGCTCGCGGTCGGCGCGCCGAGGATCGGATGGCTCAAAGCGGCCAAACCGGGAATCACTTTTTCGCGCAACACGCCGAGCACATCCATCATTTTGTAGATGGCGTTGGCGCCGCGATCTGGCGTGGAGGCGTGGACTGCCCGGCCTCGCGTGGTGAGCTGGAGCCAGGTGGAGCCTTTGTGGGTGTGGACGATTCCCAACTCTGTCGGCTCGCCGATCACCGCGAAAGCCGCTTGATGGCTGGCTACAAAAGCCTTCGCGCCATGCTGCCCGGCTTCCTCGCCCATCAAGCCCGCAAAACAAATCTCGAACCCGAGCGCAGGTAGCTGCCCGCGCATTTCCCAAAGCGCCCAGAGCATCGCGGCCATCGGCCCCTTGGTGTCGCTCGCGCCGCGTCCCCAGATGCGCCCGTCGCGTTCTTCGCCGCTAAACGGGTCGATCGTCATCCCAACGATGCTCACCGTGTCGAGGTGCGGCGCAAACACCACGCGCTTTTTGCCAGTTGTGTTGCTTGGAAAAACGCCGAAGACGTTGGGCCGACCCGGCAGCGCCTCTTCTATTTCCACGCACGCGCCTGCTTCACGCAGGAACGCGGCGACGTATTGAGCGCAATCCGCCTCGCCCGTTGTATCCAAACCGGGATTGCCATCCGGGTTCACACTCGGTATGCGCACCAGCGCCTGGAGCAACTCGGTGACGTTGGCGGGCTGGCTCATGGCTATTGAACGCAGGTTTTCAAATACCAGTCGACGAACCTCGGGATGCCTTCGCTGATCTTCGTCGTGGGCCGGTAGCCGAGTTGTTCGCGCGATTTGGTAATATCCGCGTAAGTAAGCGGGACATCGCCCGGCTGTTCCGGCAGGCGGCTGATGACCGCTTTCTTGCCCAGCGCGGTTTCGATGGCGGCGATCAACTCGCTCAAGGTGGTCGTCTGGCTCTCGCCGAGGTTAAAGACGTCGCACAGCGGCCCCTCATAGCTCAGGCAAGCGACGATCCCCTGGAGGATGTCGTCCACGAAAGTGTAATCGCGCCGGGTCGAGCCGTCGCCGTATTGGTCGATCGGCTTGCCCTCGTAGATCAGTTTCGTGAACTTGTGAATGGCCAGGTCGGGACGCTGCCTCGGTCCGTAGACGGTGAAAAAGCGCAGGTTGATGGTGCGCATCCCGTAAAGATACGAGAAGTTGCTGCAAAGCTGTTCGGCGGCCAGCTTCGTCGCCGCGTAGGGGCTGATCGTCTGGTTCAAGCAGAGATCCTCGCGGAAAGGCGCGGTCTTGATGACGCCGTAAACCGAGGAACTGGACGCGTTGATAAACCGCTTCACCCCCGCCTTGCGCGCCGCCTCCAGCAAATTGAAGGTCCCGGTGATATTCGTGTCGATGTAGAGCTTGGGCTCTTTGATGGACGGGCGCACCCCGGCTCGCGCCGCCAGGTGGATGATCGCGTCAAACCCGCCTGCGCCAATGATCCCGTTCACCGCATCGGCATCGCGGATGTCCACCTCGTGCAGCGCGACCCGGTCCGCAACACCCGCGAGATTCGCGCGCTTGATCTGCGGACTGTAAAAGTCATTCAGCTCGTCGATGATCTCCACGGCATGTCCGTCCGCCGAAAGACGTTCAACGAGATTGGAGCCGATAAAACCGGCGCCGCCTGTCACCAAGATTTTCATCGCCGCAAACTAAAGATCAGAGAAAACCCGGGCAAGCAAAAGATTCCGCTTCTTTGAAACGAAGCCGGTGTTCGACATTTTTTTACAGCCAGAGGTTGACACCCCGAACAGCCGATGCGATACAAATTGAACCGAATATGGCAGACGAGTCCACCCCCCCCACCTCACCTACTGCACCCCAGGACCAGCATTTCTCCAAGAAGGCGACTGTCCGTATCACCCTGCCTCCAAAGCCGGGTGGATCTTCCTCGGACAATAAAAAGGAGACCATCCGCGTCGTCCTGCCGCCGTCGGGAGCTTCTGTGAAGAAGGAGACCGTGCGTATTGGCGATGTAAAAAAAGAGACGATCCGCATCAATCTCCCCTCACAAAGTGGAGCTTCGAGGGACACCATCCGCATCAACATGCCCGGAGGCAAACCCGCTACGGATGAATCGTCGCGGACCACGATGCCGATCAACTTGCCAAAACCGAGCGCTGCTCCAACGCCCTTGAGCGCCCCTCCCGCAGTTCCCAGCGCACCGTCGCTGCCTGGCAAATTTACTCCGCCGCCTCCCGGCGCACCGCTTCCTCCGCCGCCGTCCAGCATTCCCGTGCCGCCATCCCGGCCCGGCGTGCCGCTGCCTCCGCCTCCGGCAGCACCGAAGCCTCCAGGAGCTTTGATCCCACCCGCGCCTGCGACCGTTCCGCCGAAACCGGCGACTCCCGTCCTTCCTGTTGCCCCGGTCGCGGCAAAACCGGTCGAGGCAGCCCCCGTGGTGCAAAAACCGATAACGCCCAAGAAGGAAACCACCAGAATCTCGCTTCCGCCTGACCCGAAATCGATGCCCAAGGCGACCGTCAAACTCAACCAGACGGTTCCCCTCTCGGCCCCGATGCCGGCACCCTCCATCAAGCAAACCAACATTGCCACCACCACGGCAAACTCAGAAGAAGAAGATCCTATGATGCTCCCCCTCAGTATTGTCGCCCTTTTGGCCTCGATTTTCGCCGTCGTTACGGCCTTTATCGCGGGCTAAACCGAACTCCCTGTTCCGCTGCCGAACCTTTTACCATCTCATGTCCAACACGAACGTTTTCAATCTAACTGAAGCGAATTTTGACCAGGAAGTACTCAACGCCTCCACCCCGGTGCTGGTGGATTTCTGGGCAACATGGTGCGGACCATGCAAAATGATCGCTCCGATCATTGACGAAATCGCGGCTGAAAAGGCCGGTGTCGTCAAGATCGCCAAAGTCGACGTGGACGAAAACCAGGCGATTTCCGCCCGGTATGGAATCCGCGCCATTCCGACCTTGCTCCTGTTCAAGAACGGCGAAGTCAAAGAACAAATCGTCGGCGGGGTCGTGAGCAAACGCGATCTGCTCACCAAGCTCGAAGCACTCGCTTAGCCGCCAAGAACGTTTTCTCTTTTTAAACGGCGCCCCTTCACCCGAAGGAGCGCCGTTTTCTTTCTCTCGCAGCTACGCATATATGCGTATTGCGCACTTTGACGCATACTCCTATTCTCGGCTCCGTTATGAAACCCTTCAAAGTGACCCTCGCCCTCGGGATTATCGCTGTTTTCTCTTTCACGCAAGCGCGAGCAACCGTCATTGTCACTTACGCCGAGCAGCCAGGCGCCGAGATTTCAAGTGTAGTTAACGCCTCCACCTTCGACTTCAACAGCCTCTCCACAGGTGTTCATACGAACGTGGAGTGGGACGGGGTGGGCACTTTCGACAAACTCAACATCCTCAAAGCGGACCAATACGGCGGCGCAGCCAATACAAAATACGCCGTCGAAGGCCTCGGCACGGTGAGCGAAACCATTTTGAACCTGGATAATTCGAGCCACTATTTTGGCATGTGGTGGTCGGCGGGCGATGCATCCAACGTCCTTGACTTTTACAGCGGCGCAAACGGAAGCGGCAAATTGCTGGCGGAGTTCACGACAGCCAACCTGCTCAAAGCCCTTCCGAAAGCCTACTACGGCAACCCGAACACGGGAACTTACTCGGGGAAAGATGCGGGAGAACCGTTTGCCTTCATCAACTTTTTTGCCACGCCAGATGTCGCCTGGTCGTCCATCGTTTTCAGAAATTCCAGTTCGAGTGGCTTTGAAGGCGACAACTATACTTCGCGAGCCATCGCTTACAGTGCGGCTGTAGACGGCCCTATGCCTGGCATCGTCGTGGAAGCCATCAATGGGAAACAGGAAGTGGCTCTCGTCCCCGAACCGAATGCCACACTGGCTATGCTTTTTGTGGGCGGATTGAGTGTTGGCGGCTCGTTCTTCCGGCGCTTTAAGAAGAAGGACTGACCGTCGCAAACCGTTCATAGGGTTTACCTAAAAAAGCCACTCTTTCGCGGAGTGGCTTTTTTGTGATTTCGCAGGCCGATTTGCGGTTTCCGAATGGAGATTTACACGTCCAACCCCAAATCCGCCTGCCCTCCCTGAGGGGTAGTCTTGGGCGGCTTGGGCGCTCTCGGGGACGGATTCTTGACCGGGTTTGTCGTGGCCGGGAGTTCGGGCTGGTTCAGGCTCGGCGGACCGATGATGAGTTCGCCCAGGAAAACGCCCCCCTTTTCCACAACGATCCCCTTGGCGTGGACATTTCCTTCCAGCCAACCGCGCTTGGCGATCTTGACGGTGCCGTCCACCTGGAGATTCGCGGAGACCTTCCCCGCAATCTCGATGGAGCGGGCCTTGAGCGTTCGGACAAATTCCACCTCGGAGCGCTTGACAATCACGATGTGCCTGGCTTCCACGGAACCGGAGATTTTCCCCTTCCATTTGACGTTGGCCGTCCCAGTGCAGAAGAGATTGCCACGCAACTTGCCTTGCACATAGGCCTCGCGGCAAGCCACCTTGGAGCTGGTAACGTCGGCCTTCGCGCCGATCGTGACTGTCCCCTGCGTCTGGATCATCCGGCTGAAGGCCGTGTTGATCTTGAAATCGCTCAGGTCAATGTACGCGCTGCACTGCGGGCAGATGCTCGAGGTGGACGAGCTGCTGACCGTCTGGATGGCGGCACAATCAAAACAAGTGATGTCCCGCGTCTTCTGGCGTGAAAGGAACGCACCAACCCGCGACAGGAGCGATGGACGCTCGTTGCGCAGGATCGGTTTCGTCTTTCCGGGTTCGTAGTGCTCGCCACATTTGCGGCAAAACGTGCTCTTGGCGTAGGGCGACTCGAGCTGTTTAAAACCGCATTGCGGGCACGTACGGGCAACCTTGCCAGCGGACTGTGGCGTCTGGCCGGACACTGTAGGAGGCTACGGTTTGCGCCCCGGTTTAGCGCCCAAGGATGGACTGCTGCTTGACGGGCTCGGGAGTGCGGGGAGCCTCGGGTTTGATGGAGCCGCGGTTGGGCGAGACTTCGGATTTGCCGACGAAAGTTGCGCCTTCCTCGATCACGAGACGGGCGGCTTTCAGATCGCCGATCAGTTGCGCGCGGCCTTTGAGTTCGCAGCGCTCTTCCACGGTGATATTCCCCTGCACTTTGCCGTGCACGGTGACGGATTTGGTCTTGATTTCGCCGCGAACCTCGGAGTTTTCTCCGATAACCAGAACGCCAGCCGAGGTGATTTCTCCCTCCACTTTGCCGTCGATGGTCAATTCGTTTTGAAATTTGATCGATCCTTTGATTTCAACGTCGGCGGAAAGATGATTTTTGGTGGTCGTTAGGTCTGCCATATTCTGTTTCGGTTCGGGTGAAGTGGTTGAGGCTTGTTCGCGCCCCTCGGGTATTTGTGGTTTCTGGGGCAAGAGTCGGTTAAACACGTGGAACTATCAACACAGGGAAATGCGATGTCAACCCGGGTTTCACATTCCCTCGGCCAACTCCTCGGCGGGATAGGTCCAGATCTCGCTCAGGGTCGGGTGGTAGTGCGGGATTTCCATCAACTGCCGCGCCGTTGCCCGAAAGCGCATGGCCACCACGATTTCGTGGATCAAATCCGACGCATGAGGCCCGACCACCGCCCCCCCGAGGATCTCGCCGGTTTCCTCGCTCGCCAGGAGTTTTACAAAACCTTCGGTTGCCCCCATGAGCATCGATTTCCCGTGGTCGTCGAACGGGTAGGTCGCCACGCAATAGGAAATCCCCGCTTCCTGCAGCTCGCGCTCGGTCACTCCGGTAACGGCGATCTCCGGTTCGCAAAAAACCACGAAAAGCCGCAGCCGGTAATCGATTTCGTCCAGGCAGCGCGCGGCTCCCCCGCCGTTTTCGCGCTTGATCAGGCGCGCCGCATTGCGGGCGGCCAGTTCGCCTTGCTGGATGGCGATATGCACGATCTCGTGGGGGCCCGCAACGTCGCCCGCCGCAAAAATGTGAGGCGCCGCGGTTTGCTGCGTCGAGCCGACGGACAAGTAGCCGCGCGTCGTTTGCAAACCGGCATTTTCGAGATTCAGCCCGGCGATCTGCGGCTCGCGGCCCAAGGCATAGACGATCTGCTCGGCTTCCACGGCTCGCGTGTCGCCTTTCTGCGTGAAGACGACCCGCTTGAGGCTGCCGTTTGCAGGCTCCACCCGCACCAATTCCGTCTGGCAATACACGCGCAGGTCGCGTTTGCGAAAAGAGTCGGTCACGGCATGCGCCACGTCGGCGTCCATCTCTTTGAGGAGCTGTTCGCTGCGTTGGACGATGGTGACTTGCGCGCCGAGAGCCGCGTAGTAATGCGCAAATTCCACGCCGGTCGCCCCGCCGCCCAGAATAATCACGGAACGCGGGATGCTCACCTGCGAGAGCACGGCGTCGCTGTCCCAGTAACCGCACTCGGCCAATCCCGGCACCGCCACTTTTTTCAAGCGCGAACCGGTGGCCAGAAGGAACGTCTCCGAGGTCCATTGCCGTGTTGAACCGTCGGACAAGCGGACTTCGATGGTGTGCGGGTCCACAAAACCGGCCCAGCCGCGGATGAACTCAAACGGGCCGCTTTCAAGCTGCTTGGCGCGGTATTGGGCAAACTCCGCAACCATCCGCTCCTTGCGGGCGTGGATTTTTTCAACCAAAACTCCCACGGAGCCAGCGGGGACCTCCACACCAAACTCCCCGGAGCCAAGCACCGCGATGTTCCGGTTGGCCGATTCGATCAACGCCTTGCTGGGCATGCAGCCGCGCAGGATGCAGAGGCCGCCGACCTGCTCGCCGCCTTCCACCACGGCCACGCGCAGCCCGAGCTTCACGGCTGTGGAGGCGGCGGCATAACCGGCGCTTCCCCCGCCCAGGACGATGAGATCGAAGTCTTTCATGATAATATACTAAACAGCAGCAAACTAACGGCCTCGCCGGAGTTCCTCAACCTGCAATTCGACCTCCCTTCACATCAGTTGCATGGAAATGAGCAGCCGGGCGTCGATGCTCCCGGTGGGCGGCAGCCCCACGCTCGCGTCGTAAGCGCGGATCGCCGCTCGGGTGGCCGGTCCGCTCAGGCCGTCAATGGGACCGCGGTAGAACCCACGGTATCTCAGAACGCGTTGCACGTTCCCGACGACGTCTCCCGCGACCAAGCCTGGGCTTGGGTTGACGACCACCGGCGCATAGGCGTCGTTCGCGTACGTGGCTGGAGGGACCGGGTTGTAATACCCATACGGATACGCGCCATAATACGGGTAATAGTTGTAGGCTGGCCCGCCCGCGATCACGACGTTGTTGAAGCCGCGCCGGTGGGCGAAATGGCCGAAGCGCTCGCCAACAAATGCTGGTCGCCCAGCAAAATGGCCACCACCGAAGCGGGCACCTCCAAATCCGACCCGGGCTCCGCCGCCGAAACGGGCTCCCCCACCCCCAAAATGACCGCCACGGCCAGAGTGGCCGCCGCCATGAGCCCACAGATCGGTAGCGGAAAACGACAGGGCTCCCAGAATGGCGAGAGCCAAAATAGGAAATTTTTGCAGTTTCATCGTACGAGGGTATCGACCATGCCGCCCCGTTTTGAGCGTCTCGCCGAGGGCTTTTCTCCAAAAAAGCAGGGCGAACGCGGCACCCCTGCTATGCCGCGTTTTCTCCAAGACGGGCTGATTAGAAAAACCCCAACGCCTTCAGCAGCGGGGCGCCTATCACACCGCTCACAGGCAGTCCCGCGCTGGCTTCGTAGGCGCGGATGGCCGAACGCGTTGCGGCGTCACTGATCCCGTTTACGACCCCGCGATAGAATCCCCTGCGGCGCAGTTCCCTTTGCACTCCGACCACAAAATCGACATCCGCCGGAGCCGCACCCGGAGCCCCCATTGGCGCTGCCGTTCGATAAGAAGGGCCTGTGTAGCTCGTGGCACCGGGATAGTCTTCTGGAACCCCGTAGCCCAATGAGGCGTGCGAGGTCGGGATGTTTTGGTAAGCCGTGCCGTTCTCGTAATCCGACGCCCACGGCGTGTAGTAATTGAGCCGATACCACGGCGGCAGGCCCAGGTAGTTGCTGTTGTTGTAGTTCCCGAAGAAGCCGTTGTCGGGATAGACCACCGTCACGCCTCCGTTGCCGCCGTTGAACCTACCTCTATTACCCTCCTCTCTCCCGAATCGTCCTCCAAAATTTGAACGAACGACACCATTACCTCTGTTAAAATTGTCCCGGAAGGTAACTCGGTTCACCGTCAGGCTTCCGACACCGCTGCCAACTGTAATGGAGCTGGCGGTTGCTACCGGCCCTCCTCTTCCTCCTGTGTTTCCACGGCCCCCGCCGTTCCAGGCTGTCGAGGGAAGAACAGACAACCCCAGAACAACCGCCACTAAACCAATCATTTTATAGCGTTTCATCGTACGTTGGTTTCGACGATGAATCCACTGGTTGAGTGTTTCCGGCGGAATTTTTTGCAGGGAAGAGCTAAATTATTTTCCTTTTACGGGCTTATCGTAGAGCAACGAGATCACCTGGAGGATGAGTTGCCGGGCGCTGAACGGTTTTTTGAGAAACGCCTCGACCCGCAACGCGTTGAGCGCTTCCCTGCTTTGGTCGTTGCTATAACCGCTCGAAACCAAGATGGGCAAATCGGGAGCGAGTTTGCGCAGGGAGCGGATCAACCCAAGCCCATCCAGATTGGGCATCACCATGTCGGTCACAACGGCCTTGATCTGACCCGAGTGGTTCAAGAAGGCGGCGACCCCCTCCAAGCCGTCGGCCGCGCTCACCACCTCCCAGCCGTTTTGCCTCAGGACCGTGGAGATGATCTGCACGATTTCCGATTCGTCGTCCACGACGAGGATCGTTTCGCCATGGCCGCGGGAAAGAGACGGTTGATCGGGCTGCCCGATTTGCGGCGCGACATCATCGGTGGTTGCGGGGAGAAACACTTGGAATACCGACCCTTTGCCCTGCTTGGTTTCCACCTTCAAAAATCCGCCGTGGCTTCTCACAATCCCCACCACCGTGGAGAGTCCCAAGCCTGTGCCCTTGCCCGGTTCCTTGGTGGTGAAGAACGGCTCGAAAATACGGTCGAGAATCTCCTTGTCGATGCCGATCCCTGCATCCGTCACCTTAAAGCAGACGTAACAGCCGGGTCTGGCTTCGGGAACCATCAAGGCAAACGTGCTGTCCACCTCGAAATTATCCACGCTCAAGTTCAAGGTGCCGCCATTGGGCATGGCGTCGCGCGCATTTACGAAGAGGTTGAGCAGGACCTGCTGCAACTGGGTGAAGTCGCCCGTAATGTTCCAAAGCGTATCCGCGAGCGAGAGCGAAAAGACGATCGATTTGGGGAAGGTCTCTTTGACGATCTGCCCGATTTGAATGGCCAGAATCTGCGTATCCAGAATGGTGTGCTGGCCTTTCACTCCACGGGCGAAGGTGAGCACCTGGTTGACGATATTCGCGCCCCGCTGGGCCGCCTCTTCGATTCCGGAAACCAGCTGCTGCCGGGTTTTGTCGGAGATCTCTTTGTCGTTGAGCATGGACGCCGACATCATGATCGGGGCAAGGATGTTGTTGAGATCGTGCGCCATGCCCCCGGCGAGCGCTCCGATGCTTTCCATCCGCTGGGCGCGAAGGAAATTCTCTTCCATTTCTTTGCGCTCGGTGATGTCCAAGCTCATGTAGATGACGCACGGTTCGCCTTCGACATCGATGAGGTCCGCGGAAAGAAGCGCCACGCGCATCCTGTCGCCTTTGATCCGGCAACGATATTCCAGATTGTGCAGGCTCCCCTGGGTTTTCAGCATTTGAAGGATAACCTCCAGATCCTCAGGTTTTTCCAGAAGGTTCAGTTCCTGCACGGTGTGCCCGATGACTTCCTGGCGGCTGTAGCCCGAGAGTTTCACAAACGTCTCGTTGATTTCAATATAGCGCGCTTCCTTGAGGGTGATGATCGCCACCACGGCAGGGGTAACATTGAAGGCTTTTACGAATTTTTCTTCCGATTTCTTCAATGCCTCCTCGGCCCGCTTGCGTTCCGTGATGTCCTCTTTGAGGGCGAGGAAATGGGTGATCGCGCCGCTCTCGTCGGTGATCGGGCAGATCGAGGCGGATTCCCAGTAGAACTCGCCGTTCTTTTTTTTGTTGCGGAAGTCGCCCCGCCATTCCCGGCCCGAGGTAATCGTCTTCCACAAGTCTTGGTATCCCTCCGCGGGAATCTCGTCGGACTTGAGAATGCGAGGGTTTTTACCCATGACCTCCTCTGCGGTGTAGCCGGAGACGGCTGTAAATTTCGGGTTGATGTATTGGATGTCTCCATGGATGTCCGTGATGACGACGGAGCTCGGGCTCTGTTCCACGGCCCGGGAGAGTTGCCGCAGTTGCCGCTCGGCTTCCTTGCGCCAGGAAATATCCCGGACCACCGATTGGAGAACGGGCCGGCCCCGCAGTTCCAGGGCGCTCAGGGACATTTCCGCCAGAAATTGGGTTCCATCGAAGCGCTGCAACAACCATTCGTAACGGGCAAAGCCAACCTTGAGGACCAAGTCCACATGCAGCTTTGCCCCCGAGACTGAGTCTCTTCCATCTGGCTGCACGGGCGCGGAGATTTCCCCCAGTTTTTTGGTGCAGAACACCTCTTTGCTCGGGCAGCCGAACATTTCAAGCGTCGCCTCGTTGCAGTCAATGTAGCTGTCGCCGTCCAAAAGCAAAATCGCGTCGCGAGAGGCGGCAAACACGGTCCGAAACTTCTCCTCGCTTTCCTGGAGCGCCTCGAGCGCCACTTTGCGCTCGGTAATATCCACAAAGGTCACAATCACCTGAGCCAGAGTGCCGTCGCCGTGGAATTCGGGATAGGCGTTGACCAAAACCCAGGTTTTCTCGGGCTTTTGTCCCTTTTGGATTCCCAGGACGCTTCCGCTCAACGGTTTCCCCGTGGCGATTACCCGGGTGATTGGGTAGTCCTTGAGCGGCAGCGGTTCCCCATTTTCGCCTGTGAAACACCAGGCGGGATCGGCAGCCGTTTTGCCCAGCATTTGCGCCTCGGAAAGCCCCAGCAGGCGGGCGGCTTCGGGATTGGACAGGACGATGCGGCCGTCGGGAGCATGGACGATCACGCCCGCATGCAAATGGTCCACCAGCAACCGAAGATGCTCTTCGCTCTTGCGAAGCGATTCGCTCACATGCCTTAATTCCTCCACCATGCGGGTAATGAGGGCGTAGAGCAGCGCCGCCGACGCAATCATAAAGAGGACGCCTTTGAGAATCGACCACTTCTCCACGTTTTCCACGGAAGTGAACATGGAGGAAATCAGGCAGTTGGTAAAAAAAATCCAAGCCCCGGAAATCCCGATGTAGTACAAAATAATCCGCTTTACGCCATACCCGGCTTTGGGATGTCCGATGTTTGCATCGGAATCGGGTAGAGGGACTTGCCCATGCTTCGTGGAAGGGTGTTGGGAGGGATGCATGGCGGCGTTAAACCCGTGGATAACTGTGAGTTCTAGCGTTCAACGGCAGGTTTTGCAAGGATCGACTATCCTGGGGGGGCGGACGCAACGGCAAAACCACTCCCAGACGGCCCGTGGGGTTGGAAGCAGCGATACCTTAGAGGATGACGAAGGAAAAAGAGCGACTGGCCTCGCAGCGGCTGGGGGTGGAAGATTGGTATCGTTGGGGACCGTATTTGAGCGAACGCCAATGGGGAACGGTTCGGGAGGACTACAGCGCCGACGGGGACGCCTGGAATTACATCTCCCACGACGCAGCTCGCAGCCGGGCCTTCCGCTGGGGAGAGGACGGCATTGCGGGCTTCAGCGATCAGTTGCAACGGCTGTGCCTCTCGCTGGTGTTGTGGAATGGCCGCGACCCGATCCTCAAAGAGCGCTTCTTCGGGCTGACCAATCCGCAGGGCAACCACGGCGAGGACGTGAAGGAGTTGTATTACTACCTCGATGCGACACCCACGCATTCCTATTTGAAGATGCTCTACAAATACCCGCAGCGGGAGTTCCCCTACGGATGGCTTGTGAGCGAGAACAGCCGTAGGGGGCGGGATAAGCCGGAGTTTGAGCTGCTCGACACCGGCATCTTTGACGACGATCGCTATTACGACGTGTTTGTGGAATACGCCAAGGCATCGCCGGACGATCTTTTGCTCCAGATCACCGTCTGCAATCGCGGCCCCGACGAGGTGCTGCTGCACGTGCTGCCGCAACTCTGGTTCCGCAACACCTGGGCTTGGGAGGAACGCGCCGCCAAACCGCAATTGCGCGCCGCAGAGGGACACGTCGAGGTGGAGCACCCGAATCTCGGGCGGCATACTCTTTACGCGGACGGCTCGCCCGAATGGCTCTTCTGCGAGAATGAATCCAACGCTCCCCGGCTCTGGAATCAACCGGCTCGCGACGGCGCTTTTTACAAAGACGCTTTCCACGAATATCTCATCGGCAAAAACGCTCGGGCGGTGAATCCCGCGCAGGTCGGCACCAAGACGGCCGTCCATTACGCCCTGACGATCCCGGGCCGCGGCGAGACGGCGGTGCGCCTGCGGCTTTGCGCCGAAGCGCTGGTTGCGCCGTTCGACGGGTTTGAGCGGGTCGTGGCGCAGCGACGCCGGGAGGCGGATGCGTTTTATGCCGAGCTGCAAAGCGAGATCGGCGACGCGGACGCCCGCAACGTGCAGCGGCAGGCCTTTGCGGGGATGATCTGGAACAAGCAGTTCTATCACTACAACGTGGAACGCTGGCTGGACGGCGACCCGGCCCAGCCTGCGCCGCCGCCCGAGCGTTTGCAGGGGCGCAACTGGGAGTGGCGGCATCTCAACAACGCCGAGATTCTTTCGATGCCGGACACTTGGGAATACCCGTGGTATGCGGCGTGGGATCTCGCCTTCCATTGCATCTCGCTGGCGTTGATCGACGCCGAGTTTGCCAAAATCCAGCTCGTTCTCATCAACCGCGTCTGGTATCTCCACCCGAACGGGCAGCTCCCGGCCTACGAGTGGAACTTTGGCGATGTGAACCCGCCGGTGCAGGCTTGGGCGGCGTGGCGCGTATTCCAGATCGACCGCAAACAGCGCGGCGATGCGGGCGATCTCGATTTCCTGGAGCGGGTCTTTCACAAGATGCTGCTCAACTTCACGTGGTGGGTGAACCGCAAGGACCCCTCGGGCCTCAATATCTTTCAAGGCGGCTTCCTGGGGCTGGATAACATCGGCATTTTTAACCGCAGCCAGGCATTGCCCACCGGCGGCTACATCAACCAGGCCGACGGGACGGCGTGGATGGCTCTCTATTGCTTGAACCTGCTGCGCATCGCGCTGGAACTCGCCCAGCGCGACCCGGTGTATGAGGACATGGCCACGAAATTCTTCGAGCATTTCCTCTTCATCGCCGGGGCGATGACGAACATCTCCAACGCGGGCCTTGGCCTCTGGGACGAGCAGGATTCGTTTTATTACGACGTGCTGATCCTGCCCGATGGCCGCAACCTCCCCATGCGGCTGCGCTCCATGGTGGGCTTGATCCCGCTCTTCGCCGTGGAAACGCTGGAGCCCGCGCTGCTGGCGAAATTCCCCGTCTTCAACCGCAGGCTGGAGTGGCTCCTAAAGAACCGCCCCGACCTGGCGCAACTGGTTTCGCGTTGGTACGAACCGGGACAGGGCGAACGCCGGCTGCTCTCGCTGCTGCGCGGGCACCGGATGAAATGCCTGCTTCGGCGGCTCCTGGACAAGACGGAGTTTCTCTCGGATTACGGCGCGCGCGCGCTTTCGCGGGTTTACAAGGACGAGCCTTACGAATTGCACCTCGACGGCTGCAAAATCAAGGTGCGCTACCTGCCCGCGGAGTCGGATTCGGGGATGTTCGGCGGCAACTCCAACTGGCGCGGCCCGATCTGGTTTCCCGTGAACTATTTGATCATCGAGTCGCTGCAAAAATTCCACCACTATTACGGCGACGATTTCAAGATCGAGTGCCCCACGGGTTCGGGCCGGTATATGACCATCAACGATGTCGCCGACGAGCTGACGCGGCGGCTCACGCGGATTTTTCTTCGCGACGAAAACGGCCGCCGGGCGGTGTTTGGAGCCAATGAGAAAATGCAGACCGACCCGCATTTTCGCGACTACATCTGGTTCCACGAATATTTTCACGGAGACAACGGGCGAGGGGCGGGCGCTTCGCACCAAACCGGCTGGACCGGGCTGGCCGCCAAGCTCTTCCAGCCGCGCCGCCCATGCAAGGCAATCGAGGAAGGAACCGCATCATGACACTCAAAGGCAAAGCAGCCATCGTGACCGGGGGCAACAGCGGCATCGGCGCCGCGATCGTGCTGGAATTTGCGCGGCAGGGGGCAAACATCGTCATCGACTATTGCAGCCACCGGGAAGCCGCCGAGGCGTTGGAAAAACAGGTGGCGGCCCTGGGGGATTGCGCCGTCGGCATCCAAGCCGATGCAAGCAAGGTGGGCGATTTGCAAATGCTGGTGGACAGGGCCGTCAAAGAGTTTGGACGCCTCGACATCATGGTCAACAACGCCGGGATCGAGACACGCACGTCGGTTCTCGAAACGACCGAGGAGCAATATGACCGTGTAATCAGCGTCAACCTGCGCAGCGCGTTCTTCGGCACGCAGCTTGCCGCGCGGCAGATGCTCCAGCAGGGCTCGGGCGGATGCGTGATCAACATCTCCTCCGTGCATGAGGACTGGCCCATGCCGGGCAACGCCCCTTACTGTCTCTCAAAAGGAGGGATGCGGATGCTCACCCGCACGGCGGGTGTTGAACTCGCACCGCACAACATCCGCGTGGTCGGCGTCGGACCGGGGGCGGTCGCCACGCCCATCAACGAGGTTCTCATGGCGAATCCCGAGGCTCTCAAGCTCTTGAACGCCGCGATCCCGCTGGGCCACATGGCGCAACCGGAATCCATCGCCCGGGCCGTCGCCTTCCTCGCCAGCGATGAGGCGGACTACATCACCGCGACCACCCTCTTCGTGGACGGCGGCATCATGCAGCAGGGGCCGGGGTTGTAGGAAAAAACAACATTTTCAACGCATGTCATCCCGAGCGCAGCGAGGGACCCCGCAAGCTACTAGAAGTTCCGCAAAAAGAGAAGGTCGCGCACTGGGGTGGCTTGGGAGGTCCCTCGCGTTGCTCGGGATGACAAGCATGGTGGGAAGTCCGAGCGTTTTTCGAGAGCGGATCAACTAACGGAATCCCCCCGTCTTTTCGTGCCTTCGTGTGAAAACGTGCAGCCTCAATACGTCTCCACCGGCGAGCGTTTCCCGTTTTCCGGGCTGCGTTCCCTTGCCAGCTCCTCGCCCAGCGTGTCCACGCGCAGTTGCCACACCTCGGCGTCGCGCCGCTGGAATTCCTCGACACTAAACACATCCGGCGGGGCCATCGCGGACTTGA